>CANCXM010000005.1 GCA_947381945.1 uncultured Muribaculaceae bacterium
CCTTTTCCATGTTTGGCCGGCGTCCGAATTCACCGGCAAACATAGCGTCTTATGTCCTTGTGTACCTTTATCAGATATTTACGGATTTCTATTCACTGTTATTTCCTGAGGGTGAGGTTTACGATGGATTTTGCAGGAAGCTTCACCCGGATTGAGCCTTTCGATACCTTGGCTCCGTCAAAGGGGCGGATGCTGATTTTCTCGGCCTGACCGAAGTCATTGAAATCGTCGATATTCGCCGCTGTCAGGATTTCGCCTTTGACCTTTCCGGTTTTCACATCGGCAAGGGGAATGTTGACTTCCACCGGTTCGTTGAGGTCGATGTTGGTCAGTGTGATGTTGATTTCACCGTCTTTTGTTGACGCTGTGGCGCTGACGGTCGGGACGTTGCGGTCACCTCTCACCTTGCGGGTGTCGGTCTGAATGTCGAGAGGAATGACTGTTGCATTCTGATGAGGTGTGTACATCTTGAACACATAGTATGTCGGAGTCAGCACCATCTGATCGTCCTTTGTAAGAATCATTGACTGGAGCACATTGGCAATCTGCGCGATGTTGGCCATCTTAATGCGGTCGGTATGGCGGTGGAACACGTTGAGGCTCAATGCTGCCACAAGTGCGTCTCTCATTGTGTTCTGCTGGTAGAGATGACCCCTGACGGTGCCCGGTTCCTCGTCCCACCAGGTTCCCCATTCGTCGACAATCAGACCCACACGCTTCTTGGGGTCGTAGACACCCATGATTGAATCGTGACGGTTGATGACATCCTCTATTTCCAGACATTTGCCCATCGTCCAGTAGAAATCATCGTCGGAGAATTTTGTTGCCGCGCCCTTGCTTCCGTTCCATCCCGCCACGGTGTAGTAGTGGAGCGAGAGGCCGTCCATCTGGCGGTTGGCATTCTTCATCAGGACTTTGGTCCAGTTGTAGTCATAGTCGCTTGCGCCTGATGCGATTTTGTAGAGCTTGTTGCCGTTGAAGTTTCGGCAATATGTCTGATAGCGGCGATACTCGTTGCTGTATGCTTCGGGAGTGAAGTTACCGCCGCATCCCCAGCTCTCGTTTCCGACACCGAGATATTTCAGTTTCCAGGGCTTCTCGCGGCCGTTTGCCTTACGCTGTTTGGCCATCGGGCCATCCTCGGCGGTGATATATTCCACCCATTTTGCAAGTTCCTCGACAGTTCCGCTGCCGACGTTGCCGCTCAGATAGGGTTCGCATTCGAGGAGTTCGCAAAGGTTGAAGAATTCGTGGGTTCCGAAGCTGTTGTCCTCGATGGTTCCTCCCCAGTTGGTGTTGACCATCACTGGGCGGTTCTCTTTGGGGCCGATGCCGTCGGTCCAGTGATATTCATCTGCGAAACATCCTCCCGGCCAGCGCAACACCGGGACTTTCAGTTCTTTCAAAGCTTCCAGGACATCGTTGCGGTAGCCGGAGGTGTTGGGTATCGGTGAGTCCGGACCGACCCATAGGCCACCGTAGATGCAGGTGCCGAGATGTTCGGCGAACTGGCCGTAGATTTCAGCAGGGATGGTGAGAGTGGAGTCGATTGCGTCGAAGCGGGGGGTGACGGTTGCTTCGTTTGCCGCCGATGCGGTCATGGCGGTTCCGGTCATCAGCATTGTCGCTGCGATGAACGGACCTTTTAGCAAAATCTTTTTCATGATTCAAGAAGGTAAATTGTGATGATGATGGGGCTCTGTTTGCCTGTTCGGAGTAACCTCAGCCATAACTCCGGCCCCGTTGGTTTACTGCAAACTTACCAATAATAAATCGTTTATGCAACGGATTTTGCATTATCGCACCTTTTTGAGCGATTTACGAACGTATCTTTGCATAAAAAGCTATGGTGGTGAATGAAATCTGCCTAATTCACGCTTGGTGAACGGTCAGTTGTCGGTTGCGCTCTCGTATTGGGCAAGTGCGTTGCGCAGGCCGTCTGTGACCATAGCACGGAGTTCGGGGGGCGAGATTACCTTCACATCGGCACCGAGCGAGAGCAGTTCCTGGACGAAGTCGGGGGTGAGGCGCAGACGGTAGTGGAAGTCGGAAAATGAGTCGTGAATCTCCTCGCGCTGTGAATGGTGGAGCGGAAGGGCGCGGAGATACTTGGCCCGGCGTGCGGTGGCCCGGATGACCACGGCGTGTGGTTCGGCCTGCGTGAAGACTATCCCGAAGGAGTCGCTGACGAATTTCTCGGCGTTGAAATCAGGGTCGATTGTGAAGGTCTCACTGCCGATGATTACGTCCTCCATTCGGTCGAGTGCGTAGGTCTTGATGATTCCGTCGCGCGTGTTGAGTCCGGTGACATACCATCGCTGGCGGAAGATTTTCAGGAAGTAAGGCTCGATGACCACGTCGCGTGTGGGATTGACGCGTGTGTATGGCCGGTAGGTGAAGTGGAGGGGCCGGCGTTCCCGTAAGGCTGAGATGACCTGCGAGAGATACAGGCGCGCGGAGGGGACATCCTCAAGGAAGATTGAGTCGGAGACATCTTTCACGGAGGAGAGCACGTTGCTCATCGCGGCTGAGTTGAGCAGCCAGTCGGTGACACTGGCCTGATGGGAGTCGCCGGAGTCGATGTAGTATTCGTAGGTGGTCGGATTGCACTCGATGTTGATGTTGAACAGTTCCTCGATGGCTCCCCTGTAGTTGTAAAAGGTGCGCCTCGGGAGTGGGTCGCCCTCGGAATAGGGCGATTGCATCCACAGCTCGTTGAGCTTTTCGCGGGTGATGGAGCCGTAGCGGCGTATGGTATCTATCAGCCAGATGTAGCGGGCGAGAAGGTTGCGTGACACGGGGAGTTTTTGAGTTTTGAGTTGTCAGTTTTGAGTTTTTAGATTTATCGCAGGGCGAAGGGTTGGGGAGTTGGGAGTTTTGAGTTGTCAATTCAGCCTGCGGGGGAAGAGGAAGATGATGGAGAGTGTTATCATCGCGGCGAGTGCCCAGGGGTAGTAGAGATAGGGGAAGGGTGCCGCGGGTGAGATGCCGGCAAGTGATGTGGCCAGAAGGGTCTGTGCGCCGTAGGGAATGAGGCACTGTACCACGCATGAGGCTGAGTCAAGCAGCGACGCACTCTTGCGGGAATCGATGCCGTAGCGTTCGGCAATGTCGCGTGAGATTCCTCCAACGGTGATGATTGCCACTGTGTTGTTGGCCGTGCAGAGGTTCACGATTCCGACGAGCAGCGCAAGTATGGCCTGTGCGCCACGTCGGCCCGAAATGCGGGATGTCAGTCCCTGCAGGAGGAACTGTATGCCCCCTGCTGCCTTGATGAGTCCGAGCATTCCGGCGGCGAGGAGGGTGATGATGATGAGGTCGCCCATCCCGTCGATACCGCTGCCTGCGAATGAAGCCATGTCGATGAGGCTTACCCCGTTGATAAGTCCCATGATGATGGCGGTGAGTATGCCGAGCGAGAGGACTATAGTCACATTGATTCCTGCAATGGCAGTGGCGAGCACGACTATATAGGGGAGGATGAGGAAGTAGTCACTCTCTCGGGCGAGGACAATCGGCGGGGTGTCCTGACCCATGATGATATATGCCCCCAATGTGATGAGTGCGGCCGGAAGCGCTATCCAGAGGTTGGCTTTGAATTTGTCGGCCATGTTGCATCCCTGTGAGCGCGTGGCCGCTATTGTCGTGTCGGATATGAACGAAAGGTTATCGCCGAAGAAGGCGCCTCCGAGCACGACCGCCACATAGAAGGCCGTATTGGCGTCTGCTATCTGTGCGATTTCAACAGCGAGAGGCGTGAGGGCAACAACCGTACCTACAGATGTGCCGACCGACAGGGATATGAAACATGCTGCGAAGAAGAGGGTTGGAATCACGAATTCCGGAGGGAAGAAGCGGAGGGTCAGATTGACGGTCGCGTCAATAGCCCCTATTTCTTTTGCCACACTCGCAAAGGCCCCGGCAAGCACGAAGACCCATATCATGTAGAGGATGTTGAAGTGTCCGGCGGCGCGGGAAAAGGTCTCGATGCGTTCCATCAGAGGCCGTCCGCGATAGATTGCCACGGCCCACATCGAGGCCGCCACAAGAGCCACGGCTATCGGCATCTTGTAGAAATCGTCGAGTATGATTGAAACGGCCACATAGAGCAGCAGGAATACGATGACAGGCGAAAGCGCAAGCCACCCCTGCCCGGCAGGTATCCGTCGGTCGGTATCAATTGGCATTTGTTGGTGCATTTGCAGAACTGTTTATGAGTGACATTATTGGGGAGAGCTTGACATTTATCCAACACAAAAGTACGATAATTCCGATAAGTCAACAAATTTATAGCCAATTAACCACTCCTCCCGACCGCATCTCCAATAAATACAACGTCCGGTAGGGACCTCCGGTAGGGACGCTTTTCAAAGCGTCCGCATCAGCAATCATCCTCCCTGAAAACCAAGCGTCCGCATCAGCAATCATCATCCCTGAAAACAAAGCGTCCGCAACATCAATCATCCTCCCTGAAAACATTACACCCCGCCCCTATAAAAACAAAAAAACGCCCCTTTGTCTAAAAGGAACGCAGCGTTGGGATTCGGAAAAGAAACTTACTTCTCCTGGGCATTCTTTACCTCATTAAGATAGAGTTCGGCTCTTGCGATGCAATAGCTTGCGGTGCGGAATGCGTTGGCAGCTTTTTTGATGATGTTGTTCATAATGATAAAGAATTAAATAGAACCTAAAATATAAAGAATTGAATAGAACCTAAAAAATTATCTCTTTCTCTTAAGAAACACCGCAAAGGTACAAAATGTTTTATAAATATGTTTTATAACATACGATTTTTAAAATATAAATTCACTAATTTTAACAAATAACCCAATCATCAAATGCCCAAATTCCCAATTCCCAAAAGCCCAATCACCGAATTCCCAACCACCGAATATCCATTTACCACCCGGTAGGGACGCTTTTCAAAGCGTCCGCAAAATGAATACATCCCGAAAAAGAAAACCATCCATACAAAAACCATCCAATGCAAAAACCATCCGCGACAAAGAATACCAATATCCATTTGCGGACGCTTTGAAAAGCGTCCCTACCGGGCATTTTCAACCCATCCACACCGGGCTTTTTTAATACATCTTCCAAATCATTCGTCCCGGATGGCCGGTTTTGTCATTTGGCCATTTATTCCACATTCAAAACGGTGCTTTATCTACAGTCTTGCCCCAGTTGCCACGGTCGAGGTTGCGGTAGGAGAGAGCTTCGTGGAGATGATGGGGGAGGATGGGTGTGTTGACTGCAGCGCGGAGAGCGTTGGACGATAAGGTGTTGCCGGTTTGGTCGGCTGTGGCGATGAGGGCGCTTGCCTGTTCAAGGTCTGCGATGGTGCGGGCCACTTTGAGGATGCGGTCGTAGGCGCGGGCACTCATGTCGAGTCGCGTCATGGCCTCACGCAAGGTTTCAAGGCCCTCACGGTCAATAGAGGCGTGGGTGCGGAGAAGGCGCGAATTCATCTGCGCATTTGAGTGGATGCCTCGTTCTCCGGCGAAACGCAAAGCCTGAATCTCACGCGCCACGACCACACGGCGTTTCATCACCGCGCTCTTCTCCCCCTCGCGTTTCGACGACAGTTCGTCGAACGCCACGGGATAGATTTCCACCTGCAGGTCTATGCGGTCGAGAAGCGGACCGCTGATTTTGTTGAGATACTTCTGCACCGCTCCGGGCGAACAGATGCACTCTTTGGTCGGGTGGTTGTAGTAACCGCAGGGACAGGGATTCATCGAGGCCACGAGCATGAATCCTGCGGGATAGTCGATGGTGTATTTCGCGCGGGCGATGGTGATGTGGCGGTCTTCGAGCGGTTGACGCATCACTTCGAGCACCTGACGCGAGAATTCCGGAAATTCATCAAGGAAAAGCACACCGTTGTGGGCAAGTGAAATCTCGCCGGGCGCAGGATTTGCACCACCTCCCACGAGCGCTACCGGAGAGATGGTGTGGTGTGGCGCACGATATGGCCGGGAGGTCATCAGCCGTGAACCGCTGCGCAGTTTTCCTGCCACGGAGTGAATCTTTGTTGTTTCAAGTGCCTCGGCAAGGGTAAGGGGTGGAAGGATGGTCGGCAGACGTTTGGCCATCATGGACTTGCCCGCTCCGGGAGGGCCGACCATAAGAATGTTATGGCCTCCTGCACATGCCACCTCGAAGGCCCTCTTGACCAATTCTTGACCCTTCACCTCCGAGAAATCGCAGTCGAAAATGGCCGATGCGCGGGCGAATTCCTCCCGTGTGTTGACCACCACAGGTGTCGGTGCGCTCTTTCCTATCACAAATTCAATGACCTCGCGGAGTGTCGACATGCCGTAGACTTCCAGATTGTTGACCACTGCGGCCTCTGTCGCGTTGGCCACAGGCACTATCATCCCCTTGAATCCCATTTCCCGTGCCTTTATGGCCATAGGCAATACACCCTTTATCGGCAGGATGGAGCCGTCGAGCGAGAGCTCGCCCATTATCATGAAGGAGTCGAGCGGAATCGACGGACTTATCTGCTCACATGCAGCCAATATACCTATGGCGATGGGCAGGTCGTAGGCGGCTCCCTCCTTGCGCACATCGGCAGGAGAGAGGTTGACGACCGTGCGCCGGCGGGGCCATTTGTAGCCCGACTGGCTTATCGCGGAAACCACTCTCTGATAGCTCTCCTTGACGGCTGTATCGGCCATCCCGACAAGCGAGAACTGCACACCGTTTTCCGATACGGTCTCGATGGTGATGATGAGAGCGTCAATGCCTTGCACTGCCGCACCGTAGGTCTTTATTAGCATGGTAATTGAGAGTATAGAGGTTAAAGTATAGAGTATAGAATTTTCAGTATAGAGATTTTTTCAGTATAGAGGGTAAAGTATAGAGTATAGATAATAGCCATGCTGGACGCTTTGTAGGGACGCGCTGTAGCGCGTATGCCAAGTGAGGGCGATTTCTCTAATCAGTGAGGTGGCTATTCTCTAATTAAGGTATCTAATCAGGAATCTATATTTTTCTATTAGGTATCTATTTCCTATGAATTATCTATGTAGCATATAGGCCTCAATTATGCGCGAGGAGTTTGCGGATTTCATCTATCGGTAACTTCCGGCGCAGGGCATAGTCGGCCATCTGATCCTCGCCGACCGGGCCGATGAGGAAATAGGAGGCTTCCGGATGGGCTATGTATAGGCCACATACAGTTGCCGAGGGTTCCATAGCTCCATTTTCGGTAAGGCTCACGCCGATTTCTTCGAAGTGGAGGAGGGGGGCGAGTTCGTGGGTGAGTTTCTGGTCGGGCAGGGAGGGATAGCCGACAGCCGGGCGTATGCCGCTGTAACGGCCTTGGAACATTTCGTGGATGGTCAGGGATTCATCCTTTGCATAGCCCCAAAGCTCACGGCGCACTTTCGAGTGGAGATACTCTGAGGCTGCTTCGGCGAGGCGGTGCCCGATGCTCTGGACGAGCAGGGAGCGGTAGCTGTCACCCTCCGCGTCGAAGCGTTCGCGCTGTTTCGAGAGGTCTACTGTGACGGCAAAAGCGCCGATGTGGTCATTCTCCGGGAGTATGTAGTCGGCAAGTGAGCGTGTCGGGGCATCCTTTTCGGGAGTCTGCGACCGCAGGGTCGGGATGCGCACCGTGGAGCGTACACGCTCTTTCGCTTCTGAGGTCGAGATTATGATGTCGTCACCTTCGGGATGTGCTTCGGTCAGGGTGACGACGGCTTTGCCGACTGTCCCATCGCGTTGGAGTTCGCGCAGGAGGGACGAAGCATCGTCATAGAGCTTCAATACCTCCTCACCCTTCTGCACGTCGCCGTGGCAATGCTTCTCTATCCATGCGCGGCGGCAGGAGGGGCAGTCATGGAGTGTGGTGACCGAGGCGAAATCGCCCGGCATCTTCCATGCGTTGAAGAAGAAGCGCCAGTTGATGAATGGCAGCACTTCCGACAAGGGAATATCCATCACTGTGCGCCCCTTGACCGCAGGCTCCACGGGATTATGCTGTTGCAGTGAGTGGCGGATTGAGCGCTTGCGCGCCTCTTCGAGAGGAATTTTGGGCGTGTTGCGGAGCTGTTCGCGTTGGCGAAGGGTGGAATATTCGTCGCGGAGCGCACGGATGTAGTCCTCGCGTGTCGACGAGTTGAGCAGACGTGCGGCGATGAGAGGATTTTGCGAAGCGTCGGGAACATGGATGACCGGTGCGGAATAGCAGGGTGCTATCTTCACGGCTGTGTGGATGCGCGATGTTGTGGCACCTCCGACCATCACCGGGATGTCGAGTCCGCTCTTTTCCATCAGTTCGACCACATGGGCCATCTCCTCAAGCGAGGGGGTGATGAGGCCCGAGAGACACACGAGGTCAGGTTTCTCGGCTATGGCTGTGCTGACGATTTTCTCCGCCGGAACCATCACGCCGAGGTCGATGACCTCATAGTTGTTGCAGGCGAGGACAATCGAGACGATATTCTTTCCGATGTCGTGGACATCACCCTTAACCGTCGCGAATATCACTTTTCCGGCTTTTGCGGCCTCGCGTGAATCTTTCCGCGCCTCGATGGCGGGGGTGAGGATGCTGACGGCGCGTTTCATCGTGCGGGCGGTCTTCACGACCTGCGGCAGAAACATCTTCCCTTCGCCGAAGAGCCGGCCGACGCGGTTCATTCCCTCCATCAGAGGGCCGTCGATGATACTGACGGGGTCCGGATACTTTTCAAGAGCCTCGGCAAGGTCGCTGTCGAGATGGTCATGGATACCCTTGACAAGCGCATGGGTCAGGCGCTCCTCAACAGTGAGTTTGCGCCACTCCTCTTCTTTGGCAGCGGTTGCTGCGCCGGCCTGCGAGGCGGATTCCTTCTCGCGCAGCATCTGCTGGGCGTGTTCAATCAGTTCCTCCGCCGCCTCCTCGCGCCGGTAGAGCACGACGTCCTCCAACAGCGAACGTAGTCCCGGCTCGATGTCCTCGTAGGTGACGGCCGAGGAGGGGTTGACAATCGCCATATCCATTCCTGCGGCGATTGCATGATAGAGGAAGACAGCGTGCATGGCCTCGCGGAGATAGTTGTTGCCACGGAAGGAGAAGGAGAGGTTGCTGACACCTCCGCTCACCTTTGCGCCCGGCAGATTCTCTTTGATCCACTTGACGGCGCGGATGAAGTCGAGTCCGTAGCGGTCATGTTCCTTCATTCCGGTTGCTATGGCGAGGATGTTGGGGTCGAAGATGATGTCTTCGGGATTGAAACCGAGGCGTTCGGTCAGCAGACGGTAGGCGCGGGCGCAGACTTCGGTTTTGCGTTCGAAGGTGTCGGCCTGACCGGTTTCGTCGAAGGCCATGACGACAGTGGCCGCTCCGAGCTGCATGATGCGCCGTGCATGTTCGAGGAAAGGTTGTTCACCCTCCTTGAGCGATATGGAGTTGACTATCGGTTTACCCTGCACGCATTTCAGCGCGGCTTCGATTACCTCCCATTTCGATGAGTCTATCATGACCGGCACGCGCGCGATGTCAGGCTCGGAGGCGATGAGATTGAGGAAGCCACACATCTCCTTGCGGGCATCCATCATGCCGTCGTCCATGTTTATGTCGATTATCTGTGCACCGTCCTCCACCTGTTTGCGTGCGATGGTCAAGGCTTCGTCGAGTTTTCCCTCCTTGATGAGGCGCAGGAATTTGCGCGATCCGGCCACATTGCAGCGCTCGCCGACGTTGACGAAGAGCGAGTCGGGACGGATCTCGACCGGTTCGAGGCCTGAAAGGTGCATGGCCTGCGGAATTTCGGGCAGGGTACGGGGGGAATGGTGTTTGGCCTCAGCAGCTATGGCTGCGATATGGGCGGGGGTGGTGCCGCAGCAGCCGCCGACGATGTTGAGCAAGCCTTGCGCGAGATATTCGCGGATGTGGAGGGCCATTGTCTCCGGAGTTTCCTCATACTCACCCATTGCGTTGGGGAGTCCGGCATTGGGATGGCAACTTACCGGCAGGGGGGAGATGCGGGAGAGTTCGGCGACATGGGGGAGCATGTCGGCGGCTCCGAACGAGCAGTTGATTCCGACGGTGGCAATGTCGGCATGGCCGATGGAGGCGAGGAATGCTTTGAGTGTCTGGCCTGAGAAGGTGCGTCCGTCAGGACCGGAGATGGTCACAGACACCATTACAGGACATCTTTTCCCGCAGTCCTCCATGGCCTGACGGGCTGCGTCGAGTCCGGCTTTGAGGTTGAGAGTGTCGAAGACGGTTTCAAAGAGCAGGAGGTCAACGCCCCCCTCGATAAGTGCGACTGTCTGTTCGCGGTAGGCATTGAAAAGGTCATTGAATGTCACGGCACGGAAGGCGGGATCGTTGACATCGGGGCTCATTGAGGCTGTCTTGTTGGTCGGTCCAACCGAACCGGCCACCAGTATGGGGCGGCCGAGTTCTGCCGAGTGGCTGTCGGCGAGTTCCCGCAGCAGTCGGGCGGCCTCGCGGTTGATTTCACCGACGAGGCCCTCCATCCCGTAGTCGGCCATTGAGATGGCGTTGGCGTTGAAGGTGTCTGTAGAGATTATGTCGGCTCCCGCGTCGATATATCTTTCGGCTATCTCCCGGATGATGTCGGGGCGGGTAAGCACGAGCAGGTCATTGTTTCCGCGCAGGTCGCATGGGCTGTCACTGAAGCGACTCCCGCGGAAGTCTGCCTCGGTGAGACCGTAGGACTGTATCATGGTGCCGGTGGCACCGTCAAGTATGAGTATGCGCTCGGCAAGGAGCTTTGAGAATTCTTTATTATCCACTTGTGTTCAGTATTGAGTGTCGTTTAAGTGGAGAGAGTTGATAATGGCTCCGGCCGTGATGGAAATATGTGACACGGATGCCCATGGAAACTGTGATGGTTAGCTTCTCCACAAAATTAAAAGTTTTTATTGTGACCGCAAAAAATAGACGGTTAATTTTTGGTTCATATCAATTCGAAAAGGGTGGATAGGGCAACTGCTTTCGGCCTGATTATAATCCCAGTTGCTTGAATCTTACGGATTTAACGGTTGTGTTAACTAATATTAACAAATTGGGGGGGGTAATTTGAGCAGTTTACCTATATTTGCAAACAATTATGTTCTTGTTTGTTTATGTTGGCTTATGACGCTAAATCTTAGATAATTAATAATTTAATAGAATTATGAAAACCAGTAAACTGAATCAGTTTGTAGCAATATTTATTGCTTTGTTCATGACTTTGGCCGTGTCGTCCTGTAGTAGCGACGATGATGATGACAAGAAGTTTGATGTGCCACAGGAGCTTATCGGCACATGGAACCTCTATGGTATGCAGTACACATTCAATGCTGACGGTACCGGCTATATCTCAGGTGACTTTGATGATGAGGATATGAGTGCGAGAACTGTGTCCGGCTTATCATCCCGCTCAGGGAGAATGACGTTGAAATTCACCTACACCTATAATGCATCCGAGCATAGTGTGGTGATTAATTGTATGGGTGAAAAAGAGCGTTGGCAGATTGTGGAACTGAGCGACGGTTTGCTTGTCATAATTGATTCGGAGGGCGAAAGGATGACACTTGTGAAGGAAGGAGCGGTGGATCCGAGCGTTCCCGATACTGATTATGCTCCATGTCCACTATCCACACTTATCGGTGATTGGGGCGTCGCAGGCCGTGCGATGTATGGATTCAACTCAGAAGGGTATATGAAGTGGTTTATGGCTGACGGCGAACACTTTGAGCCCGGAACATATAGTTACGATGCAGAGAAGGGTATTCTTGACACATCCGAGGGTGGCAGTGTGAGCGTAAGGAAGGTGACGGACAATATAATCATGCTTTGGGATAACAGCGAGGCCGTCAAGGCTCCTTTCCTGCTGACCAGAATCACAAAGGAGCCTTTTACAGTCGGTGACATATCCTTGCTTTATGACAAGACTTGGACAATGGTTGGCATAGCGACGCTTGACAATCGTCCCGCTTATCCCTGGACATACTATTTTGATTCCAAAGGCATCTGGAGTTCAAGTGTGCAGGGCAGTGCTATGGGTGGTTCTTTCCGGTATGAGTCAAGTACAAAAACTTTGGTTCTGAATATGATGGATGATGACATGGAATATAAAGTCATAAGCCTTACTTCTGATAAGGTGGTATTGTCTGTCGATTCAAGAATGATGGAAATGGTTGTAATGCCCGGGAAATAAGATTTTTAAATTGATATGAGAGCTGTATCATAATTCGGAATTTCCGTTTTTTTTGATACAGAACTAAAAAAGCGCATAAGCGACAAAAGATATACATAGTTTTCTGTAAGATTGAAAGTTATCTTCAGATTCTCTATTTATATCTTTTGTCGCTTATGCGCTTTTGTACTTTTGTATCCTCTGTGAGGATTTGATACAGTATTCTTCCGTGATGTGTGGTAGATTGGGAAAGAAATGGAGGAGATGATGTATCAGGGGATGAGGGTGCGGAGGTAGGTAGTCAGCTCTCCGGCGTTTTTGGCTGCCTGGGCGGCTGAGGGGTGATAGTCCGCGCCATAGCCCAGCTCTCCGGTCTGTTCGGAAAGGTCGAAGCGGTAGACATTGTCGTTGCCTTCGGCAAGACGGTCGAGCGAGGCTTTCACGTCTTCGAGGGCCTGTCCGTGGAGCATCGGGCCTGTCAGCAATACAATCTTGGCCTGTGGCTGGAGGATGTGGAGATGGGCGAGGAATTTCTTATATGCCGTCTCGAAAAGTTCGATGTCGTAGTTGTCCAGCGAGGTGTCGTTGGTGCCGAGGTTGATGCAGATGATGTCGGGGCGGAATGAGCGGTGGTCCCAGTAGTGGGAGGGGTTGTAGAGGAGTGTGCGGTCATATTCGACCGGCATACGTTCGGCGGGGGTGCCTTCGCGCGGACCGCCGTAGCTGCGATACATGCCTATGCCCGAGCGGGCCACGATGTTGAAGTCGGCATCAAGCGCGCGGGCGGTGAGATAGGCATAGCTGAGGGTATGGTTCTCAGTGTCGTAGCTGAAATGGATGTCGCCGCTATCGGCCTCCGTGCCGTAGCCGCAGGTGATGGAATTGCCGATGAATTCAATCTTCAGGCCTGGGCGTTCGGGAGTGGGGAGGAGCTTGGCATTGTCGCCGGTGATGGTGAATCCGCGGAATTCGGGGTGCTTCTCGTAGCCCTCGATGGCGTAGGTCACGCGCAGCGAGTGGGGACCATCGGCGAGTGAATCGGCGAGGGTGATGAGTGAATCGGAGGGAGTGAAGTTGATTTTGAACGGAGCCATCGAGTCGACCTCGACCATGAACTGTCCGCTGCCGGGCGAAGCTGCCATGGCTATGCGGTTGCCCTCGAAGTTGAGCATGGCGGTTGTGCCGGGATAGGTGAAGGTCGGGGCGGTTGAGTCGGTGACGAGTATGCGGCCCATATAGAGTATGGCCGGGTCGGTTGGCTCTACATCGACAGAGTGTCGGCCCGAGCAAGAGACTGCCAGAAGCATGAGGGCTGTTAGCCCTAAAGATTTGATTTTAAGAAATGTGCCCATTGAAAAAACAGTGATTGGGGAGTAGGTTTCCCACAAAATTAAAGGTTTTTATCGTGACGGCAAAAAATAGGCCGTTAATTTTTGATTTATGGTGGCGATTGCAGGCAGATTGTGCGATAATAATCCGGAAATAAATTGCATATCCCAAATAAAATCAGTAACTTGCGATGCACCATTCTCCAATCGCCTCAAACGGCTATGCCATGAAAAATCCATAACAGGGTTTGTTTCTTGCGATAGGGATATTTTCAGCTAAGAGTGTCTATGAAGAAGTTTATTATTGCATTAATATTTGGCATTTTTGTGGTTATTGCCGGCTGTGATTATGAATATGCCGGGAGTTTCTGCGGAAGGGAAATATATGCCCTTGACATGTCGTCCAAACAACTGGTTGAAGGCATAACAGCCATCAAGGAAGAGCACCCTGAATATAATGTGATTCGGTTAATAAACGACAGCATTGTGTCTCAAGATGACGCTTATCTGGAATATTGGTATGTGTATCATTTCTGTGTACCCATGAAGGATACAGTAATTGTTCTTCAGACAGTTGTCGACATGCGCGAAACGGGACCAACTAATTACATGCTACTTGGTGTGACCTACGATAAAAAAGCATTTCGAGGTTACAGGCGTATGAAAGATATACCTAAAAAGGAGAAAAACGAAATAGAACATGTTTTTGAAAAGTATGTATTGAGTGAACTTCGGAAATATTAGGCTCCTATCTTGCAGGACCGTTAACTCTAATATGTAATTATTCTCTGAAAAAGTTGGTTTATGAGATATGTGATTATGATATTTATCCTCGTCTGTCTTTGTTTGTCTAATTGTGTCTATTTCAGGATGACACATCTTTCACAGGAGGATCTGGGCTGGATTCAGTGCTATAGTCACTATCCGGCGCCAATATTTGTGTCGAATTTGGGAAATACAGCAAAGTTGTCGTATGATGGAGTTAATATTTATAATTCTACAAATAGGTTTAAATTTACAGAAGCCGGTGTCGGTGATTATGAGGCGAATGCCGGATATGATTTTGAAATTCGTCAAAATGACACTGTCTTTACCGGCGGTTTAGCGGTTAAGCGGTTGATAGATAAGGATGGGCTTTGGGCTCGGTTCGATTTGAACAGGTTGTATTCTGACTATGAGGGGGATATGTATAGGCCATTACAAACGAGGGATTTTATGATGGACTCTGTGTTGTATCATGATTGCATTATTGCGGATTCAACCAATTCAGAATATTCAGATTTTTGGGTTCAGGAAGTTAAGAATAAAATGTCTACGTTCGTTATCTCGAAGAAGTATGGCCTGATATATTACCGGTTTGAAAACGGTGAGGAGTTCAAAAGGCAATTCAAACGTAAAAACGGTTAGTCGGTTCTTACGAAAGTTTTCTCCTTGACAGATTGAATCAACAGATAAAATCAGTAACTTGTGATGTTATATTCCTTTGAAAATGAATAAAATCAGTGTCATAATATTGTCTTTCCTGATGAGCTATATCGGTTTGTCGGCACAGGATTTGGTTGCCGATACCATTGATTGTGGAAACGTTCAGGTCATTATGAAAATGCCAAAGGTTATGTTTCGTTCGGGGCATGTAAGTCGGTATGAGGAAGGTTTTGACAAGGCTTATGCGATTTTTTCCGGGAATGAATTTATGGTTTTGGGTTTTCATTTTGGTCCGATGTCTTACGATGTAAGGTTTGAGGATGTTGAAATGAATCTTTATAACTGTAGGCTTGGTAATGTGGCAAGGTCGCGGGCGTTTACGCGCGACAGTCTCTTTTTCCGTCAAGACAGCTATTTCATATACAGTATCGATATCTCATACGAGAATATCCCGGAGGAGAAGCGGGCATTGATGGATTCGATTCTGGACAATGTGAAGATTGTGAGTATTCCTTCAAGATGAGGAAATTGACCGTCGTCAGATGTATCATGATGGAGGATTTGGTTATAGGGATGATTAGTGTCCGACAGGACACTGATTTACTCGTAACCCCGGACATCGTAGCGTAGCGCAGATGTCCGGGGTTGAGGAACACCCGTCCACAAGATGTCCGGCAGGACATCGATTTACGGAAAGACATTGGCTATGCAGATCGGTAAATCCGTGTCCTGCCGGACACGCTGTTGCGTGTGGGTAGCAGAGCCCCGAACATCTTCGCTACGCTTCGATGTACGGGGTTACGAGTAAATCGATGTCCTGCCGGACATCATGCATGATTTTAGATCCGGGCTACACTCCTTGGATGCCGTCGTTCAGATGGGATGTGTCAATTTGGGATGGTTGGTTTGTGGATTGGTCTTCCCAGATGTGGTGGGGAGGTTTGAAAATGAGGTGAATGACGGAAATTTTTTCAGCCAAACTCTTGCAATTCACCTGATTTTCGCTTACCTTTGCAGCCGATTTCGTAATCTCTGGCAGGACATGCAGCCTGCGAATATTGCGATTAGTGTTAACATTTTTAATATTCGAATAGAAAAATGGATTTAATTAAAGTTGCCGAGGAGGCTTTTGCAACAGGCAAGCAGCATCCCGACTTCCAGCCCGGTGACACTATCACAGTGGCTTACCGCATCAAGGAAGGTAACAAAGAGCGTATTCAGCAGTATCGTGGTGTGGTTATCCGCATCTCAGGCGACGGCAGCAAGCGTCGTTTCACTGTACGCAAGATTTCCGACAACATCGGTGTAGAGCGTATCTTCCCGATCGAGTCACCCTTCATCGACTCAATCACCATCAACAAGTATGGTAAGGTACGTCGCGCAAAGCTTTACTACATCCGCAAGCTCACAGGCAAGAAGGCCCGTATCAAAGAGCGCCGCGTAGTGAAGAAGGCGTAAAGATATTGAATACCCGCCCGTCCGGGCGTCCCCCAACTCCATCGCCCGGACACAAAAGAGCCCCAGACCCCAATCACCGTGAGGCGAGCAAGTCTGTGAGGCTCTTTAATTTTTTCATTGGATTGAAGGGTACATAAAGATGTAAGGTCAGAAGCGACATAAGTTTATCGGCCAATCGAATAGCTGAAAAAATCTTATGTTTCTTCTGACCTTACGTCTTTATGTACCCTTTCCACTGAATTTCTCTCAGGGTCGGGGGAATTTTAGTGTGCCATTATAGCATCGGGGGGATGAAGGCTGCGACGTCGGTATCGCCGAGGAGGTCGGCGATAGTGAGCCACAACATAAGCAGGACTATTAGGACGACCACGCCTATGGCAAGCCACAGCGTCGTTCCGGATTTGGTTTTTCTCTCGCTCATAATAATAGTTGTTTTTTTGGACGGTTGATCGTGTTGGTTGAAAGTGATTCTCGGTGTATTAACACCTATACCGGACTAAAAGTTGAGGGGCCGTCCCGTTAAGTTTTTTTAGCTATTGATGTCTTTTCCGAGGGGCTCTGCCGAGTGTTATTTAAGTAAGATACGAATACATAACTCACGATAATGGCCGTGTGGCAAACACACAAATACTTCTCAATAAGCACGCTATCCACTCCCACGGCCGGATGAACAAATGAAATCGTAATATAAACTATTTATATTATGGGAACGAGAGAAAAACACACACGGCGCACGGCAGCGCTTCTTGCCTGCTGCATCAGCCTCACGGCTGTCGAACCCGCCGTCGGTCAGATTGTCGACAGTGACACGCTGGCCGTCAGACATCTTGACATAGAGGTCGAGAGCATGGAGGATTTCCGCCTCACTCCCGACCCGCAGACGAGTCCGCTCCGCAACGCGGCTGTCTTCCCTCCGGTGGCGACGGTCGATGACCTGGAGTATGATGATAACATCCCTGTCCCGGCGGTCGACATCCCGCAGAAACATTGGAGCATCTATCTTGAACCATATTCGCGCCACAGAGGCTCGCATCCCGACTGGCACAGGATGTGGATCAACACGGCGGTGCTCTCAGGAGCCTTCCTCGGCACGCTATTCGTGTTGCAATGTCTGCCTGAGGATGCCACTTCCTGGAACCGTGCCGAGTTTCAGGACACACCTTTCTACACACGTTGGTACAACAATATCTTTGTCGAGAATCCTGAGATTGACCATGACAATGCCATCTTCAACTATGTCCTTCACCCCTACGCCGGAGCGGCTTACTTCATGGCCGCCCGCTCGTGTGGGTTCAGCTTCTGGGGATCGATGCTCTATTCGGCGCTCATCTCCACAGTCGGGTGGGAGTTCGGTGTTGAGGCCTGTATGGAACGTCCGTCGTATCAGGATATTGTCATCACTCCGGTCATCGGCAGTATTATCGGCGAGCTTTTCTACAAATGCAAGCGCCACATCGTGGAGCATGACTACACGCTTTGGGGATCGCGTCTGATGGGCAATATCGTGGTCTTCCTTGTCGACCCGGTCAACGAGGTTGTCAATCTTTTCAGGGGAAGCTACGAACGCAAGGCCCATCTCGGCAAGGACAATCCGTCGGTCCTCAACCGGCACCCCTCGTTCAACTCCTCCCTCATGCCGACGCTCGTCGGCGGTGCCCCCGGCTTCACCCTCACCTGCACGTTCTGACGCGCAGAGGTGAGGTTGTTTCGGCAAGTCGCCTCTCAGTCTATTGAGTTGCGTTTTCCGGTAATGAGTTGCGTTTTCCTGTAATAGAGTTGCCTCCCGCCCGATATTGAGTCGAATCCACCTCCGATGCGAGAATTAAATTATAACCTATAAAATTGCCAAAATAGGTAATTATATTGCAAATCAGCATTATATCTATTGTAAATCAGCATCATAGCCATTGCGAATTAGCATCACATCGCCGGATGACAATTGCCAAGCTGCGAAGCAGCGATGTGGTGGTAGCCCCTCATCGAGTGGTAACGCAATGAAGCCCGCAGGGCGAAATTGCGTGCCGTGAAGGTGTGGGGTTTTCAGGGAAATGGGGGAAAAGTGTAGCCATGATGGGTAAATTTTGCTTGTAGGTGATAAAAAATGGCGGTAATATTGAGATTTTTGAGTAACTTTGCGCAAAATTTTTTCTGCCCGGAACCATGAAATGTAAATGCTATCAGGGGATGAATTTTCGCCCCTTCATTTCCCAGACACAGATAACAGAACGCATCGCCGAAATCTCGAAGTCGATAATCTCGGAGTATGGCGACTGCAATCCATTGTTCGTGTGTGTGCTCAACGGAGCCGCACCCTTTGCCGTTGACCTTTTCCGCGCGTGTGAGGACATTGATGCGGAGCTTACCTTCGTGCGCCTGAAGAGCTACGAGGGGATGGGTTCGACCGGAGTTGTCAAGCAGGTCATGGGGCTGAGCGAGAATCTCGAAGGCCGTCACATCATCCTTGTCGAAGACATCATCGACACAGGCAACACGATGGTGAAGCTCCTTGCCGACCTTGAGGCCCACCGGCCTGCCTCGGTGAAGATCGCCACTCTCCTTTTCAAGCCGGAGGCGTTGCAGCATCCGGAGCTCAAGCCGGACTATGTCGGGTTCGAGATTCCCAAGAAGTTCATCATCGGCTATGGCCTCGATATCGACGGCCTTGCCCGCAACCTCAACGACATCTATGTGCTCGATGAGGACTGCAAGGATGAATAATGTGTGTGAAGTTGACACATAATTCCTAATTCTGTCATAGCGGGCACGGAGTTGCCGCCGGATGATGGCGGCCAGCGGCCCCGGATTGTAATATAATAGGTAAAAAATAAGGATAAAGAATGTTTAATCTTGTAATTTTCGGTGCCCCCGGAAGTGGTAAAGGCACCCAAAGCCAGAAACTTATCGACCGCTATGGTCTGACCCATATCTCGACCGGCGATGTGCTCCGCGCACAGATTGCCGCCGGAACCGAGCTCGGCAAGATTGCCGACAGCTACATATCGAAGGGCCATCTTATCCCTGATGATCTGATGGTCGACATACTCGCGCAGGAGGTTGACCGTCTACGTCCGACATCCAACGGTTTTATCTTCGACGGTTTCCCCCGCACCATTCCCCAGGCCGAGGCTCTGAAGAAGATGCTCGAACAGAGGGGCGAGGAAGTGCATTCGGTCATCGGTCTCGAAGTCGAGGACGAAGAGCTGATGGAGCGCCTCGTGAAGCGCGGAATCGACAGCGGACGTTCGGACGACAACCCTGAGACAATCGGTCGCCGTCTGAAAGTCTACCATGACACCACCTCACCTCTGCGTGACTACTATACGAACGAAGGCAAGTACACTCCGATCCACGGGTCGGGACATGTCGACGAAATATTCTCAAACATCGTCAACGCCATTGACAACCATCCCCAGCTCAAGGCGTGACATAACGGGGACTTCCCGCAAACAAATTCATAACTATCCGAAAACTCTCCATGACAGAATTCAAGCCGATAAGCGAGCTCACTTACGCTCAGAGCGTGGGTGAGCTCGAAGGCATTCTCAGAATGATGCAGAGCGACAACTGTGACATCGATCACCTTGCCGCCTATACCCGCCGTGCGACAGAGCTGCTGAAAGCTTGCCGCTCACGGCTGACAACCACCGAGGAGGAACTGCGCGACATCCTCGCCGCCCTCGGCACCGAGACCGGCGGCAATGCCTGACCGGCAACCGCCGCTCCCGCCGCGCCCTCGACTGAAAACACAGAACCAATTATATCAACTCAAACATGAAACTACTTCCTATTGCAGCAGTCGCCATGACACTGACAGTTGCGACAACCGGATGTAAGCAGAACAAGACCGAGCATCTTGCCAGTCTTAACGTGGCCTATATGGACACCACCGTCGCTCCCGGTTCAGACTTCTACACCCATGTGACAAAGGGCTGGATGGATGCACATCCCCTGACAGCCGAACATGCACGCTACGGACAGTTCGACATCCTCAACGATTCGTCGGAGACCCGTGTGCGCAACCTCATCCAGAACCTCGGCGATTCCAACCCACAGGAGGGTACCGTTGCCCACAAGGTATGGACCGTCTACTCTCAGGCAATGGACACCGCACGCCGCAACGCCGAAGGTGCCAAGCCCATCCTCGCTGACCTCAAGAAGATTGAGGACACTCCCCATGAAGGTATGGAGGACCTCTTCCTCTGGATGCACGGCAACTATGCAAGCCCCTTCTTCGGAGCAGGTCCCATGGAAGACCTCTCGAACTCGACAGTCTATGCGATGTATGTCTCCGGTGGTGGCATGGGTCTCGGTGACCGTGACTACTATCTGCTCAACGACGAGCGCAACACCTCTGTGCGCAACGCCTACAAGAAGCTTATCGCTGACCAGATGCAGAACGCAGGCTATTCCGCCGCCGACGCGCAGCGCATCGTGGGCAATGTCATGAAAATCGAGACAGCCCTCGCCGACTCAGCACTGACCCGCGAGGAGAGCCGAAACATCCCCGCGATGTACAATCCCCGCACCTTCGCCCAGGTCAAGGAGATGTATCCCGCCATCAACTGGGACCGCTTCTTCATCGAGACAATGGGCATCGAGTCGCCCGACACCCTTATCGTGACCGAACTTAAGAGTGTCGCCCAGGCCAACAAGCTCATGGGCTCGCTCAGCGACCGCGAAATCAAGGACTACTATCTCTGGAAGTATGTCAGCCAGGCTTCATCGAAACTCAGCGATGACTTCACCAACGCCAACTTCGAATTCTCGAAGGTGATGAGCGGTGTGCAGGAACTCCGTCCCCTCTGGAAGCGTGCTCTCGATGCAACCGAAGGTGCTCTCGGTGAGGCTGTCGGCGAGCTTTATGTCGAGAAGTACTTCCCCGCAAGCTCCAAGGAATATATGCTCGGCCTCGTCGAGAATCTCCGCATTGCCCTCGGCAAGCATATCGACAACCTCGACTGGATGAGCGATTCGACCAAGATGCGCGCTCAGGAGAAGCTTGCCGCCTTCACCGTGAAGATTGGCTATCCCGACAAGTGGAAAGACTATTCCTCAATGGAAATCGACCCCAAACTCAGCTATTATGAGAACATGCACAACGTCGGCATGTGGCACCAGAAGGAAACCTACGCCAAGTGGGGCAAACCCGTGGACCGCACCGAGTGGGGCATGACACCTCAGACTGTCAACGCATACTATAATCCTCTTGCCAACGAAATTGTCTTCCCCGCAGCTATCCTGCAGGCTCCTTTCTTTGACCCGAACGCTTCGGATGCCGAGAACTACGGCGGTATCGGTGTGGTAATCGGCCATGAGATGACTCACGGATTTGACGACCAGGGCCGCAACTTCGATGCCAAGGGCAACATGACCAACTGGTGGACAGAAGCCGACGCAAAGGCATTCGAGGAGAAGACAAAGGGCCTTATCGCTCAGTTCGACGAGGTTGAGGTGCTTCCCGGCGTTCACGCAAACGGACAGTATACTCTCGGTGAGAACATCGCCGACCAGGGTGGTCTGCGCGTGGCAATGACTGCCTTCCTTGACGCTCAGGCCAAGAAGGGTGTCGACATCAAGTCGCCCGAAGCCAAAATCGACGGTTTCACTCCCGAGCAGGTATTCTACATGAACTATGCCAACCTCTGGGCCAACAACATCCGCGACGAGGAGATTCGTTCGCTCACAACCGGCGACGTTCACTCGCTCGGTTGCAACCGTGTGAACGTGACACTTCGCAACATTGCACCCTTCTTCGAGGCATTCGGCATCACTGAAGGTCAGCCGATGTTCCGTCCCGAGGCTGAGCGCATCATAATCTGGTAAGAAACTGTTCAGATACAAGCCTATCAATCCCTGAAATTCAGGGATTGATAGAAAAGGCCATAAAATAGAAAGACCCCCATGCTATTTACAGTTCGAAATAGCATGGGGGTCTTTCTATTTTATGGCCTGTCGTTATGCTCTCTAAGCCTGGATGGAGAGGAGACCGGCGGTGCCGGTGGCGGAGATAGAGGTAATTGTGGCTGGGAAGAGAAGAGTTTCTCCTTGGGAAATGCGGAGGGTCTGAGGCTTGCTGTCAGTCATGCCGGTCGAGCAGCTTATCTCGGCCTCACCGCTGAGACACATCATGATGGTGAACGATTCGCGTGTGTGGGGCAGAACTGTCGGTTCAGAGCTCAGATTGAGCTTGTGGACCACGAAATAGGGGCAGTCGGCAAGCAGACTCCCTTCGGGGTTTGAGCGATAGTCGTGGTGGACAGTGTAGTCGATGGCATCGCGGGCCTCGGCGGTGTGGAGTTGACGCGGATTTCCATCCTTGTCGCGACGGTCGTAGTCATATATGCGGTAGGTGATGTCGCTGGTCTGCTGTATTTCAGCAAGGAGATTACCGGCACCGATGGCGTGGATGCGTCCGGCGGGGAGGAAGAAGGTGTCGCCGGGAGCGGAATCGTAGGCTGCCACAACATCCATGATGCTGTTGTCTGCCACACGACGCTCATATTCTTCCGGGGTGATTGAATCTTTCAGACCGACGTATATTTTGGCATCTGCATCGGTGTCGATGACGTGCCACATCTCCGTTTTGCCCGGGCAGTTGTGGCGTTTGCGGGCAAGGGTGTCGTCGGGATGTACCTGGACCGACAGATTGTCGCTGGCATCAATGATTTTGATAAGCAGAGGGAAATTTTCGCCGAAGCGGTCGAAAATATCCTGTCCGACGAGCTGGGCACCATGTTCGCGGATGAGTTCGCAGAGCGATTTTCCGGTTTCAGGGCCTTTATCAACAACCGAAACATGACCTGGAACAGCCGAGATTTCCCAACTTTCGCCAATGGCGTTCCTGTCGGTCTTTATCCCCTTGAAAGGGGCAATACGCCCTCCGCCCCAAATCACTGATTTGAGGTAGGGGGTGAAATGCAACACATTAGTAAACATATAAAACTATTGGAAACGTGATGAAAAAGGTAAAGGCGAGGAGGGAGGTGGTGGGTAGCGGGATCAGAGCATACGGAGAGCATCGAGGAGTTCGAGGGTATCGAGCCGCGAGAGGGTACGACGCTGTGAGAGTGTGGTGGCGAAGTCGTGGGCTACGGACTGGACCCCGCGATGGGAGAACACGCGGTTAAGGTATGAAAAGTTCTTGTCGAACAGACGGTCGATTTCATCATCGTCAAGCGAACAGGCCTCATGTCCCTCCTCTCGGGCAAAATCATGGATAAAATCATGAAGGTCTTGCGGGAGCGCTTCCCGACGGTTGACGAGGTGACGGCAAAGGAGGTTTGACATGAGCATACCGATGCCGATATTATAGTTTTTCAGCATCTGATTCCATGCTGTCTTGGCCGAAACTCCGGGATTGCCGGCAAAATAGAAATCAGGCGACATGGCGACCATCTCATTGGGGTCACCGTCAAGGGTGATTGAGGCAAGCATGTCATCGCCGTCAAACACCATCAGGCCAATAGCCATACCGGTGGCTCCGTAGCACCGGTCATTGTCATCTGTGTATTTTAGAGTTTTCATATATGAAACATCGTTTTTATAGTATCAAACGTCCTTCGGGCATGAAGGGTTTTGGATAGTTCCTTTTAATTTACGACAAGGATTTTTGCCACGACATCGCCCTGCGAGTCTGTGTCGGAGCTCGTGGATGCGAAGACGTAGTAGACACCGCTCTTGACACGTGCGCCGTTAAGCGTGCAGCCGTCCCATGTGGCCATGCCGCCGTCGGAGATGGTCTGGTAGACGAGGTGCATACCTGAGTCCATAATCTTGACCATCGAAGAATCCATGAGACCGCGGATGGTGATAAGTCCGGTGTAGTCGGGAGTGACTGGGTTGGGGTAGGCGATGACGTCGGAGTAGTCGGGACGGCCCGGAGAGGAGGTTGAAGAGTATTCGTAGAGACCGTTGAGGGTCGCGATGAACACTGAGTTCGAGTTAGGGTCGACATAGACACCCGACACGCAGTTTGTGGCAAGCGGAGAGTTGGAGGTGTTGAAATTCTCGATGATTTCATCACCGTTGGGGCTGACGAGATACAGTCCAGACTCTGCGGTGGCGATCCATTTACGGTCGGAGGCATCGACAGCGATTGCGTATATCGTCTCGGTGTCAAGGAGATAGTCGGCAAGATTGGTGCCATCGTTACGGGGAATTTTCAGACGGTTGATGCGGAAATCGGTGCCGAAGATATTGGCTGGATTGACGATTTCAATGGGGCCGTTTGTCGTGCCGACCCACACTCGTCCGCGACTGTCCTCCGCAAAGCAGGTGATATAGTCAGGGGTGAATCCCTTGCCGTCCTGGTCGGTCATTATTGTTACGGCCTGGGGTTGGTCATCGGAGGTATCGGTTATGGAGTTTCCGTAATACAGAGCCTTGAATCCTTCCTGATAGCGGGAGTCGGCGAGGAGTATGACAGGGATTTTGTTGCAAAGATGGAAGATGACGTCGCGGTCCTTCACATTGCCGCCGAAGTCAAGTCCGATCCAGTCCTCTTTGGTGACGGTCGCGGGATCTTTCTTGCGTTTGTCGGAAGGAAGGATTACCAACGGTGGAGCACTTGTATCTTCAGTGTAGACGGCGACAAGAAGATTGCCTTTTGGGTCGAACTGTGCGGAAGTTGTGCGCCATGCGTAGTTGCCGTTGTACTTTATGAGCGAATTTTCGTCAAACTTGCCAATCTGACGGCCATCTTTCAATACATACACACCCTCGTTTCCTGAACCTACATAGTGGATGGAAGGATTGTCGGGGTCTTCAAGGAGGAAAGTGGGAGAGAAGATATGGTCACCTTTTCCGACGCATGTCTGTGACGAAGCTTTTGACTTATAGGTGATGCCTGAGGCTTCGATATTGGAAATCTTACCGTTTTCATAGACATTTCCTGTGAAGGGTTTGTCGTAGAAATCGCCTTTGCCGACGGCAAAATTTCGGCTCAGGCCTCGGTTCGACATGAGGAAGCCACGGTTGTCGGTCAGAGGATATAGGGTGCAGATGTCGGAGAATGTAGTTGCGTCCATCGGGCGGTATTTGTCGCGCATGACTGTGACGGAGCCATCTTCCGACAGACGGTAGTTGGCAAGTCCGGTCGCATCGGCGGCCCATATTGATGTCGGGCCGTTGACGGTGGCTATCATGTTGCTCTGCAGCGGTTCGGGTATAGTGGCGCTCTGGCTGACAGTCCAAGGGAAGGATATGTGGTTGAGGGAGGTCGATGTGGTGAACCATACGCCGTCCTCGGCATGGAACAGTCCGGTCACGCCGGTGATTCCATGGTCGGTATATGTGCCGCTGTTGCGTGAATCGTAGAATACAAGGTCGTGGAGCAGATTGCGGGTGGTGCGGAGGGCGAAATGCGTCACTTTGTTCTCCTTGTCGTCAGCTATCTTGACAAGGTCAGCCGGGACACCGGCAAGGTTGTGCTGACGTTTGAACTTGCTCAGATTATTATGGCGTTCGGTCTTTGGCGAAGAATAGACGGTGTAGGTCCATTTTTCCGGCGATATTACAATCAGCAGATTCTCCGGGGTGGTTGCTACCACCAGAACCTCAGTGTCGAAAATTCCTGACTCTTTGACTTGGAAGGTGGTGTCATCATAGATGACTATGCCGAAAGTCGTGGCGATGTATATGAGGCCATCGTCGAAAGTCACGTGGTTTATACCCTTGGTGGCCACGTTTGAATCACGGATTTCCGGAAGAGGGATGCGCTCGCCGTTGTCCATGAGAATGTCGATGTTGCCATCCTCGTAGGCCACCAGAAGGTAGCCCTTGTCGTAGTTATAATATATGTCGTCCACTCGGGTGCCTCCGAGGTCTGAGCCGGGTATATAGGCGTGGCTCTCGTCGTTGGCCTTATCGTAGGAGTGGAGTGAACCGGATGTGGCGAGATAGATATGGTCGGGTGTTTCGATCAGGCGGTCGGGGGTTCCGAAAGCCGGATAGAATTTCCAGCTTCCGGTGGCAAGCTGCGCGGAGAGGGCAAAGGGGAGGAGAGAAAGCAGGGATATTGTAAGTTTTCGTAGCATTGCTGTGGTGGTATTGTGTGGGTTGGAGAGTTGGAGGTCTGACCGGGTGATTTTATCTGTTCCGAGAGGGTTTTCAGAGAGTCTGCAGATAGTCCATCAGACGGGCTGTGGCGCGGCCTCTGTGGCTGATGGCATTCTTGGCGTCGGGAGTCATCTCTGCAAAGCTGACAGCGCTTTCAACGGGTTTGAACACAGGGTCATAGCCGAAACCTGCAGTTCCGTGGGCTTCTGTCAGGATTTCGCCTTCAACACGTCCCTCGAAGGTCATTTCCCGACCGTTGAGGATGAGGGCTATCACAGTCACGAAGCGGGCGCTGCGGGTGGTGATGCCGTCAAGGTTCTTAAGGAGAAGCGCCATGTTGGCTGCGCTGTCATGACCGGGTCCGGCATAGCGGGCCGAGTAGACCCCGGGGGCACCGTCGAGAGCATCGACCATCAGACCGGTGTCGTCGGCGAAGCAGTCATAGCCGTAGTGCTCTTTGACATAGCGGGCTTTCATGAGGGCATTTCCTTCGAGGGTGTCGGCAGTCTCAGGTATATCTTCCTCGCAACCAATCTCTTTGAGGGACAGTATGCGGAACTTTCCGCCGACTATCCTGCGGATTTCTTCAAGCTTGTGGGAATTGTTGGTGGCAAATACTATATCTTGCATTGTTTCGGACATATTTAATAATTAACGCTGTAAGGCCCTTAATATTGCTTCCGGAGCATATTTTATGGCTGCATGGGAGTGGTGGTAGTCAAATGAGGTTTGCAATTGCAAATTTCAATTGTTGTTGAGAATCAAAAAGATAGGGAAATGTTAATAATTTCTTGAAAAAAGTGGGTAAATTATGCAGTTTAGTTTTGCAAATTTTTGTAATTTTACACCCTCATAAATGCAAGTTCATCTCCTATGTCTGAAGAAGTTTACCACATCCCTGCGCTGCTACCCCAAACCATTGAGGCACTTGATATTCACCCCGGCGGTGTCTATGTCGACGCGACCTTCGGTGGCGGCGGCCATTCACGCGCCATCATGGAATGTCTGGATGCGGGACGTGGCGGACATCTCTATTCATTCGACCAGGATGAGGATGCCGTGAAGCGTGCGCCGGAGGATGACCGTTTCACCATGGTCTACTCCAACTTCCGTTTCATCACCAACTTCATGCGCTACTACGATGTCGATGGTGTGGACGGAGTGCTTGCCGACCTCGGGGTCTCGTTCCATCATTTCGACGACACTGAGCGCGGATTCTCATTCCGTTTCGACGGCCCTCTTGACATGCGCATGAACCGTCAGGCTTCGCGTTCGGCCGCCGACCTGCTCAACACTCTCCCCGAGGAGAAGATTGCCGACCTGCTCTACATCTACGGCGAACTCAAGCAGAGCCGTGCGATGGCCCGCTCCATTGTCAAGGCCCGCACGAACGCTCCATTCTCCACCATCGGGCAGTTGATGGAGGCCGTCAAGCCCCACATTGACCCCCGCAAGGAGAAAAAGGAACTCGCACAGCTTTTCCAGGCTCTGCGCATCGAGGTCAACGACGAGATGGGAGCGTTGAAAGAACTTCTGCAAGGCGCTCTGAAGGTTCTCAAACCCGGCGGACGGCTTGCCGTCATCACCTACCACAGCCTTGAGGACCGTCTGGTGAAGAATTTCATGAAGACCGGCGATTTCGCAGGCAAGGCCGAGAAAGATTTCTTCGGCAAAATCAACGCCCCGCTCAAACCGCTCGGAAACAAGCCGGTAGTTCCGGATGCCGAGGAAATCGAACGCAATCCACGCTCACGCAGCGCAAAGCTCCGTGTAGCCGTCAAACTATAGAAAAATCCATAATCGCTAACTCTCAACTCAAGAAAACACAAAATTGGCAACACGAACCGTAAAAGCCTCCGGGCGTCCGTCAATTATAAGCCGTCTTTTCAGGGGTCAGGTACTGTCGAGCGACTTTTTTGCCCGCCATTGGCTCCCTGTGGCGATTGGTGTGGTTGTGGCGATGGTCTATATCACCACCAAATACACCTGCCAGACAAACATGGAAAAGATAGCCGAGCTTGAACGCAAGCTTGAAATCGTCAACAACGAGAAGTCGCGTGAGCGCAGTGCCTTCATGGGGCGTATCCGCGAGACCTCGATGCAGCAGATGGTCGATTCGCTCCATCTCAACCTGAAAGTTCAGTCACAGCCACCCTATAAGATTCCGAAATAGTGAAAAAGGACAACCGCAGCTATATCCTCCTACGCTATGGTCTCGTCATAGTCTTCATCCTCTGGCTTGCAGCCTGCATCGTGGTGAAACTTTGTGAGACCACAGTCGTTGATGCCGACAAGTGGAATCAGAGGGCCAACGAACTTCTCTCGCAGACCAAAGAAATCATTCCGGGCCGAGGCAACATCCTCGCTTCGGACGGCAGTGTGCTTGCAACCAACCTCAATTTCTACACCGCACGCATCGACTACCGCGCTGAGAAGTTCAACGAGAAGCTTTTCCGCGACACCATCGACCAGCTCGCAGCCAGAATGGCGGAGCATTTCCCCGTCAAGTCTGCGGAACAGTGGAAGACTCATCTTCTGAAACCGCTCGACAAGGTGAAAGAGAAGCGTCCCCGCGCCTATAAGCTTATGTCGGGGCTTTCCCACGCTGATATGGAGACCCTCCGTACCTTCCCGTTTTTCAGTATCAAGAACCGCAACCGCAACGGTCTGACGTTTGAAAAATATATGCGCCGTTTCAACCCCTACGGCGACATGGCGCGCCGAAGCATCGGCGGTGTGGGCGAGACAGCGGAGAGCAAGGAGATTCACGGTATATCCGGCCTTGAAAAGGCCCTCGACTCGCTCCTCTACGGCAAGGTCGGCTACAGCAAGATGATAAATCTCACGAAAAAAATCACCGACTGGACCGACATTCCCGCCATCCCGGGCAGCGATATTGTCACAACCATCGACATCAATATGCAGGACATTGTCGAGAGCGAGCTCAACAATGTGCTCGACACCTGCGGTGCCGACTGGGGAGTGGCGGTGTTGATGGACGTGAAGAACGGCGACATCAAGGCCATCTCGAATCTTGAACGCAATCCGCGCGGTCCCGGCTACATCGAGGCGCGCAACCGTGCGGTGATGGGCTATGAGCCCGGATCGGTCGTGAAGACCCTTTCGATGATGATTGCCGTTGAGGACGGCCTCGTGCCTGACCTCAATGAGGTGCTCCCGACCGGCAGCGGTTGGGCATACGCGGGCGGACGTCCCATCACCGATGCCCACCATTCGGCTTCCATCCGTGCAGGCGACGTGCTGGAGCAGTCGTCCAACATCGGCATGGCCCGAATCATCACCCGTAAATACAATGACAATCCCGGCGCTTTCTATTCGCGTGTCAAGGCTCTCGGTTTCCTCGAACCGATGAATACCGGTATAGCCGGTGAGGTGCCTCCACGTTTCGACAGTGTCCCCAACGACCGTGGCGGACGCATCGCGCTCTCCCGCATGAGCTATGGTTATGCTACCGAAATCCCGCCACTCTACACCCTTGCCATCTACAATGCCATCGCCAACGACGGCGTTTTCGTCCGTCCGCGTCTGGTCAAGGAGGTCAAGGGAGCGGTCGACTCAGTCTTCCCTGTCGGCTATATGGGCAATGGCCGCGCCTGCTCACCGCAGACTGCCGCCACCCTCCGCCAGATGCTCACCAATGTGGTGTGGGGCGACCACGGAACCGGTCGTTTCCTCCGCAACAATACGGTGAGAATTGCCGGAAAGACCGGAACCTGCTACATGATTGAGAACGGAGCCTACAATCAGGGAAAGAAACGTCTTGCGTTCTGCGGTTTCTTCCCGGCAGAGGAACCGAAATACTCCTGTGTGGTGCTGACCTGCCATCCGACCAAGAATTTCTTCGGTGCGGCGACGACTTCAGGTCAGGTTCTCCGCAATATTGCCCTCAAACTCTATTCCAGAGGTATGCTCGGCAACAGTTCGGACTACCGGAGCGTTACTCCATCGGACGCGGCTCCAACCTTCTATGCCTCGGCTTCCGGACGTAAGGCATACGAGCGTGTGAAGTCTGATTTCGCCATTCCCTCACACCGTTCGCTCAAATCTCCGTCGACAGTTGCCAAAGGCGCACTCCCCGACGTGAAGGGCTACGGACTTCGCGAGGCGATTGTCGCGCTTGAGACTGCAGGCTACAATGTGGACTACACCGGTTCCGGCTATGTCCGCTCGATGGAACCCGCTGCGGGGACACGTCCCGCCCGAGGAACCCGCGTCAGACTGGTGCTCGGCAACTGAGCCGCCGGTCAGGTTATGAAAAAGAATATGTCACATCTTTAAAACACATATATTCAAGGTGAAAAATCTAAAAGAGCTTCTCTCCCCACTTGACATCACTAAAATCATCGGAAATGATGATAAGGAAATCACCGCACTTACCTCCGATTCGCGCAAAGTCGAACCGGGCACACTCTTTGTGGCCGTCCCGGGCGTGAGTGTCGACGGTCATCGCTTTATTCCCATGGCAGAGGAAAAGGGTGCCGTTGCGGTGGTGTGTCAGGAATTGCCGGCCAATCTCTCCACGCATGTGACTTACGTCGTGGTTCCCTCGTCGGCTCTCGCGCTCGGCTACATCGCTTCGCAGTGGTTCGATAATCCCTCGCGCAAGCTGAAGCTCGTCGGGGTCACCGGTACGAACGGTAAGACCACAACTGCCACCTTAATATATGAGATGGCACGTCTGCTCGGCCACAAGGCCGGATTGCTCTCCACCGTGTGCAACTATGTCGATGACAAAGCCTATCCCACTGACCATACAACCCCCGACCCCTACACCCTCAATGAAATGCTTCATCTGATGGTGGAGGCCGGATGCGAGTATGCAGCGATGGAGGTAAGCTCCCATGCCGCCGACCAGCAGCGCATCGCAGGCTTGCATTTCGTGGGTGGTATCTTCACCAATCTTACCCGCGATCACCTCGACTATCACAAGACCTTCGAGGCTTATCTCGCTGCCAAGAAAAAGTTTTTCGACATGCTTCCCCGCGATGCGTTCGCCCTTACTAATGCCGACGACAAGGTCGGGGAGGTGATGTTGCAGAACACCCGTGCCCATCGCTACACCTATTCGCTCCGCAGCGAGGCTGATTTCCGCGGGCGCATCATCGAGTCGCGTCTCGACGGTACACTCCTCTCGCTCAACGGCCATGAGGTGGAACTGCTGTTCACCGGCAAGTTCAACGCCTATAATCTCACCGCCGTCTACGGCGCTTGTGTGCTGATGGGTTGGGACAAGGAGGATGTGTTGCGCGAGATGTCGCGCCTCGTTCCGGTTGCCGGACGCTTCCAGGCCTTCCATTCCCCCAAGGGCTACACTGCCATTGTCGACTATGCCCACACGCCTGATGCTGTGGTCAATGTGCTCAACGCCATCCGCGAGGTCATCGGCAAGGAGGGCGAGATTATCACGGTGGTCGGAGCCGGCGGTAACCGCGACAAGGGTAAGCGCCCCATCATGGCGCGCGAGGCTGCCTCACGCAGTGAGCGTCTGATACTCACTTCCGACAATCCCCGCTTCGAGGAGCCGGAAGATATTCTCAAGGATATGGAGGAGGGACTCGACGACGAGGCCCGCAAGCGCACCCTCCACATCACTGACCGCCGTCAGGCCATCCGCACCGCTGCAACTCTTGCCGGAAAAGGTACCGTCATTCTGATTGCCGGAAAAGGCCATGAGGATTATCAGGAAATCAAGGGCGTCAAGCACCACTTTGATGACCGCGAGGTGGTGAGGGAAATAATTGCCGGTGAAAAATAGGAGTAAGGGCTGACACAGGTCAGTATCAGCCCCGAGAATCCTTGATTGCCTCTCTCCTTCCGCTCCTCCCTCTCCCCATCATCCGATTAATCTCTAAAAAACTCTTTAAAAAGTGCTTTACTATTTATTTGATTTTCTTCAGGATTACAACTTCCCGGGTTCGCGTCTGATGAGCTACATCACCTTCCGTTCGGGAGCGGCGCTCTTGTTGTCGCTTTTCATCGCTCTGGTGTTCGGACGCAAGATTATCGACCGTCTGCAGTTGATGCAGGTGGGCGAGATTATCCGTGACCTCGGGCTGGAGGGACAGATGCAGAAAACCGGTACCCCCACCATGGGCGGTGTCATCATAATCATCTCCATACTCATTCCCTGTCTGCTTGTCGGCGACCTGAGCAATATCTACATGATTCTGATGCTCATATCGACCATCTGGCTCGGTACCCTTGGCTTTTGCGACGACTATATCAAGGTCGCCAAACACGACAAGGAGGGCATGAAAGGTAAATTCAAGATTATTGGTCAGGTGGGCCTCGGTCTGATGGTCGGCCTCACCATGTATCTCAGCCCCGACATCACACAGCGCCAGGTTGTCCCCGTGAAATATACCACGGACAATATGGAGACTGTCTATCTGAGCTCATCGCAGGATGTGAAGTCGACACAGACCACCATCCCCTTCGTGAAGGACAACAACTTCGACTATGCCTATCTCACAGCGTGGATGGGACCCTACGCACAGGCAGGTGGCTGGGTGCTTTTCGTGTTGGTTGTGATAGTTGTCGTGGCCGCGACAAGCAACGGCGCGAATCTCACCGACGGTCTTGACGGATTGTGTGCGGGTACGTCGGCCATCATCTGTGTGGCCCTCGCCATCATGGCTTATCTCGGAGGCAATGTCATCTATTCGACATACCTTAATATAATGTACATTCCCCAGTCCTCGGAACTGGTGGTGTTCATGTCTGCTTTCATCGGTGCGCTCATAGGTTTCCTATGGTACAATGCCTATCCCGCGCAGGTGTTCATGGGCGATACCGGCTCGCTCACCATCGGCGGTATCATCGCCGTCTTTGCCATCCTTATCCACAAGGAGCTGCTCATCCCGATTCTCTGCGCGATTTTCTTCGTCGAGGACCTTTCGGTCATGCTGCAGGTGGCATATTTCAAATACACCAAACGCAAATACGGCGAGGGACGGCGCATCTTCAAGATGACCCCTCTCCATCACCACTATCAGAAACCTGGCAATTCCGGCATCCAGGCCTTGATTCAGGCACCCTTGCGGGCAATACCGGAGTCGAAGATTGTCACCCGTTTCTGGATTGTCGGAATCTTTCTCGCCGTCATCACATTCGTAACTCTTAAAATCAGGTAATCAGCCTGACCTCATAATAAAATAATCACATACGACATGACAAAGAATCTCGTCATACTCGGTGGAGGTGAAAGCGGCGTGGGTGCCGCCATCCTCGGCAAGGAAAAAGGAATGAATGTCTTTCTCAGCGACTATGGAACCATAGCCGAAAAATATCGCCGCCAACTCGACGAAGAAGGCATTGAATGGGAAGATGGACATCATTCGATGGACCGCATACTCGCTGCTGATGAGGTGGTGAAGAGCCCGGGCATCGCTCCCACCACCCCTGTCATGAAGGCAATCGCCGAGAAAGGAATCCCCGTGATTTCCGAAATCGAGTTTGCCGGCCGCTACACGGATGCCAAGATGGTTTGTATCACCGGCAGCAACGGTAAGACGACCACAACACTCCTCACATATCATATCCTCAAGAATGCAGGACTCAACGTTGGTCTTGCAGGAAACGTTGGCCGCAGTCTCGCTCTTCAGGTGGCACGCGACCATCATGATTTCTATGTGATTGAGCTTTCGAGCTTCCAGTTGGAGAACATGTATAAGTTCCGCGCCAATATAGCTGTGATTCTCAATATTACTCCCGACCATCTTGACCGCTACGAGTACAAGATGCAGAACTATATCAACGCCAAGTTCCGCATACTCAACAATCTCACTCCCCAGGACGCATTCATCTACTGGCAGGACGACCCCGTCATCACCCGTCAGCTCGAACAGATTCGCACCGAGGCGCAGATGTTCCCCTTCGCCGAGCATCATGAGGCAGGGAGCCGGGCCTGGGTCGACGATGAGGCTTCGCTCATCATAGACACTCCGGAGACTTCGCTCAACATGCCCCGTGCGGAGCTTTCGCTCAACGGTCTCCACAATCTCTACAACTCTATGGCCGCAGCTCTCTCGGCTTGCATCCTTGACATCGACAAGAAGGAAATCCGCGAGGCACTGAGCGACTTCGAGGGTGTCGAGCACCGTCTGGAATATGTCGCAACAGTCAATGATGTGCGCTACATCAACGACTCCAAAGCCACAAATGTCAATTCCTGCTGGTATGCTCTCGAATCGATGCCCGAAAACACCATCCTCATTCTCGGAGGCAAGGACAAAGGCAATGATTACAGCGAGATTCTTCCTCTTGTAAAGGAAAAGGTCAAGGCGATAGTGTGCATGGGCAAGGACAATGCCAAGCTCCTCGATTTCTTCGGGAAAGAGGGTATTGAGCTCCACGACACCCATTCGATTGACGATGCCGTCAACACTTGCGCCTCAATCGCCAAGCCCGGCGACACGGTGCTCCTCTCGCCCTGCTGCGCAAGCTTCGACCTCTTCAGCAGCTACGAAGACCGTGGCCGCCAGTTCAAGGACCGCGTCCGTGCGCTACATTGAATATAGTTGGTAAGTATAGAGATTGGTGAGAGTATAGAGATTAAAGTATAGAGTATAGAGGGGGTTGAGTATAGAGATTAAAGTATAGAGTATAGATAATACTTTAGTCGAAATCAACCCATCCTTTTTCCTCTTCTTTACATCCTCAAAAACTATTATCTATACTCTATACTTTAACCTCTATACTAAAAACTCACAACTCACAACTCACAACTAAAAACTAAAAGTGTCCATCCAATCTCCCTCCATTCAGGCCGAGGATGTTCAGTCGAACTCCAAACCCAAGGCGGTTGCCAAGGCCGACAAACATATCTGGGGCATTTTCATAGCCCTCTGCATCATATCTACCATTGAACTCTACAGTGCCTCCTCACGTGAGGTTGCAAGTTCGTCAATAGGTGTGATGGGTCCCATCCTGCGCCATCTTGTCATGCTCGGTGGCGGTGCCCTTATTGTCTATTTCCTATCGAAACGTCATTACTCCGATTTCATCCCTCTCACCTTGATATTTGCAGGTGTGAGTGTGGTGATGATGATTTATGTGATGTTCTTCGGAGAGATTGTCAATGGAGCGCGGCGCTCATTGACGATATTGGGCATAGGCATATATCCGGCCGAGATGGTCAAATTGTCGGCGGTGTTGCTGATAGCTCTTGTCATGACCTGGAACCCCAATACAAAGAATGTGGGTGTGACATCGAAAGCTGTGGTCTACTCAGGTGCTATAGTGTTGTTTCTCAGCGGGCTGCTTATAGAACAAGGTTTGACCAACACACTCCTCCTTCTCTCCATCAGCTACTCGATGATGATTGTCGGCGGTGTACGTTTCTGGCATTTGCTTCTCCTCACCATTGCATACGCGGCTTGTGGAGGCGTGTTCATCCTCTATATCCTTTTCAGTGAACCCAAGGATATTCCTGCCGATGCCGAACAGCAGATAGAAATGGTGAGCGGGACTGCCAAGAAGAACCCCAACCGTCTCGACACATGGATTGCGCGAGTGCAGCGCCACGGTCAGGATTCTGTGCCTAAATGGGAGATTCCCGCGACGGGCAAGAACCGTCAGGAAATCCTCTCCTACATGGCTCAGGCCAACGGCGGTCTCTACGGTGTCGGTCCCGGCAACTCGCGCGAGGCTTCCCGTCTCCCGCTTGCATTCTCCGACTATATCTTTGCCATCATCATCGAGGAACTCGGATTGATAGGTGGCATAGTGGTGCTTGTGTTATACCTCTGGCTGCTCGGACGCGCCTCCGGCATCGCCTCGCACTGCAACCGCACCTATCCGGCACTTGTCGTCATCGGCATGGCCATCATGATAGCTTTCCAGGCACTTTTCCACATGGGCATTGTCAGCGGAGTCTTCCCGGTTTCCGGTCAGCCCTTGCCTTTGCTTTCGAAGGGTGGTACCTCCATTCTTGTGACGGCCATAGCCTTCGGCATAATGCTGTCGATAAGCCGGACGGCCACACGTCAGGGTGGAAAGAAACAGGACATACGCGACGAGATTGATTCACTCCCCGAAGAGTTCGGAGCGGAAAATCAGATGCAACTGTGAGCAATAAATGCTTTACAAGTGTTAAATTTATAATTTAAATGTAAAGTACACTCTTATGACAGATTCAGGACATACAGATAAGAATAAAACCAAAGCAGCGGTCGAGCGGGTGCTGATTTCCGGTGGTGGAACCGGCGGACACATCTTCCCGGCCCTCTCGATAGCCAACGCAGTCAAGCGCCGTTATCCCGAGGCCGACATCCTCTTTGTCGGTGCACAGGGGCGCATGGAGATGGAGCGTGTTCCGGCTGCGGGCTATCCCATCGAAGGGCTTCCGGTTGCGGGTTTCGACCGCAAACGCCTCTGGCGCAATTTCGGAGTGCTGCTCAAACTGTGGAAGTCGCTTCGCAAAGCCCGCAGAATTGTGCGTGACTTCAAGCCCGACATCGCTATCGGTGTCGGAGGCTATGCAAGCGGTCCTGTGCTCAAACAGGCTCAGAAGCAGGGCATCCCCACACTCCTGCAGGAACAGAATTCTTACGCCGGAGTGACCAACAAACTCCTTGCGAAGAAGGCCAAGGCAATCTGTGTTGCCTACGACGGCATGGAGCGCTTCTTCCCCGCCGATGTGATTGTCAAGACCGGCAATCCGGTGCGCAAGGACCTCCAAGGTTGCACTCTCTCGCAGAAGGAGGCCAAAAAGCAGCTCGGTTTCGATGAGGATAAGCCCCTCGTCCTTACTGTCGGCGGCAGTCTCGGCGCCCGCACTGTCAATGAGGCCGTGGCTGCATCGCTTCAGCGTCTGCGCGACAAGGGTGTCAACCTTATGTGGCAGACAGGCCGCTACGGTGAGGCTGAATTCCAGGCCAAGGCGAAGGAGTTTGACAATGTGAAGGCGATGACTTTCATCTCCGACATGGCCACTGCCTACCGTGCTGCCGACCTCGTTGTCTCCCGTGCGGGTGCAGGTACGATTTCCGAATTGCAGAATCTCGGCAAGGCCTGTATCCTCATCCCCTCGCCCAATGTGGCCGAGGACCATCAGCGCCACAATGCCGAAGCTCTTTCCACCCGTGGAGGTGCGGTGATGATTCTCGATGCTGACGCAGTGGCGACCCTTCCGTCAACTCTGTCCGACCTCATTGACAATCCCGGAAAGCGCGAGGCTCTGAGCCGCGAGATTTCCAAGATGGCCCTGAAGGATGCCGATGAGAAGATTGTCGACAAAATCACAGAAATCCTTAAATAAACCATTTAACGATATAGCTAACATTCCTATAATCATCAAAACAGACTATATCATGAACGTTGATTTATCAAAAATACAGAACATATATTTTGTCGGTGCAGGTGGCATCGGCATGGCAGCCCTCGAACGTTATTTTCTCGCCAAGGGCAAAAAGGTGGCCGGTTATGACCGCACTTCCACACAGCTCACCGATGAACTCCGTTCGGAGGGTGTGGACATGACTTTCAACGAAAGCGCCGATTCTATCCCCGAAGCTTTCCGCAATCCGGAGACAACTCTTGTAGTCTATACCCCTGCCGTTCCTGCCGATCTTCCCATACTTGCGTATTTCCGCGAGAACGGCTTTGAGGTCATGAAGCGTGCCGCTGTCCTCGGGCTCATCACCCGCAACTCCCGTTCGCTATGTTTTGCGGGAACCCACGGCAAGACCACTACCTCATCAATGGCTGCCCATATTCTCAACAGCGGCTCGGTCGGTTGCAATGCCTTCCTCGGCGGTGAGCTGATAAACTACGGCACCAATTTCCTCCTCAGCCCTTCGTCGGACTTCAGTGTCATCGAGGCCGACGAGTTTGACCGCTCCTTCCATCATCTTACCCCCTACGTTGCCGTCATCACAGCAACCGACCCCGACCATCTCGACATCTACGGTACAGAGGAGGCCTATCTCGAAAGCTTCGCACATTTCACCGAGCTTGTCCGTCCCGACGGCGCGTTGATTATCCACGAGAACCTCAAACTCCGTCCGCGTCCGCAGGAGGGTGTGCGTGTCTACACCTATTCGCGTGACAAGGGTGATTTCCACGCAGCCTACATCCGTCGCGAACCGGGCAACATCACCTTCGACATCGTCACTCCGCGCGGCACCATCCGCAACGTCAATCTCGGTGTGCCCGTCGAGGTGAATATCGAGAATGCCGTAGCTGCGGTTGCTGCCGTATGTCTCACCAACGCATGGGCACCGGAACTTATCCGCGATGCCATCAGCAGCTACCGTGGCACCAAACGCCGCTTCGAGACTCATCTGAAGGAGGACAACGGTGCCGGTCATGTCATTATCGACGACTATGCCCATCACCCCGAAGAGATACGCAAATCAATCGAATCGGTCAAGGCCCTCTATCCCGACCGCAAACTGACGGTCGCTTTCCAGCCGCATCTCTACACCCGTACCCGCGATTTCGCGCCCGAATTTGCCGAGGCGCTGTCGGACGCCGATTCGCTCATCCTCCTCGACATCTATCCCGCGAGAGAGGAACCTATCGAGGGTGTAAGCTCCAAGATTATCTTTGATAATGTTAAATGCGAGGATAAAATCTTAATTGGCAAAGAAAAATTGGTGGAAACGTTGAAAAATCGTAACTTTGACATCCTACTGACACTTGGCGCGGGAGATATAAACACATTTATCCCCCAAATCATAGAGTCGCTGAAAGATTAGTAACGAAAATTCACAGGTACAATCCTTTGCAACCCTCAAAAAAGATACTCTCTCTGACTGAAAAATGCCCCGCTATCTGAAAGTAATATTCTCACTGATGCTTGTCGCCTATCTTGTGGTCGCCCTTACGATGACTGCAAGCGAGTCCGACACACAGCTTTGCCGTGCGCTTGAAATTACCGTTGAAGGTGGGGAGGGCGACGGTTCGCGCCGTTTCGTCACCCCTGACGAACTCGCGCGTGAGCTTGACTCACTCCCCGAGAAGGCTCCCGGCATGGCTCTGGCCAACATCAATACCCAGACCATCCGCAAGCATCTTCTCGATCTTGACAAAATCGAGGACGTGGAGGTGTTGCGCCTGACCGACGGTACCATCCGCATCAAGGCCACTCCCATTATACCTGTGGCGAGAGTGTTTGATGCCGGACGTTCCTACTATATCAACCGTGCAGGGAAGCAGGTGAGCGCCGATGCGCGCTACCACAAGGATGTCCCCATTATCGAAGGGCATTTCAACTATCCCGACACAACTTTCACACCCGAGTCGCTGTTGCCGCTGTTGAGCTACATCGCCAACGATTCGGTGTGGAATTCCTACGTCTCGATGATAAAGGTCAAATCGCCTACCGACATCATCCTCGTCCCGGTCATTCGCGAACATGTCATCAACATCGGCGCGCCCGACCATCTCGACGATAAGTTTGCCCGCCTTAAGAAATTCTACTCCGAGGTGCTTCCTCAGCAGGGCTGGCAGAAATACGATACCCTTTGCCTCAAATGGAGCGGACAGCTCGTGGCCTCCAAGCGCCGCCGTGCCGTTCAGAAGGTAGAGGTGGTCAACTATGACGATGATGAGGCCGTCGATATGGGCACCATGCTTGCAGGCGATGGAGTGGCCCCGGGCCAGACAGTCCCCGGAGTCAAGGCCCATTCCGAAAAGCCGATTCCCGCGACGGTGCGTACATCCTCCTCCGCTTCCACGCGCAAGGACTCGAAGAGTGCCGATAACGGAACAGCGAAAACCGAGACGGCGAAACCTCAGCCCACAGCAACGAAACCAAAGCATTAACCCGAATAAACTAACATCCCCCAATGGAAGAGAAATATATAGTGGCTCTCGAGATAGGGAGCTCGAAAATCAAAGGCGCAATCGGCATCGTCGACCCTTCGGGCGCATTGAGCGTCAAGGCCGTCGAGGAGGAGAAGCTGGCCGATAGCGTGCGCTATGGTTGCATACTCAATATCCGTGAGACCCCCGACGCGATCCGCAACGTCATCAGCCGCTTGCAGCAGCGCGAACCGCAGCGCAAGATTACCGGTGTCTATGTCTCGGTCGGTGGCCGTTCGCTCATGTCGCAGGACATCGAGGTCGAGCGCCGTCTCCCCTCCGAAATGGAAATCACCAACGAGCTTATCGCCGACATGACGAAAGAGGCTCTTGAATATCAGCTCCACGAGCGCACCATCGTCGGTGTCTCTCCAAAGGAATTCCGTGTCGACAATTTCCCCGCAAACCGCGTCGTCGGCATGTTCGGGTCATACGTTTCTGCGCGTCTGAACCTCATCAGTTGTCGCAACCGTCTCATGACCAACCTCAAGGTCGTGCTTGACGACCGTCTGCATCTCGCAATCAATGATTTCTTCGTGCGTCCTCTCGCCGAGGCCGACCTTGTCCTCTTCACCGAGGAGAAGCGTCAGGGCTGTATGCTCGTCGACTGCGGTGCCGACACCACCACTGTCGCCATCTTCAAGAACGGTGTGCTGATGTATCTCTCGACCATCCCTATGGGTTCGCGCCACATCACCCGCGACATCACTGCGCTCAACATCCTCGAAGAGCGTGCGGAGGATTTGAAGATTGAGGTCGGCAACGCCCTCTCTCAGCCCGAGCCGGTGGCTCCGTCACATATTCCCGCCGGAGTGGACTTCAATCAGCTCAACAACTACGTCTCTGCCCGTGCAGGTGAGATTATCGCCAATATCAATGAGCAGATCAAATATGCCGGTCTCACAGCCGACAAACTTCCCGGCGGTATCATCCTCGTGGGCCGTGGCTCCAAACTGCGTGGCTTCGACAGCCGTCTGGAGAGCATGACCACAATGAAGGTGCGCTTCGGCGCTCCTGCCAACCGTATCCGCATCCTCGACGGCCGTCTGAACGGTTCCGACAATGTGGATGTCATCTCTGTCCTCGCAGCCGCAGCGGCTGAAAAGGATGTGGTGGAATGTATGGAACGCATCATGCCTGAGTATTCCTACACCTCCCCCGCACAGCCTCTCCACGCCCAGCAGCCCGCTCAGGAACCCCTCTATCCCCGGGAAACCGCCAATCCCTATCAGGGTCAGCAGTACCAGCAGCCTGCAAATCCCTATCAGCAGCCCGCCAATCCTTATCAGGGTCAGCAGGCCGCCGCATATCAGCCGCAGCAGCCTAACGCTTACCAGCAGCCTCAGCAGGGCGGTTATCAGGCTCCTCAGCAGGGTGCATATCAGCAACCCCAGCAGCCGGCCTATCAGCCGGGCGGACATCCTTATCATGCCGGTCAGCAGCCCTATCAGCCCCAGCAGCCTGCGGCTAATCCTTACGGCGAACAGGCCCGCAACATCACCCACATTAACGATGCTCCCGAGGAGAAACCGGAGCCGCAGCCCGCATCCAATAAGAAGGGCGGTCTGTCGCGCGCATGGTCCTCGCTTCGCGACCGTGTGGTCTCGCTTATGACCGAGCCGGTTGAGGATGATGACCCCGACAATGACAATTAATCCCTGCAAGCGCAGAACACATAGCGTTGCAATAGTTTAGAATATAAATATTGACCATCCAACCCCATTCTTACTGAAAAATGGACGAAATCAAGAATCAATATAATCAGGATCTCTCCGACACATCAGCCTTCAAGGGCAATACAACAGCCCCCGACCTTGCCTGCAACATAATGGCCATCGGTGTTGGCGGTGGCGGTAACAATGCCGTCAACCACATGTATGCCCAGGGTATCAAGAGTGTGTCGTTCGTCAACATCAATACTGACCGTCAGGCTCTCTGCCATTCAAAAGTTCCCCATACACTCGAAATCGGCGACGGCCTCGGTGCCGGCAACAAGCCTGAAAAGGCCCGCGACTTTGCCGAGGAGAGCGCCGAGGAGATCGCAGCCCTCTTCGATGACCAGACCAAGATGGTGTTCATCACCGCAGGTATGGGCGGCGGTACCGGTACGGGTGCCGCTCCCGTCGTGGCCCGTATTGCCAAGGAGCGCGGTCTGCTGACAATCGGTATCGTCACCATCCCCTTCCTTTTCGAAGGCCAGAAGAAAATCAAGAAGGCGATTGCCGGTGCCGACGAGATGGCGAAGCATGTCGATGCGCTCCTCGTCATCAACAACGAGCGTCTCGGTGAAATCTACGGTGACTTCAACTTCATCAATGCGTTCGGCAAGGCCGATGATACCCTCTCGATTGCAGCACGTTCGATTTCCGAACTCATCACCTGCAACGGCCTCATCAACCTTGACTTCAACGACGTTGACACAACTCTCCGCGACGGCGGTGCAGCCATCATCTCGACCGGTTACGGTGAGGGTGAGAACCGTGTGACCAAGGCTATTCAGGATGCCCTCAATTCACCTCTGCTCAAGAACCGCGACATCCTCGGCTCGAAGAAGCTCCTTTTCAACCTCTACATCAACCCCAACGCCGAGTTCCTCATGAGCGAGACCAACGAAATCACCGATTTCATCAGCTCGATGACAACGGAGGTCGACATCATCTGGGGTGTCGGTTTCGACGAGACTCTCGGCGACGGCGTGAAGATGACCATTCTCGCAGCCGGCTTCGATGTCACTCTCCGCGAGGAAGAGGAAGAGATTGTTGCAGAAGGTGGCGCAATGAAGGGCGGTTTCCGTTTCCCTGCAGGTAAGATCGGCGGTAACAATGCAGCAACTCCGACCCCTCCTCCCGCTCCTGCGGCTCAGGTGACAGCTCAGCAGGTTGCTCCTGAGGCTCCCGCGCCTGCACCTAAGCCCAAATCAAAGGCTGAGGAGGTGACCGACGAGCGTCTTGCCGAGGAATACGGACTGACCAAAATCAAGGATCTCACAGAGGGCAAGGACCGCACATCGACCATCATTCTTGGTATTGACCAGCTTGATGATGATGCCGTGTGTGACGTTCTCGAAAAATATCCCACCTACAAGCGTGACCGCAAGATTGTCGAGAGTGTCCGCTCAGGCATGACAGAGCTTTCCGGCTCTCATTCAAGCTCCGCAGCCCACTCCGCCGGCAATTTCTCCTCCCAGACCTTCTCGTTTTAGTCCAATCGGTAACCGATTGCATACTGGTCTGTAGGGACGCGCTGTAGCGCGTATGCCCGATGAAATACAAACAGTGTACCCATATAATATTATAGGTACATAAATTCAGAAATAACAAAAATTACAGATTTTATTTTCAGCCGTAAAATAGCCGATTATAAAATCTGTAATTTTTGTTATTTCTGAATTTATGTACCTCACCATTTCGGTAGTTCATTTGGCATACGCGCTACAGCGCGTCACTACAGGAGAATTAGCCCTTCCGGCATTATGCCGGAAGGGTGATGAGGGCGGAAGGATTATTTCTTGCTGCTGTCGATGTCGTTGAGGAGGGTCTTGACTGCGGCTGAGATCTGGTCGTCGATACCAAGGATAATCTTGGCGGGATCGTTGGCTACCTTCACGTCAGGTTCGAGCTGAGTGTTCTCAAGGTAGTTGCCTTCCTCGGTTTTGAAGCCAACGACGGGAATACCGAATGTGAGCGAGGGATCCTGCATGTTGACCCAGTTGACAGAGCTCATGGTGCCGGGGACGGGCATACCTACGATCTTGCCGAGACCCACCTTGCGGTAAACCCAAGGTGTGCCGTGGGCATTGGAGTAGTTGGCCTCTCCGGTGAGCATGATGGAAGGCTTGTTCCAACGGCGCGAGGGCATCTCACCGGATACCACACCCTTGATTTCCTGAGTGAGATATTTCTTACCGCTGAAGAGCACTTCGATGTCCTCGTGCAGACGGCCACCACCGTTGAAACGGGTGTCGATGACGATACCGTCGCGTTCGTTGTACTTGCCGAGGAGGTCAGCGTAGATTGTACGGTAGCTTTCATCGTTCATCGAGCGGATGTGGACGTAGCCGAGACGGCCGCCGGAAAGGGAATCGACGAGATGGGCGTTGCGTTTCACCCAGCGGTTATAAAGGAGGTCGGTCATTCGTGTGGTGGGGATGACCACTTCTTCTTCCTTCTCGCCTGAGGGGAGAGTGAAGCTGACGAGGGTCTTTTTCTTAGAGATACCGTTGAAGAGGGGAGTATAGTCGCTCTCGGCATCAATCTTGTTGCCGTTGATAGCGGTGATTACGGCTCCGGGCTTCATGCGGGTGTCGGCGTGGCCGAAGGGGCCTCCTTCGACAATCTCCGCAACTTTCAGGCCGGGACCATCATAGGCCATATCGTAGAGCAGACCGAGAGAGGCTGTAGCTTCCTTGGCACCGTCGCCGTAGTAGCGGGTTCCGGTGTGCGATACATTAAGCTCACCGAGGAGCTCGCTTGTCATCTCGGCAAATTCGGCATTGTGGTTGATGTGGGGGAGGAACTTGCGGTAGGCTTCGCCCATCTTCTTCCAGTCGACACCGTGCATCTTGGGATCGAAGAAGCGCTTGTCCTCTTCCTTGAGGATGTAGTCATAGAGATAGTCGCGTTCGGCAGCAGGGTCGATTTTCTGGGTTCCGCTGACGCTGATGCGGTCCATCTTTCCGCCGGGAAGGGCCATCTTGCGCATGGAAGTCGTACCGAGGAGGAAGAGGTTTTTGCCTGCTGCATCGGGAACCATCGAGAGACCGCCTGCATCGAGCTTGTTGGCGAGGCTCACATCGCCCTTGCGCAGATTCTTCTTCCAGAGGTCATAACCGCCGTCAAATGCAGCGAGAAACCAGAGGGTCTCACCCTTGTCGTCGATATAGACATCGGCAAGGTCAGATGAGAAGGGTGTCAGACGGACGATGCGGTCCTGAATACCGTCAAGCTCGATATTAATGTCTTTCGACTCTTTCTCCTTGTTTGAGTCGCCGACCTTTGAGTCTTTCTTGGCATCCTTCTTGCCGTCTTTCTTATCCTTTTCGGCTGCCTTCTTCTTGCGGGATGCCTTCAGTTCGTCCTGGATGGCGAGGTCTTCGGGCGAGAGGCGGTAGCGGTCGTAGGCCGCCTGGTTTGTGAAGACGAGGAGTGCGTCGTATTGCGAACCCCATGAAGCCTGACTGCGCATACCGTAGCGGTCGCTGACAAAGAGGATGGCGTCGCCACCCATCACCCAGCGGGGACTGTAGTTGGAATATGAAGAGTTAGTGATGTTGGTGATTTCACCGTTTTCGGCATTGATGATAGCGATGTCGTAGTAGGGACTGCGGCGGTGCATGTCGACCTCGGCTGCAAGCCATTTGCTGTCGGGCGACCATGTGAAGTTGAGTCCGCCGGTGCGTGAATTGCAGATGTTGCCGTTGGTGAGGCGCTTAACCTTGCCGGAAGCGATGTCCATCACGGCGATGTCGCGGCGGTCGATGACAAAGGCCATCTTCTTGCCGTCGGGGGAGATGTCGGGCTGTGCGCGGTCAACCTTGTCGGAGGTCTTGAAGACAGGCTCCTCTTTGATGAGAGTGGCATTGGGGAAGTTGGGGTCCTCCTCGCGGCCGATTTCAGCGCGGTAGATGTTGAAGTGTCCGTCGCGGTCCGAAGTGTAGTAGAGCGTGCGGTTATCCTTGCCCCAGCTTACAGAGTTTTCTGCAGCAGGGGTAGTGGTAATCTGTTTGGTGGTGGGATATTCTACGGAGGTCACGAACACGTCGCCGCGTCTGACGAAGGCCACCTGCTTTCCGTCGGGCGAGGGTACGGCTCCACGGGTTCCGGTGGTAAATCGGCTGATGAGCTCAGGATTGCTTTCGTCGGCGGTCAGTGAGATGTTGACTTTTGCGGGCTTGCTGCCGGGACGCATGGTGTAGATTTCACCATCGTAGGTGAAGGCAAGGGTGCCGTCGGCTCCACGGGAGAGGAAGCGAACGGGGTGGGTCTTGAAATCAGTGAGGGGAGTGATTTTGGAGGGATTGGAGAGGTCCATCGAGTAGACGTTGAACGTGCCTCCGTCGCGCTCGCTGAGGAAGTAGAGGGTCTGTCCGTCGGGCGTTACAGCCGGGCTGCGGTCCTCACCGGGATGGTTTGTGAGGTTGGTGTGACGGCCTGTGGCAGCATCATATTTCCAAATCTCGCGGGTGACTGATGAGGTGTGGTGTTTGCGCCACTGGTCCTCGCCGCCTTTGCGGTCAACGTAGATGAACGACTTTCCGTCCGGAAGATAATTGACAGCTTCCGCAGGGGTCGAGAGTATCTGACGGGGGCGTCCGCCATTGACGGGAACCGAATAGAGCTCCGTCTGCCATGAGGCGGGGAAGAGGAGTGCGGAGGGTGCATCCTGAATGGAGGCCGAATAGATGACGGCTTTTCCATCCGGAGTGAAGCCCTGGGGAATCTCGGAGGCGGAGTTGAAGGTCAGACGTGTGGCCGGACCGCCGGCTGCATCCATGATGAAAATGTCGGAGCCTCCCTCGCGGTCACTTGAGAAGGCTATTTTCTTTCCGTCCGGCGACCATACGGGTTCGGTCTCGTATGATGCCTGGGTGGTGAGCTGACGGGCCTGTCCGCCTGCAACGGGGACGGTGTAGATGTCGCCTTTGTAGGTGAAGGCGATTGTTGAACCGTCAGGGGAGATGCGTACATCGCGAAGCCACAGAGGCGTGACTGCTCCCGCACCGAAGGATGCGCTGATGAGGAGTGCGCTCAGGAGTGATTTCTTCATGTGATATTGATGGTTTTATTTATTTGATGTGCGTAGTTTGCGTTTCTGGAGGAAGTCGGCCAGCCATACTCCGAGGAGAATCATCGCGCAGCCGGTGTAGCCGACAAGGGAAATCTTCTCTCCAAGAATGATGAAGGAGAAGACGAGGGTGACGACCGGCTGGAAATACATGTAGTTGGCAGCTTTCACGGCTCCGATTTTGGCGTTGATGACGGCCCACATCAGGTAGGCGAACATCGAGCAGAAGAGAGCGAGGAAGAGCAGGTTGGCTATGAGTTTGGGTTCAAGCAGCACTGAGGGTGGTGTGATGGACGGTTCGATGAGGAGGAAGGGGATGGCCGTCACCACGCCGTAGAAGAATGTCTTGCGGGTGATGAACAGTGCGCTGTAGAGCGGATTGAGTTTCTTGATAATTATGCTGTAGATGGCCCAGCACAATGCCGCGAGAAGCGAAAGAAGGTCGCCGAGCGGATTTATGCTTAGGGAGAAACTGCTGTTGAATATCACAAGCCCGACTCCGAGGAATGCCAGACAGGAGCCGAAAATGGTCTCTTTCCCGACCCGGTCCGTCTTATAGATGAAACCGATGAGCAGGACTGTCAACAGAGGTGAAAGGGATGTGATGAGGGAGACGTTGCTCACGAAGGTGTATTCGAGCGCGACGTTCTCGGAAATGAAATAGATAGAGCCTCCGAAAAGACCGCCGAGCATGAATGTCAGCTCATGCCGCCAGGAGTTGCTGAAGATTTTCTTGTGGGCGATCAGCAGCATGGCCAGGTAGGCGATTGCGAAACGGTAGATGTAAATCTCGATGGGGTGCAGTCCATTGTCGAGGAGCACCTTGGTGGAAATAAACGAGACTCCCCAGCCAATGACAGCAACAGCGGCCCCTGCATGATAAAGCAATAGGTTGCTTTTCGGCGAAAAACGCTTTGTTGACATGACAATATTTAAGGTTAACCTTCGTTTAAGACCCTCCGGCAATTGTGTTTTCAGGGTCGGTTATGCCAACGGAAGGACTTGACGTCGCCATAACGATTACAAAATTAAGAAATTTTTATGAAAGATTACGGCACGCCTCAGAACTTTATTTTAAGGCAGTGTGTAATATCTACACAGACTTTCCGAAAAGCTGCCCGTGGCACTTGCCACTAAAAAGCGGCATTTTTGGGAAAAATGCGAATAAATCGCTATTTTTGTGTCGTAATTAACACGTTAACTAAATATTATTAAAAATGAAACTCGCAAAAGCTTTAGGAATTCCTGCCATGGCTCTCTGTGTGCTTCTTTCGACGGGATGCTCATCATGGACCAATACAGGCAAGGGCGCGGCTATCGGCGGTGGCGGCGGTGCCGCTCTCGGTGCAGGTCTCGGCGCTCTCATCGGCGGCGGTAAGGGCGCGGCTATCGGTACTGCAATCGGTGCGGCTGTCGGAACAGGCGCAGGTGTCCTCATCGGTAAGAAGATGGACAAGCAGCAGGCCGAACTCCAGGCCGAGCTGGCAAAGCAGGCTGAAATCAAGCAGGTCACTGACGAAAACGGTCTCCAGGCTATTCAGGTAACTTTCAACGGCGGTATCCTTTTCCCGACCAACGGTACGACACTCAGCGCAAGCGCACGCACTGACCTCAGCAAGTTCGCCGCTTCGCTCATCAATAACCCCGGCACAAACGTGCAGATATATGGTTACACCGATGATACCGGCTCACTCGCTGTCAACGAACGTGTGGCAACAGGACGTGCCGACGCTGTCCGCAACTATCTTCTCAACAGTGGTGTCGGTGCAAGCCGTCTTTCGGCAGAGGGTCTCCCCATGCAGGACTACATCGCATCCAACTCTACAGCAGAGGGACGTGCCCAGAACCGCCGTGTGGAGGTCTATATCACCGCAAGCAAGGAAATGATCGAACAGGCCAATCAGGGCACATTGAAGTAATCATCTTCTGACAGCATCAAATCTGATGCATGGACGATGATTCCCCTCAAAGCCCGGAACTCATTATAATCATCAATTCTTCTATGAAAGCAGGGAAGCGCACTCGTCAAGAGCACGCTTCCCTTAATTTTTAAATTATATATTGTTACCTGTTGGAAACTGACGTTGCGCATATAAATCAGGCGCAAGATGTAAGATAACAATAATTGTAAGATAATGATAAATATATGATAGCTTTATTTAAATGAGTCTGAGTGCGGGTTTGGGGCGAATCATTCAACACAACGGATCTCGTTGTATATGAGGTTGAGGACTGTCTGGCCGGCAGCTTCAAGCGAGGCGGGGTCGATATTGTCCATGTTGTCGTTGATGGTGTGCCACGTTGGGGGGAAGGTGCCGGTTGCATCGTTTTTCGACTCGATGATGTCGATGGCAGGTATGCCGGCGTCGTTGAGGAAGAGATGGTCGTCGACGACCGAACCGCCGTTCTTGTTGACAAAGCGATCCTGATAGCCGGAGCGTGCAGCCATTGACCATACCTTGTCGACAATCTTGCGGGCGTGGCGGTCCGAGAAGTATTCGCGATGGAACTTCGCATCAATGCCGCCTACCATGTCAAGGACAATGGCATAGCGCGGAAGGGAGTCCTTTGCGTAGGGCATGTGTGATGTCCAATATTGGGTTCCGAGACACCATGATTCATCATGGGTTGAGAAACCGGAAGACTGGCCGTAGTCCTCGGCATCGACAAAAAGGAGGTCGACACCTATCGGAGCTTCGGTCTGGTTGAGCTGACGGGCAATTTCGAGCAGGACAGCTACACCACTGCCTCCGTCGTTGGCTCCGAGGACAGGTTTGAGACGGTTGTCTTCGTTCTGGTCTGAATCGGACCAGGGACGGGTATCATAGTGGGCTGCGAGGAGGATACGGTCTTTGATGTCGGGATTGTAGGAGGCCATAACGTTGCCTATCGGGAAGCGGTCGCCGTTGAATGCTTTTGCTTCGCCTGTCTGTACGTTCACATTTTCGGCACCGTGGCGATTAAGCTCGTTGACAATGTATTGACGGCAAAGGCGGTTGCCTTCGGTGCCTGAGACACGGGGACCGAACGCCACTTGCCTGCGGACGTAGGAATAGGCGCTGTCACGATTGAATTTCGCAGGAGTTTTGAGGCGTTTCTCTTCCTGCTTATCGCGGGAAACGTCGCCGTTAGAGGCCGTAGAACCGCAGCTTGCGAGGCCGGTGGCCGCAAGCAGACTGATTATGGCTGCTATGATGTATTCTTTCATGACTCTGCTGGCTGTGTTTGTGGTGTCTGTGATGCTAATTTTCGTCCGTGTTATATCACGACATGGACATTTAAGGTGTTTGGTTCGGCAAAGTTACAACATAGTTACAAAACTTCGACAATTTGGTTACAGAAAAAACGTTGGATTAATGTTTATTAACGTATCGCGGTGGTTTTGTGATGTGTTTTCGGTTTTTATGACGTGGATTTGGTTTTATTATGCCTGACAATGGGGTATTATCGGACATCTTCGATGCCCGTGGTGGGAATGTATTCATCTACCCCGCGCCTCGCTCCCGGCTACGAGCTTTGACCTTCGGTCGTCGCTCGTAACCGTGCGCTCGTGGCGGGGCTATGAGCGCACCGCTGCTTCGCAGCTTGCTAATCGCTATGCGGATAGGGGGCGGGTTGCTTTTTCTGCGGATTTTGGCTTGCCATGCGGATTGGGTGGGTTGCTTTCTCTGCGGATTTTAGTTTGACGCGGGGCGGGGTGGGGATAAACAAACAATTCCTGTATCCGGTGGGGGTACAGGAATTGTGAGTTGGGTATTTTTAGGGATTCAGGCTGCTTGTTGATTGAGCCTGTTGTCCGCCGGGGTGTTTGCCCGGGCGGTTTTGATGAGGGCGATTGATTACTTCTTGAAGTAACGGTTGTAGAGGCCCTGGAATCCCTGGCCGTGACGAGCTTCGTCCTTAGCCATTTCGTGAACGGTGTCGTGGATAGCGTCGAGGTTGAGTTCCTTTGCGCGACGTGCGATGCGCATCTTGTCAGCGTTGGCACCAGCTTCAGCAGCCATGCGCTTCTCAAGGTTTTCCTTGGTTGACCATACGCACTCACCGAGGAGTTCGGCAAACTTTGATGCGTGTTCAGCTTCTTCGATAGCGTAGCGCTTGAAAGCTTCTGCGATTTCGGGATAGCCTTCGCGGTCAGCCTGACGCGACATTGCGAGATACATACCTACTTCTGCACATTCGCCTTCGAAATGAGCGCGGAGGTCGGCTTTCATTTCGTCGTCGGTGTCCTTTGCGATGCCGATAACGTGTTCGGTAACGAATTCGAGAGCAGCGCTTTCGTCCATTTCTTTGAACTTAGAGCGGGGAGCTTTGCAGAGGGGGCAGATTTCGGGAGCTTCGTCACCTTCGTGAACATAACCGCAAACGGTGCAGATGAATTTCTTCTTCATGATTGATGATTGTTTAAATGTTGTTTTTATACGAAATTTGATTTGTTGAATATATCGTTGATAAGGTTTAACTTGCAACTGCCGTGCAATGAGGGCAGATGCCTTTGAAAATTACGTCGGCCGAATGGACTGTATAGCCTGCAGGGGGAAGCGTGAAGGCTGTTGGTCCGAATTCGTAGTCAACATCGGTGACGTGGCCACACGATGTGCACAGGAAGTGGGCATGGTCATGCTGCGAGTAGTCCCAGCGGGCACCGTCGCCACCTCCGATTTCGATGCAGCGGATGATACCCGCGGCCGACAGGAGTCGGAGTGTGTTGTAGACTGTCGTACGTGAGAGTGTGGGATGCGAAGGCTGTAGGGCCTTGAATATCTCATCGACGGTCGGGTGAATCCTGTTTTCCATCAGGAAGCGCAGTATCACCATCCGTTGGGCGGAGGGCTTGACACCACCTTCCGAAAGGATGTTCAGGATTTCCTGAGTCGTGTAACTATACGCTTGCATAAGGACTGGAATCTTTTTAGATTTGTAATGATTACAATTTTGTTTTCATTGCAAAGTTACATCTTTGATTTCAATTCTCCAAGTGTTTTGGAATAAAATTTTGTTAAAATTAAAAGGGAGCAGCTTCACGCGGCTCCCTTTTATGAGTTTCCAATAGGTACAATTTCTAAGGTAAAAAAGATTGTTTTAGGTTCGTGATGCAAAGGTAGGCCAAGAATCGGGGGTGGACAAATTTTTCTGTATGTTATCCAACATAATTTTATACCCGATTCTTTGCAAATTTTGCTCATTTTAATGATAATTGTTTGATTTATAGCGATATGGTATGAGCAAAATTTGATAGGTAAAATAGTTAAAATACGTTAATATAATCAATATACTTATATTTTATGGTTCAAAAATATAAGTATTGATTGTTTTTCCGTCCCATTTCGCGTATGAAAAGCGGCTGATCCAATCGCCAAGGATGATGATTTCTCCACCTTCCGGGAGAGTCTTCTGAAGGAGGGTATGGCAATGTCCGAAGATGAAGTAATCAATTTTTTCGTTACCGGAATCTGCATTATAGGCACGGGCAAAATCGACAAGATTGTCTCCTGCTCGTTCGGTCGGGGTGTAGCCACCTTTCTTGCGGGAGTGTGATGACCACGAGTGTGCGAAGCCGATTGTCCACCTTGGATGGATAGCTGCATAGAGTCGCTGGGCGATGCGGTTTCTGAAAAGTGCACGGAGTTTGCGGAACGACCAGGGAAGACGGCCCACACCGTCGCCGTGTTCCATGAGGAAGCGCCGTCCGTCGAGTTCGGTGACCATCGTGCCGTCGTGGAGAGTAAAGCCTATCTCATTGGGAAGGTAGTCGGAAATCCAGATGTCATGGTTGCCTTTGAACCAGGTAATCTCGACCCCGGAATCGGCCAGTTCGGCGAGGGCTCCGAAGAAACGGGTGAAACCACGGGGGACTACGGTGCGGTATTCCCACCAATAGTCAAGGATATCGCCGAGAAGGAAGAGGCGTTTGCAATCCGGCTTGATATGGTGCAGGAAGTCGACCACTCGCTTCTCGTGCGCGCGCGGGTCCTTAATATATGACGCTCCGAGATGGATGTCGCTTATGAAATATGTTGTCGTTCGCTCGGCCATTCGCGGATGTCGGTTGTCTACAGGAATCCGAGGTCGAGTTTGGCCTCTTCGGTCATCATGTCCTTGTTCCATTCAGGTTCGAAGACGATTCGGATGTCGACGCTCTTCACACCCTCGATGCTTTCGAGTTTGATGCGGGCATCGTCCACAAGGAAATCGGCAGCCGGACAGTTGGGGGCTGTCAGGGTCATGTCGATTTTGAGGTTGCCGTCATCGTCGAGGTCGATTGAGTAGATGAGGCCGAGGTTATAGATGTCCACGGGGATTTCGGGATCGTAGACAGTCTTGAGCATCGTTACCACGCGCTCTTCTATGCGGGTTCTTTCTTCTGGTGTCATTCTTTTTTGTTGAAAAAGGTGGGTGGATGGTTTCTAATAGTCCGTACTCTGATGAGTTTCAAGCCGGTTAGTGGGCTTCAAGCCAGTTGTGTGCCACTCCGGCCGAGACGGTGAGGGGCACAGCTCCGTGGAAGGCTCCTTCCATCTGTTTGATTACAAGGGTGCGGAGTTCGTCGAGCTCGGATGGCTTGACATTGAAAATGAGTTCGTCGTGGACCTGCATTATCATGCGTGAGCGCAGGCCCCGGCTCTCCATCTCATTATATATACGTATCATGGCCACTTTTATTATGTCGGCTGCCGATCCTTGGATGGGAGCGTTGACGGCATTTCGCTCGGCATAACCGCGTACGACTGCGTTGCGCGAGTTGATGTCGGGCAGATAGCGGCGACGCCCCATCTTGGTTGTGACATAGCCTTGGTCGCGGGCAGTGGTGACGGCTTTCTCAAGATAGTCGCGGATGTGGGGATAGGTCGAGAAGTAGCCTTCGATGAGTTGCTTCGCTTCCCCGCGGCTGATTCCGAGGCGTTCGGAGAGGCCGAAGGCCGAGATGCCGTATATGATGCCGAAGTTGGCTGTTTTGGCGTGGCGACGCTGGTCGTCGGTCACCTCCTCCAGCGGAACTCCATAGATTTTCGCTGCTGTCAGGCGGTGGATGTCGTCGCCGGAGAGGAAGCCTTCAATCATGTCCTTGTCAGCGGATAGGTCGGCTATCAGGCGCAGTTCAATCTGTGAATAGTCGGCGCTCATGATGAGGTCGCCGGGGTCGGCGATGAAGGCGCGTCGGATCTCACGTCCGTCGTCGGTGCGGATGGGGATGTTCTGGAGGTTGGGATTGGTGGAGGAGATGCGGCCTGTCGCTGTGACGGTCTGATTGTAGGACGTATGGATTTTGCCCGTGGAGGGATTGACCAGGCCGGGAAGAGCGTCGAGATATGTTGCGATGAGCTTTTTCAGACGGCGTATCTTGAGGATAAGGCTCACCAGTGGCACCTTGGGAGCATATTTTTCAAGAATCTGCTCAGTGGTGGAGTAGGAGCCGCGCGCGGTTTTCTTGGCCTTGGGGTCGATTTTTAGACGGTCGAAAAGAACCATGCCTACCTGTGCGGGCGAACCGATGTTGAACGGGCCTCCTGCCATAGTGTAGGCTTCCTCCTCCATAGTTCTCACGCGCTCTTTGAGGCGGGCCGAGAGGTCGGTAAGGACGGTCGAGTCGATGCGTACGCCGGTGAATTCCATCTCTGCGAGAACCTTGATGAGCGGGAGTTCCACTTCGTCGAGCAGGGCCGCCATTTCGCGCTCTGAAATCTCCTTGAAGAGCGGAGCGCGGAGCCGTAGCGCAAGATCGGCCTCCTCGCAGTAGCGGTCAACGGCCGCTTCGCGGGAGAGCGCAGTCTTCGGATGTCCGGCTTTGGCATCGGGGGCCACGCCCTGCAGTTCGAGATGCAGGTATTTCGCCACCACATAGCGCAACTCGTGTTTCATCTCCGGGTCGATGAGATAGTGGGCCACGGTGGTGTCGAAATAGGGTGCGCTAAGCTCTATCCCGGCATTTTTGAGTAGGAGATAGTCGCGCTTGATGTCGTGGCTGACGAGTGTGGCAGTTCCTGTGAAGAGCGGCTCAATCATAGCGAGGAATTCCGCACGGATAGCCTTGTCGGAGAGTGGGATAAAGATGGCGCTGCATTCATCAGCAGTGAGGGCGATGCCTTCGAGACGGGCAGTCATGGCTTCTTCGCCGATAGCATAGAGAGCCATGCCGATAGCCGGGGCTTTTGACAGACGGCTGATTTCCGCAGCGGCTTCCGCAGGTGAGGTCACGACGGTGTAGTGGCGCTCCTCGCAGGCAGGGCTGAGTTCGTCGGGCGAGTCGGTAGGCTCGGCCATGTCGAAGAGCGAGCCCATGCCCGATGAGTCGGGCGTGGCAGGGGCGGCAACAGGCGCGGGGGCTTCCTCGGCTGCTTTGACTGCTTCGGTGGCCTTGCGCGATGCGCGCAGACGGCTGAGGAGGGTGCGGAATTCGAGCTCGGTGTAGACCTCGGTGAGTTTATCGATGTCGATTTCCTTGCGCGAGAGGTCGTTGACATCAATGTCGACGGGGACATCAGTGCGGATGGTGGCGAGATATTTCGACATGCGTATCTTGTCGGCGTTCTCAATCACCTTTTTCTGCAATGCACCCTTGAGCTTGTCTGTGTTGTCAAGGAGGTTTTCAACTGAGCCCCATGTCTCGATGAGTGTGCGGGCGGTCTTCTCGCCCACGCCGGGACAGCCGGGGATGTTGTCCGACGCATCGCCTTCGAGTGCGAGCAGGTCGATCACCTGCTTGGGGTCGGTGATGCCATATTTCTCGCAGACGCGGGCTGTGTCGCGGATTTCGAATCCCTCCCCTTTGAGGGCGGGGCGATACATGAAGACGTGGTCGCTGACGAGCTGGCCGTAGTCCTTGTCGGGGGTCATCATGTAGGTGTCGAATCCCTCCTTGCTTGCAAGTACCGAGAGGGTGCCGATGACATCGTCGGCCTCGAATCCGGGTACCTCGATGACGGGGATGCGGTATGCTTCGAGGATGCGTTTGATGTATGGGATGGAAGCGGTTATGTCCTCCGGTTGCTTGTCGCGCTGAGCCTTGTAGTCGGGATATTCCTCGTGGCGGAAAGTGCTGCCGCCGGGAGGGTCGAAACAGACGGCGATGTGCGAGGGGTTCTCCTTGCGCAGCAGATCGTCGAGGGTGTTGCAGAATCCGAAAATGGCCGATGTGTTGAAGCCCGCGCCCGTGAATCGGGGCGAACGTATGAGTGCATAGTAGGCGCGGTAGATGAGCGCGTAGGCATCAAGAAGGAATAATCGTTTCATATATGGGCAATGGAGAGGGGCGGGAGAGTTGTATGTATATTATTCAATATCTTTCAGGAATTGGAGGAACTGGGCTTTTTCCATGTAGCCGACAGTCGATGTGATGGTCCCGTCGGGCATTAGTATGCTGACCTGGGGGATGGCGGAGACCTCAAATTGGCGTGCGGCGTTGGGCGAATTGTCAACGTCGACCGACATGAAGATGGCCTTGTCCTTATATTCTTTGGCTACAGCCTCAAAGATGGGGGCGAAGCGGCGGCAGGGGCCACACCATGTCGCGTTGAAGTCGATGATGATAGGAAGTTTCTCGTCGGGGGCGATGGCTGCGTTGCGTTTGTATTCCACAACCGGGCCGGCGGTGATTTCAACGGTGTTGTCCTTGCGGTCCTCGGCAGTGGCGGTGTTGCCGCTTCCGCAGGCTGCGAAAATGGTACCGATGACGATTGAGAGGCAGAGATTTTTGAGTTTCATAATCAGTATGGGTGTTTTTGAAGTGTTTTTGATGTGTCTGTAAGATAAGTGGTCTAAAAAAGCCCACATTTCCCGAGGCTCCGGGTTTTGTCCCGGAGCAGGAGAAATGTGGGTTGAAGGGTTTGTGCGTTGTCAAAATCGCTCAGGCCCGTTGATTAGAGGGCAGAAGCGAGAGCAGCGTTTGTCTTGTGGACAGCTTCGGCGCTCTTGTGGAAGAGTTCCTTCTCGGCATCGTTGAGGTCGAATTCAACAATCTTCTCGATACCGTCCTTGCCGATGATACAGGGAACACCGATGCAGAGGTCCTTCTCGCCATATTCTCCGTCGAGGAGGGCAGAGCAGCTGATGAGCTTCTTCTCGTTGTGGAGGACAGCCTTGACCATCTGTGCTCCTGCTGCACCGGGAGCATACCATGCTGAAGTGCCGAGGAGTTTTGTGAGGGTAGCACCGCCAACCATTGTGTCGGCAGCGATCTTGGCGAGCTGGTCGTCAGAGAGGTAGTTGGTGGCGGGAACACCGCGGTAAGCAGCGTAGCGCACGAGAGGAATCATGGTGGTGTCGCCGTGACCGCCGATTACGATGCCTTCAACCTCAGTGGGGTTGGCGTTGAGACCGATTGAGAGGAAATATTTGAAACGGGCGCTGTCAAGAGCTCCACCCATGCCGATGATACGGTTTTTGGGAAGACCGCTCACTTTGTGGATGAGGTAAGTCATGGTGTCCATCGGGTTGGAGATGCAGATGATGATTGCATTGGGTGAGTGCTTGAGGAGCTGGTCGGTCACAGACTTCACGATGCCGGCGTTAACGCCGATGAGCTCTTCGCGGGTCATGCCGGGCTTGCGGGGAATACCGGAAGTGATGACAACGACGTCGCTGCCTGCGGTCTTCTCGTAGTCGTTGGTGACACCGGTGAGGCGGGTGTTGATGTTGAGAATGTTGGCAGTCTGCATGATGTCCATGGCCTTGCCTTCTGATACACCTTCCTTGATGTCAAGGAGGACTACCTCGTCGGCGATACCATACTTCACAATCACATCAGCACAAGTAGCGCCCACGTTGCCGGCGCCTACAACTGTAACCTTTGACATAGTTAATTTCTTTTTAATTTGATTTTTATAGAATTGATTGATAGTTTGCTGTTTTCTTTGCTGCTCCGGAAGGGGGATTTTCCGTTTTCTGGGAGATTTTCCGGTGGGGGAATGGTTTTTCCGTTTTTTCGGGTGGAAATGGGATTTTCCGGGGCTGTTGCGGACGCATTGAAATGCGTCCCTACGGGCATTGCAAATTTACTGAAAAGTTTTCATCCGTCAATGATAATTTAGCGAAAAATTTCATTAATAGTGTGAGCAGTGAAAATGCTTTGAAATGATGTGGGCTGACTCGGACGGAATCGGTTGGGATTGTTGGAAATAGAAGCAGGGCACACAGCCTTGTGAGGTGTGCGCCCTGCTTGGTGGGGTCTATATGGTGTTGATTGCCTTCAGGCAGTCATTACCTTATGCCTTTTCGGGGTGAGGACCGGCAGCTACGAGAGCCTTGCCTGCTTCATGTCCTTCGAACTTCTTGAAGTTGTTGATGAACATTTCAGCGAGCTTATCGGCCTTGGTGTACCATTCCTGAGCGTCAGCGTAAGTGTCGCGGGGATCGAGGATCTTGGGATCTACGCCGGGGAGTTCGGTGGGGATGGTGAAGTCGAAGATGGGGAGCTGCTTGGTGGGAGCCTTGAGGATAGCACCGTCGAGGATAGCGTCGATGATACCACGGGTGTCGCGGATAGAGATACGCTTGCCTGAACCGTTCCAGCCGGTGTTCACGAGATAAGCCTTGGCACCGCTCTGTTCCATGCGCTTAACGAGCTCTTCAGCATACTTGGTGGGGTGGAGCGAAAGGAACGCTGCGCCGAAGCAAGCTGAGAATGTGGGAGTAGGCTCAGTGATACCGCGCTCTGTACCTGCGAGTTTGCTGGTGAAGCCGGAGAGGAAGTAGTACTTGGTCTGCTCGGGAGTAAGGATAGAAACGGGAGGAAGAACGCCGAATGCATCAGCCGAAAGGAAGATGACGTTCTTGGCGGCGGGACCGCGAGAGGGAACGATGATGTTCTGGATGTGGTTGATGGGGTAGCTTACGCGGGTGTTCTCGGTCACGCTCTTGTCGGTGAAGTCGATTTTGCCTTCAGCGTCAACGGTAACGTTTTCGAGGAGTGCGTCGCGGGTGATTGCGTTGTAGATGTCGGGCTCGCTTTCCTTGTCGAGGTTGATAACCTTGGCATAGCAGCCGCCTTCGTAGTTGAACACGCCGTTGTCGTCCCAGCCGTGCTCGTCGTCACCGATGAGGAGACGCTTCGGGTCGGTCGAAAGGGTGGTCTTACCTGTGCCTGAGAGGCCGAAGAAGATGGCGGTGTTTTCGCCCTGCTTGTCGGTGTTGGCCGAGCAGTGCATTGAAGCGATGCCGCGGAGGGGGTTGTAGTAGTTCATGATTGAGAACATACCCTTCTTCATTTCGCCACCATACCAGGTGTTGATGATGAGCTGCATACGCTCGGTGAGGTTGAAGGCAACGCAAGTCTCGGAGTTGATGCCGAGTTCCTTCCAGTTTTCAACCTTAGCCTTTGAAGCGTTGAGGACAACGAAGTCGGGCTTGAAGTTCTTGAGTTCGTCTTCGGTGGGACGGATGAACATGTTGGTCACGAAGTGAGCCTGCCATGCAACTTCCATCACGAAACGAACGGCAAGACGGGTGTCGGGGTTGGTTCCGCAGAATGCGTCAACAACGTAGAGGGTCTTGTCAGAAAGCTCCTTGTCGGCGATAGCCTTGAGAGCGTCCCAGGTAGCGGGAGTGATGGGCTTGTTGTCGTTCTTGTATTCTTCAGTAGTCCACCAGATTGAGTTTGCGCTAGTGTCGTCCTTTACGAAGAATTTGTCCTTGGGTGAACGGCCTGTGTAGATACCGGTCATCACGTTAACGGCACCGAGTTCGGTCACCTGGCCCTTTTCGTAGCCCTGAAGATCGGGGTTGGTCTCGTCGATGAAGAGCTGGTCGTAGCTGGGATTGTGGATCACCTTGGCGCCGGTGATGCCATACTGGGATAAATCAATTGTACTCATTGTCGTGTTAAAGAGTTTGATATGAAATTGATAATTTGATGTTTCCTAAAAATAAATCTTTTTATACCTTTGCTGTCTGTATAAGTCTATGAGCTTTATAAAGGTGGACAAAGGAATATCTTCTTATCCGACTGCAAAGTTACTTACTTTTTTCGGTATTAAAATGCAGGATTAAAGAAAATTTTCTCTATTAATAATTTTTAATTAAACACGGGAGTCGTGTGGCTTCTTGTCAGCCCTCACTACTCCAAAACTTCCAACAATCCTAAAGTCGGGATGGTTCGGGCATTTAAATCGGCTAAAGCCGTTTTAATCTTTTTTAATGATTCGGGTCGCGTTTTTTAGCACTCTTCGCTTGAATTGGAAAGAAATCCTCCTTACCTTTGCGTCCTCAACCACATCCAAATGTCCAACCCCTCCGAATTGACGGGTGTTTGGACGACATGAATGGTTGAGTGTTCCCACTGTCTGGAAACCGCCAATATCTTCAGTCCGCGGGGAACAAGGAAAAGGATTAGTTTATATGCTCGAAATAGGGGCTGGCTCATCTTTTTGTACTTGTTCCGTGGACAAAGGCGCTTGGCGGTGCCTCAGACGGGGAGCAACGTATGAACCGGGAGTCAAGCCCCATTTTTTTATATCCATGAGCTTCTGCCTCTCAGCCTTTCAGGCCTCCGGGTCTTCTTCTTGTCGGTGCCGCTGTCACTAAACCTACAGACCAATCAACCTCATCCCCTGATTACCTCCCCCCACGAAAAAAACCGTGTATTTCATCTGTCACATCATTTTGTACGGCCGCCAGATACGGCCATCCTAACATTGCACACATTTCCAACATCCTCTATGACAACGATATTTATAGGTAAACTTATCCAGGAAGAGCTCAGAGTTCAGCAGAAATCTGTCGTATGGCTCGCTCGGGAGCTCGGCTGCAACCGCACCAATATCTATAAGATATTTAACCGCCGTAGCATTGATGCCGAACTTCTCCTGCGCATATCACGGGTGCTCGGGCGCAATTTTTTTAAGCCATACATCGAGCATCTTGATTGATGATCGCTCCCTTCAACCATAGCTTGTAGCGGCTGAAAGACAGACTTTTGTCTCAGACTCAGAATAGATGTGTCCTCCTCCCGGCAATTCCGGGGACGACACCGTCTTCAGGACTTTTGCGGGTGCGTGCCTGAAGCAGCTTCCTCTCCGCTGAGCATTCCGCAGGCGGCCTCTATGTCCTCGCCTCTTGATGCCCTTATCGTGGCCGTCACACCCTGCTCGTTAAGACGGTCGCGGAAACGCTCCATCACCTCCATTGAAGCCGTCGGGTGTTCGAAGCCCGGGATGGCGTGGAACCGTATGAGGTTAACCCTGCAGTCGAGGCCGCGGAGCAGGCGGGCAAGTGCGTCGGCATGGCGGATGTCGTCGTTCACGCCACCCCACACGATATATTCAGCCGACAGACGGCGCTGGTGGGCGAAATCATATTTCTTAAGGAAATCCATCACCCTCGTCACCGGGAAAGCCTTTTCGACAGGCATAAGCTCCTCGCGTTCCTTAGGGTAGGGGGAGTGGACGCTTATGGCCACATGCACCTTGGTCTCGTCGAGCAGACGGCGCAGGGTGTCGAGCTTGCCGATGCTTGACACGGTGATTCGTTTCGGGCTCCATGCAAGACCCCAGGGCGCGGTCAGCACTTCGAGCGCCTTGAGCACTTCGTCGATATTGTCCATAGGCTCACCCATTCCCATGAACACAAGATTGGTCAGACTCCGGCTCTCCGGGATGGCGAAAATCTGGTTCAGGATACCGGCGGCAGTCAGATTGCCGTGGAAGCCCTGACGCCCTGTCATGCAGAACTTGCACCCCATGCGGCATCCCGCCTGCGACGACACACACAATGTCGCCCTGTCGCGGTCAGGGATATAGACGGCCTCCACGTCGCGTCCGCCTCGTCCGCTCGTGAGGAAATCGAAGTCCTTCCCACGGGTGGCGAACAAATATTTCACCGTCCCGTCCTTAGAGCGCGACTCCTTCACCGGAGCCTGTAGCCCGATGCAGTAGTGCTCGTTGAGCCATTCGCGCGCAGGTTTCGGAAGCTCGGTCATCTCGTCGATGCTCTCCACGCGGTTCACATAAAGCCGTCTCGCCATCTGCTTGGCTGCAAATTTGCGCAGCCCGGCTTCGGCGGCCACCGATTCGAGTTCAGAAAGAGTCATGCCCAGCAGAGGGCGACGGATGCTGTCTTTTGTTTCCATTATGATGCGGATTAATGAGTCTTGGAAGTGGATTCGTCGCGGCTTTTAATAGATCACGCGCAAAGTATTTGCCACATTGGACTGCAAAATTACAAAAAAATTCCCCAAACCCTTGCAAAAATCAAAAAACCTCCTTACCTTTGCACCGCAAACAGACGGGGTATTAGCTCATCTGGCTAGAGCGCGACACTGGCAGTGTCGAGGTGAGCGGTTCGAGTCCGCTATACTCCACCAAAATCAACACAATATCCGCCGTAACTCAAAAAGTTACGGCGGTTTTCATTTTTACCCCATGCAAAAACACATACAATAGCGGGTGCGAACTGAGTTCCATGCAAAAATGGGGGCAGTCTCTTTTTCCCGTGGAATTGTTAAAATCCGGATGGCAGCAAGTGAGCTGCAAAGCAGCGGTATGATGGTAGCTTTTAGTAGACATGAAGGTCTAGAAATCTAGCTTGATATGTTCAACAGTTCCTATGTTTGCAATGAAAACGCAAACGTAGGAACTTTTTTAATTATCCATGTGGATAAAAGAAAAAGCATAAGCCTATAGTTTGTATATTTGAAAACATGTAAGTAAAAACTATAAGAACTTATGCCGATGCAAAGTAACAAAATTTCTTTTAAAGGCGAAAATGTCTATGTTGGTATTGACGTGCACCTGAAGCAATGGCACGTCTGCGTACGCAGCAGTTTCCTTAGTCCGAAGCCATTTTCACAGCCACCGTCCGCACGTTTACTTCATGCGTATCTGACCCGTATGTTCCCTGATGCCGTCTACCACTCTGCCTACGAGGTTGGATTCAGCGGTTTCTCGGCCCACTTCGAACTGCTCGACTGCGGTATCAATAACATTGTGTTCAATCCCGCAGACATCTGTGACAGCCAGAAGGAACGGGCCCGCAAGAGTGACGCTGTCGACTGCACGAAAATCTGTCGTAATCTCCAGCAGGGAACGTTGCGTGCAATCCATATCCCTGCGCGGGATGCGCTTGATGACCGCGCACTCTTACGGGGACGTCAGATGCTCGTAAAGGAACGGGCCAGGACGAAACAACGCATCAAGTCCCTGCTCTATCTGCAAGGTGTGGTCTATCCCGAGGATTTCGCGGACAACCGCTCGCATTGGAGCCGCAGGTTCATCATGTGGCTCGAGGGTGTATTTGACGACCCGGCCAGCGGTTGCGCCACCCAGATGGCAATTTTAATCCGCAATCTACGTTTCATAAATGTAGAGCTGCTCAGTCTTGACCGTCAGATTGCCGGATTGATAAGACGGAAGCATTCAAGGACTGACACCCTTCTCCGCTCCATCCCTGGCATCGGGGCACTCACCTCGGCCAAACTCGCGTTGATAATAGGAGACATCAACAGATTTGACACCACCGATTCCCTTGCCGGATATGTCGGACTTGTCCCCGACATACGCTCATCGGCAGACAAGGAGACTGTCCTTGGCATCACTTTCAGGGGACACCGCGTCCTCCGGTCGGCTCTTATCGAGTCATCGTGGCGCGCCATTGCACTGGATCCGGCACTTGGAAAGGCCTTTTCCGATTACCGCCAACGCGGAATGCACCCCAACAAGGCCATTGTCCGAATCGCGCGCAAGCTCGTCAACAGAATATATCACGTCCTTAAAAAAGGAGTCCAATATGAACCCGGAGTGGTCAGATAAAACCACTTGTCCGACATACTTGAAAATTTTCACCGCCTTGTCCTTATTGCAGCCATAGGTCTGCTTCCTCACAGAATGCGGTAAACAACTCTGTCTGCTGAACCAGCAATTTGCGGCACGACCGCTTATAGAAGTATGTCGGACAAGTTTTTCTTCCTGACGGCTGCCTGTCTGAAGGCAGACAAGTCTGGATAACGGACGCGGAAATACCGCGTCTGTATGGTCTTGTGCGCAAAAAAAAGTTACCGATGGCTGAAAACTTGGGAGCTGCGCGCCCCCAAACCCCGCGATGTGTTTTTCATATTTCTTCTATCCAGCATGATACGCTGGAAAGCATCTGCTTGTCTACAAGTGTTAAATTTGTTAATTCTCTTGCATTGCAACATAGAATAAGGACATAAGTTCAGAAGGCACATAAGTTTATTCAGCTATTTGATTGTACAAGTAAGCTTTATATAAACTTATGTGCCTTCTGAACTTATGTCCTTATGTCCTTATGTGCCCTTATTTACCTTGCAAGAGTTTTACTTGAAGTTGTAGGTGATGATTCCGGTCTGGGTGGCGGGAGCATCCTCGTCGACCGAGAACTGCGAACGCTTCGCAGCCTCGATGCAACTCTGACGGGCCGACTGGCTTGCAGCAGCCGCTCCCGTGCCGGACTGATAGCTGGCAGCCGTCACACGACCCTGACGGTTGACACTCACACGGATGGTAATAGTACCCAGGGGAGCTGAAGCGGGACGGTGCCAATCCTCAAGAGTGCGGCCTTTAAGATTGAAACCGGGACTGCCGCTGACGGCACCGACCGTAGCGTTTCCATTAGGACTGCCGGCACTTCCGGAACCCGATTTCCCTGTCCCGGTCTGGCCGAATTTGACCTTTCCGGCAATCGCCTGACGCGTTTCCTGTTCGCGCTTTGCCTTTTCGGCAGCGGCTATCTCTGCCTTGGTCGGACCGGTCTTCTCGGGAACAGCCTTCTTCTCAACCTTCGCGGGCGACGGGCGTTCGCTGCTCACGACAGGAGCCGGTTTTGCCTCCTCGCCGGAATTTTCGAGAGCCTCAACCTCAGGAGCGGGAACTGCCTCAGCCTCTGTCTCGGCAGGAGCCGGTTCGGAGTTGGCTTCCGCTATTTCCGGACGGTCACCGACCATCACATATTCACCGCCGAAAAGCACTTCTGCAGAATCGACAGGGGGCCAGACGCGTTCGGAATCAACAGCGACCGGACGCAGATAAATGGTGAGCAAAGCCACAACCACGAGAACGTGGAAGAGCACTGTTACAAGCAAAGCTATCAGATGGTGACGGCGACGGTCACTTCCGGTGTCAGACATGTGGATTGCTATATGAATAAGAGAACTGTTTCATTAAAATGATCACATATACCATAGAAGACAAGAGCCTACTCGGCAGGACGGGCTGACGCAGGAGCCGGTTTGGTGGCGAGAACCATCTTCAGATTGTTCTGCGCACCGAGGTCGAGAACCTTGACGAGCGTCCCGTAGGTCACCTCCTCATCGGCATATACAGCGATATACTCCTCAGCGCCTTCCGGACGCGATGCCTGCTGGCGGAGGAAATCGAGCAATGCGCCCATATCCATCGCAACAGGTTCGCTCTCATCGGCAGTGGCATAGATGACACCCGCCTTGTCGATATACACGCGGGTGGAAGGCTTCAGAGCCGTCTGCTTCGAACTTTGGGGAAGATTCACTTCAAGAGCCGTAGGGAACACGAAGGTCGATGTGACCATGAAGAAGATGAGCAGCAGGAAGATGACATCGGTCATGGATGCCATCGAGAAAGCCGCCATCATGGTGTTTTGTCGTTTCAGAGCCATAGTCAAAAGGACTGATTAGGTTGACAATTTCGGAACCCCGCGCTTATGCAGGCTCGTTGAGAAGGTCCATGAATTCCATGGTCTTCGCCTCAAGGGCGTTCATCACCTTATTGATGCGTGCCACGAGATAGTTGTAGGCAAAGAGGGCGATGATACCGACAATCAGACCGGCGACAGTGGTGACGAGCGCGGCATAGATACCGTCGGCAAGCACTGCGATGTTGGCGCTCGAACCTGCGGATGCAAGGTTGAAGAAGGCCTGCACCATACCGATGACGGTTCCGAGGAAGCCAATCATCGGGCCTCCGGCTGCAGTGGTGGCAAGCCATGCAAGACCCTTTTCAAGATTGGCAATCTCGATGTTGCCTGTATTTTCGATAGTCACGAGCACATCGTTCATCGGACGGCCGATGCGGCTGATACCCTTGCCGATGAGTCGTGAATAAGGTGTGTCGGTCTTCGCACAAAGTCTGCGCGCGCTCTCTATCTCGCCATCGTGGATATACTCGCGGATACGGTCCATGAAGGAATTATCCTCCTTCTGCGCACGGCGCAACACCAGGCAGCGCTCCACGAAAATATAGATACACACAATCGAAAGTATGGCAAGCGGAATCATGATCCATCCGCCACGCATCGTGAGGTCCCATACCGAAAGCTCCTGAGCCACGGTTGCAGCCTGAGCCTGCACCGCCTCGTTGTAATTCATGGCGGCAGTGGCCACCGTGTCGACAAATTCCTGCTGAATCATCTTACTTTATACTTAATCCTTTATACTTTATACTTAATACTCACCTCAGACATTCCTTATACTCCCTGATTGTCTTCTCCAGACCGAGATAGAGCGCATCGCAGATGAGCGCGTGGCCAATCGAAACCTCGCTCAGACGGGGAATGTTGCGGTGGAAAAACTCAAGGTTGACAAGGCTGAGGTCATGACCGGCGTTCACGCCAAGTCCGGCCGAGAACGCTGCATGGGCAGCCTCGACGAAAGGAGCCACGGCAGCCTCGGGATCTTTCGGATAAAGGTCCGCGTAAGGTTTGGTGAAAAGCTCCACACGGTCAGCGCCCGCACGGGCTGCAAGCTGAATGTTCTCCACATCCGTGCCGACAAAAATCGACGAACGGATACCTGCATCGCGCAGACGGTCGACAATCGAGGTCAGAAACTCGATGTGCTCACCGACATCCCAACCCGCATTCGAAGTGATGGCACCCGGAGCATCGGGCACAAGAGTCACCTGCTCCGGCTTCACCTGAAGCACAAGTTCCATGAATTCCGGCGAGGGATAGCCCTCGATGTTGAACTCCGTCTTGACCAACGGACGGAGACGATACACATCGTCGCGGCGGATATGGCGCTCGTCGGGACGGGGATGCACCGTGATGCCGTCGGCCCCGAAAGCCTCGCAGTCTGCCGCCACTTTAAGGAGGTCAGGCACATTCTCACCTCGCGCATTGCGCAAAGTGGCTATCTTGTTGATGTTTACGCTTAGATTTGTCATTTTTCCTTGCAATGAAATCTTTTTGTCGGGCTGAGTGGTTCTTTATATAAAGTATTATTAGTAATTTTGTAGCTTCATTCCCGACAAGTTTGTGATTGCAAAATTAGGCAGAAAAACTAAAACATAGAAATATTTTGCTCCGAAAAGACGATACATCTGTCCAAAACGTCGCAATTTCCGCCTCTCCGGCTGAACAGCTCGACCGCCTCTTCCCTCTCGTCGAGGAAAGCAGCACCCTTGTGCTCGCCTGTCGCCGCGGCGACTACAGCGCATCGCGCATAGCACGCGCCGTCGAGGACTGCGACGCTCATCTCCTCAACCTCAACGTCACTTCCGACGGTGAGGCCGACAGCCGCATCATTGCCGAACTCCGCGTCAGCCACCGCAACCCCGAATCCGTCAGCCGTTCGCTCGAACGCTACGGCTACGAGGTCATCGACGCCCAGGGAACCCCGCTTGCCGACGACTCCCTCATGCGTGACCGCTACGATGAACTCATGCGCTACCTCGGTCTTTGATGTAGATGCATGGTTCATGATTCATGATGCATAGTTCATGATGCATGATTGAATTCCTTGCGGAATGTATAAACATAGTGCATACAATATAATAGTAATAGCTTACTGTAATAGATATGAAAATAGCCATCTTCGGCAAACGTCGCCAAAGCCCCGACGACATCCGCCATATCCAGGCTCTTCTCGACCGACTCTCAGAGCTTGACATCTTCGTCAGCGTTGACCGCCACTTCTTCGAGGCAATGTCGCGCGCCACAGGCTCTCCGCTCCCTGTCGACGATGTCTTCGAGGAAGATGACTTCACTGCCGACTTCTGTTTCAGCATCGGAGGCGACGGCACCTTCCTCCGCACAGCCCGCCGAGTAGCCACCAAAGAAATCCCCATCATCGGCTTCAACACCGGCCACCTCGGCTTCCTCGCGGAGCAGTCCATCTCCGAAGCCCCGAGGATGATCGACCGCCTCATCGCTGGCGACTACACCGTCGAATCCCGCTCACTCCTCGAAGGCAAAGGCATCGGCGGAAAGGTCAAGGCCGGAGTCTCAGGATGGGGCTTCGCGCTCAACGAAATCGCCATCCTCCGTCAGGATACAGCCTCGATGATTACCGTCAACACCCTCCTCGACGGAATGCCCGTGGCATCCTATCAGGGCGACGGCCTAATCGTCAGCACCCCGACCGGTTCCACGGCCTACAATCTCTCGGTCGGAGGCCCCATCGTGCAACCGACAGCCCCCTGCTGGGTCCTCAGCCCCATCGCACCCCACTCGCTGACCATGCGCCCCCTCGTCGTGGCCGACAGCCACATCATCGACATCTCAGTCGAATCGCGCACCGACACCTACCGCGTCACCCTCGACGGCCGCTCCCTCATCCTCCCAATCGACGTGAAGCTCCGTCTGCGCCGCGCGTCGTTCGTCACCAAAGTCGTCCACACCCCCGACCACAATTTCATCGACACCCTCCGCGCCAAACTCCTCTGGGGCATTTCAAAACGCGACGAGCAGTAAGCCTAAGCCTTATGTCGCCCTTCCGTCGCCACATTACCTGAATGAGCACATTCACTCTCACCCACCCGACACTCGGCCACATCACCGTGACCGAGCGCCCCGGCTCAGGCAAAATCTCAGCCCGCTGGACAACCGGACAACTCAAAGTCAACATCCCCGCCGGACTTTCACGCCGCCGGATTGCCGACACCATCGACCGCCACGCAGCCGACTTCGAGCGCATCCGTCCCCGCCCGCGCTACCTCCCCGGCGCCATCATCCCCATCCCCGCCACCGACATCACAATAGCCATCCTCACCACCCCCGGAATCACCCGCCTCACCCTCACCGCCCCGACCCCTGACCGCTTCAACATCCTCCTCCCACCCTCCGCCGACACAGCCGACCCCGCCATCCAGTCGGCCATCGACACAGCAGTCAAAGCAATAGCCCGGCGCATCGCCCCCGCCATCCTCCTTCCGCGCGCACGGCAACTCGCCACCGACCTCAGCCTCAGCGTCGACCGCTGGGAAATCGCCCACGGCATGAAGGTCCTCGGCACCTGCTACCCCCGCCAACGCCGCATCCGCCTCTCCTACCTCAACGTCTTCCTCACTCCCGAGCTCCGCGACTACATCATCCACCACGAACTCGCCCACCTCTCCTGTCCGGGCCACACCCCCGCATTCCACTCTCTTTGCGACCGTTACTGCGGTGGCCGCGAACGCATCCTCATCCGCTTCCTCCACTCCTACCCCTGGCCTGTCGAACGCTGACAACGAAAAAAGCCTCCAGTCGCCTAACCATCACATTCCCCATTCCCTTTTCGTCCCCAAAACACAGATTTTTAATCCCAATCAACTCTTTTTCGCAGATTTTCTTAAATTTGTTTGACCAAACCAAAATAAAGTTTTATATTTGTCGCAGATTTCACACACGGTCAAAGACCGGCGTATGATTTCCGCTCCCCTTTTCACCGGCAGGCCTTCGCGGCTTGCAGAATGTAGAGAGAAAGAGATTGAAATAAAGGAACATTTTAGTATCATCCATTTTGTAGAGATTTTCAGCAAGCAGGCGTGTTGCCCCCGAAGATTCCATCATCTTCCCGTGGCATCGCGGTAGCCCACAGACAGACACCATTACCATTCTTCATGCGATGTTGTCATCACAACCAGTGGCTAATCTTACCGGCCACACGGACTCTTTTCACCTGACGCTTCTTGCCTTAATAAGCCATCCATGGTCAACAGACAAAACCATGCACGGTCACGACACCGATTGATTCCTTGACTATTCTCCATTACTCATCACTCTGCTCCGTCTGACCCACCGACAGTCGGCCTCGACCAACACTGAATTTTTTATTTGAGATTATCATAATTACTAAATTTTTCTAAACAATTCGTGCATGAAGAACATTTGTTTTCAAATGACTCGGAAAGTGTGGCTCGTCGCTTTCATGGCGCTCTGTGCTGCTTTCCCCGCTTTCGCGCAAACGATTACAGTCAAAGGTACTGTAGTTGACAAAGAGGGCGAACCCCTCATCGGCGCAAGTGTTGTGGTCCAGGGCGAAACCCTCGGCACTGCCACAGACTTCGACGGTCAGTTCACAATCTCCGCCCCCTCCAACGGTACACTCATCGTTTCCTACGTCGGCTATGACACTCAGGAAATCGCAATCAACGGCCGTACCGAAATCAACGTGACTCTTCTTGAAAACTCCGTGATGCTCGGCGAAGTCGTAGCCATCGGTTACGGTACCGTCAAGAAAAGCGACGCCACCGGCTCAGTGGCAACCATCAAGCCCTCGGAAATTGAAGCCGGTCTCGCAACTTCAGCCCAGGATCTCCTCGTAGGTGCCTCTCCCGGTGTTGTCGTGACCACCTCAGGTAACCCCTCGTCAGGCGGTGACATCCAGATACGTGGTGGTGCATCTCTCGCCGCATCCAATGCCCCTCTTATCGTCATCGACGGTGTGCCCATGGACACCAAGGGCATTGTTGGTTCTTCAAACCCCCTCGCACTCGTATCTCCTGAAAACGTTGAGTCAATGACCATCCTTAAGGATGCATCTGCAACCGCCATCTACGGTAGCCGTGCATCAAACGGTGTCATCATCATCACAACCAAGGCAGGTGCCAAGGGCAAGCCTCAGGTCAACTTCACCATGAACGGATACGTCAACACCACCAAAAACTATCTCGACATGATGAGCGCAGGTGAATTCCGTAAATTCATCCTCAGCGAATATGGCGAAGGTTCCGCACAGGCCGGTCAGCTCGGCGACTACAATACCGAGTGGCAGAAGGAACTCACCCGCACAACTTTCTCGTCTGACTACAGCCTCAGCGTAGGTGGCACTTACAAGTGGCTCCCCTATCGCGTCGGTGTGACATACACTGACAACAACGGTATCATCAAGAATACCGATATGGACCGCGTGACTGCGTCAATCAACCTCACTCCGAAGTTCTTCAACGATCTCCTCTCTGTAAATGCAAATGTAAAGGGTGCCTACATCACCAACACCTACGGTGCAAACACCCTCCGTGCGGCAGCCGGCATGAACCCGACCCTTCCTGTCAAGGATCCCAACGGTTCACCCCTCTTCGGCTACTATACTTCATACGTCAACGGCGGTATCCTCGCCGGTCCCGATGCAATCGGCTCGACCATCGACTCAACCACCTCACCCCTCAACCCGATCGCCGACAATGAAGCAGCAATCTCAAAGGGTAAGGCATACCAATCAGTCGGCAATCTCCAGCTCGACCTCAAGATGCCCTTCCTCACTGACCTTCGCGCCAACCTCAACCTCGGTTATGACTATCAGCATGGTGAAAACTACAACAATGATTTCGTCAACTCACCTAAAGCGTGGAACAACGGTTACACCGTTCTTGACAACGGCAACCGTATCAACATCAAGGACGGTGGCGTAAGCCGTAAATATGAGTTCCAGACCCGTGTCAACCTCCTTCTCGACTTTTACCTCAACTACAATCACTCTTTCGGCGACTTCTCTACTCTCGACGTGACCGCCGGTTACTCATGGCAGAAGTTCCACAACAAGAAGCGCGACTACAGCCGCGTGTTCCAGGTTGTCGACGCTGAAAACGAAAAGTATCTCGGCAATCAGGCTGACCCCACCAATATCACAATCCAGCCTCATCAGCTTGTTTCATTCTTCGGTCGTATCAACTACACACTCCTCAACAAATATCTCATCACCGCCACAGTTCGTCGCGACGGTACCTCCCGCTTTTCCAAGGAGCACCGTTGGGGCACCTTCCCCTCTGTAGCCCTCGGTTGGAAGCTCCTCGAGGAAAACTTCATGGAAGGCGCACGCGACGTGATGAACGAACTCAAGCTCCGCGCAGGTTACGGTGTGACCGGTCAGCAGGATCTCGGTGAAGACTACTTCCCCTATCTCCCTGTCTACAACCAGTGGACCGGTGGTGGTGCAGTCTACCCCTCGATTACAGGCCAGGGAACCTCAACCTATCCTTTCTATGCAGCATCCTACAATGCCGACCTCAAATGGGAGGAAACCCACACTTGGAACGCCGGTGTTGATTTCGGCTTCCTCAACAACCGCATCCTCGGCAGCATCGATTTCTACAAGCGTAAAACCAAGGACCTCCTTACCAAGTCTCCTTATCCCGCAGGTTCTAACCTTACCAACGTCGGTTTTATGAACCTCGGTGACCTTGAGAATACCGGTATTGAATTCAACATCACTGCCCGTCCTATCGTCAACGACGTGTTCCGTTGGACCTCTTCTTTCAACGTAGCTTGGAACAAAAATAAGATTACTTACCTCGCCGATGGTGCAGACACGGTGGTTCCGGATTCCGGTATCTCACTCGGTAACGGCAACAAGATTCAGAAGCATCAGGTAGGCTATCCTGCATTCAGCTTCTATGTTTATGAACAGGTCTATGACCAAGCAGGAAATCCCATTGAAGGTGTCTACGTTGACCAGAACGGTGACGGAGAAATTAACGCTGCCGACAAGATTCTCTACCACAGCAAGGATCCCAAGGTGACAATGAACTGGTCGAATACCTTCAACTACAAGAACTGGGACTTCGGCATCACACTCCGCGCAAGCCTCGGAAACTGGGTCTACAATGACACTCAAGCAAGCACAGCGGTCAAGGAAGTCAACAACTCTCTTCCCCTTGCCAACCTGAACACCAATTCATTCCTCTTCAACACGACCACCAACGAGCTTGCCTGCAGCAGCTACTTCGTGCAGAACGCTTCGTTCCTCCGCTGCGACAACATCACTGTCGGCTACACTTGGGACAACCTTCTCAACGACAATCTCCGCCTCCGCCTCTACGGTGCATGTCAGAATCCGTTCGTGATAACCAAGTACAAGGGTCTTGATCCGGAAATTTTCTCCGGCATCGACAACAATGTCTACCCCCACCCCTTGACATTCTCCTTCGGTATCGTGGCTTCATTCTAAATAATCCATACTCCCCTTAAAGAAGAATCAAAATGAAATTATCAAAATATATCGTTCTCGGTGCCATTGCCCTCACCTCCCCTGCTTTCGTAGCCTGTGTAGGTGACCTTGACGTGAAGCCGGAGAACCCTACAACCAAAACAGAAATAACTTCTGCCGAAGAACTCTATGGTGAGCTTGCCGGTATCTACGGAGGTCTCGTGTTCGAAGGCGGTATCACCGTTGACGACGGCGGTGCAGGTGTCTACTCCCGTCAGCTCTGGAACCTTCAGGAGCTTTGCACAGACGAAACCCTCATCGGCTCAAACTGGGGTGACGCAGGTCTCAATGAGCTCGTCTACTCTACATGGTCGACCGACAATCACTGGCTCTACGAGTGCTTCTCGCGCTTCAACTACCAGATTGCAATCGTCAATCAGTTCATCCGCGACCTCCACACCTACGGCAACCTCCTCCCCGGAACCGACAACCTCTCTGTTGACGTGTTTGATGCCGAGGCCCGCACACTCCGCGCACTCTCCTACTACCACATGATCGACATCTTCGGACGTGGTCCCTGGACAACTGAATCGTCAACCGTAGGCGCGACTCCTCCCACCTACGACCGCACTCAGCTCTTCGATGCAGTCGTTGCCGACCTCGAGGCAGCCATCCCCAACCTTGTCCCCGCAGCCAAGCAGGTCTATGGCCGTGTGTCGCGTGAGGCCGGCTACATGCTCCTCGCCAAACTCTACCTCAACTCTGAGGTCTACACCGGCGTTGCCCGCTGGCAGGAGTGTGCAAATGCCTGCAACAAGATTCGAGAGACAATCGACAATCTCGCTCCTACCTACAAGTATCTCTTCTGCGCAACCAACGACAAGTATGTTGGTAACGGTGAAATTCTTTGGGGTATTCCTCAGGACGCAACCACCCTTACCACATACGGCGGTACAACCTACCTTTCAGGCGGTAGCTACCGTGGCGATTCCGACCTCCTCAAGACTCTCGGCGTAGCAGTCTCAGGTTGGGAAGGTCCCCGTGTGCGTGAGGAACTTGCCGACGCCCTCGCCATGAACGACAAGCGCCGTCTCATCTATGAAGGTGACTACACCAAGGATATTCTTGATCTCAGCGACAAGAATCAGGGCTACATGTGTATCAAGTATGTCTATACTCCCGAGGATGACTACAAGAACGAAAAACAGGAAGCCCCCTACTGCAACACGGTTTTCAATCCCGCCGACTTCCCCCTCTTCCGCCTCGCCGACGTTTACCTCATGCTTGCCGAGTGTGAACTCAACGGAGCTACAGGATGCGACGGTCTCAACATGATTAACAAAGTGCGTGAACGCGCCGGTCTCGACCCGGTTACTTCTCTTACCGCCGACAACATCCTCCGCGAACGCATGTGTGAGCTTTACTGGGAAGGCCACCGCCGCTCCGACCTCGTCCGCTTCGGCAAATTCGCAGGTTCATCCTACACTTGGTCATGGAAGGGTGCTGCCGCTGCCGGTGCTGCCACAGCCGAAACCCGTAACCTTTACGCTATCCCGACTCAGATGATTCCCACCCTCGGTCAGAATCCCGGCTACTAATATCTTAATATGATTTTATCAATGAAACAGTTATATATTTTAGCAACACTTGCAGTAGCCGCCTTCTCATTTACCTCCTGTGAGGCGGACAAGGAGCCTGTCTACTACGCTCCCGATCCTGCAACATTCGTCCTCAACACTCCTCCTTTTGCCAATCAGACATATATCCTGGAGACAGGTGGTAATGTGGAACTCACCACATCGCAGCCTGACTATGGAGTGTCGACCGTGACAAACTACTCAGTTGACGTTACTCTCGCTGATGAGTTCGTCGAAGCCAAGGAGGCCACAGAGACTGAGCCGGCAACGGAAGCAAACTACATCACTCTCACGCCAAATTCACCGACTTTAGCTAATATCAGTCTTGAAGCAAAAACGCTCGATCTTGCTATCGTTCGTGATCTTATGGGCATTTCCGGTTTCGCTAAGTACCCTGAAGAAGGTATTGCCCCCGTCAAGTTGACAATCCGCGCTCACGCATGGATTACAAACGTAGCGTCAAGCGAATGTGTTTCAAACAACATTGTTCTCGAATCAGTTCAACTCTATAATCCTTATTCACCGGAACCCGGCTATATTTACTTCGTTGGCTCTCCCGGTTGGATTGAACCTTCAGAATCAAATGCCACTGCCTACGACGATCTCCGCTTCGAAGAGACCGGTGTCGGAACCAATATCTTCATCGGTTCAGTTAACGTCCCCGCAGGCAAGCAATGGTTCCGTCTCTACACCGAACTTGCCGGATGGAATGGTACCTGCTACGGTCCTGCAACCAACGAAGCCGTGGTTAATTTCTCATCGACATCAATCGACTTGCCCGAAATCACCCTTACCCAGAACAACTGGACAACTCCCGAGACATGGGTTGGCGGCGATGTGACATTCGAAATTGACCTTACAGACTCGGAAAATCCCGTCATCACTGCCAAAGAAGGTAAATTCTTGAAGGAAACCTACGTCTACCTTGTTGGTTCAATGGCTGGATGGGCTGAACCCAGCGAAGCAAACGCATCCACCTATGATAACTGGCGTCTTGTTGACCAAGGTGGTACAGGCATCTACACCAACACCTTCGACATCGCCGCAGGTGACCTCTACTTCCGCGTTTATCCCGCACTCACCGGATGGGGCGCAACTCCCTACTCATCCGACAACGGAGGTTCAGACATGCAGATGACTCTTGGCGACGCATACAAGTGCGTGACCGGCGAAGGCTGCTGGACATTCAACTGGGGTGGCGGTAAACTTACATTCACCCTCGACACCTCTGTCGATCCCGCAACCCTCACCGTAAAAGCCGCTGAGTAAAAAAACAATTCAGTTGTAGGGACGCGCTGTAGCGCGTATGCCGGATGAATTTGCACAAATTTCCAATGGCATCCCGAGAATAATTCCGGATTTCACCCGGCATACGCGCTACAGCGCGTCCCTACATCGGATTCACTCCATTCTACATTCAAAATCAGTATCACAACAAACAATAATGAAAAAATTTGCATTTTTCAGCATATTAGCGCTCGGATTCGGTCTTGTATCCTGCGACAATGATTTTGACTTCCCCAATCCTCCGGGCCAGTCCAATCCTCAGGAGCCTATCTTTGAGACTGCAAATCTCGAAATGACATCAGGAGTCAACGGGACAATCAATCTTGATCAGGCCAACAATGACAATGCTCTCGTAGCTATTGCTAATATTGTATCGGCTGAAAACATCCCTGCCGGTTATGAACTTTCGTTCGTAGGACAGATGTCAGAGTCTGATTCATTCGCCAACCCGTTTGAATTCCAGACTTCGGTTTCCGACAATGTCATCTATGCCAACCCCGATGACCTCGATGCAGGATTCCACAAGTTGTTCAACACCCTTGACCCCTCTGAAAAGACAACCAACATCCGTTATAAGGCATACGCTGTCAACGGTTCGGCAACCATCCGTCTCGGTGGTGAGAATGTATATTTCTGCCCGATGACCGCAACCATGACTCCCTTCAATCCCGGATTCACCGTTGAAGAGGAATACTACCTCATCGGCACATGCACCAATGGCACCATCGATGCAGCCAAGGCCATCAAACTGACAAATGGTGGTGGCAGCCCATACGATAACCCCGAATTCTCGGCAGTTATAAACGTTTCTGCTGACGAAGCAGACAACGGTTACGAGTGGGCCATCGTACCCCGCTCAACCCTTACTGCCGGTTCAGGCACAATCTTTGGAGTGACCGATTCGGAACTTGCATCTGAGAGAAACGGTTTCCTCACCGATTACTCTTCAAATCCTGCCTATGCCACCATTACTGAAGCCGGTCCTTACCAGATTATCGTCAATATGCGACCTGATGAAGACGGTCTTTGTAGCTACAAGGTGATCAACGCTGTTGAGCAGCTTTATGTAATCGGTCTCGGTTGTGACTGGGACTTCGGCAAGGCTCAGATTCTCCAGACCAGCAATAACATCACCTATTACGGCTACGCTCACCTTAACACAGAGTTCAAGCTCACTGTAGAACCTAATTGGCAAGCTACCGCCTACGGTTCGGAAGAAAAAGGCAAGCTCACTACCAAACCCGGAGATACCAATATCAAGGTTGACCAGAACGGTGATCCTATTGCAAACGCTCTCTATTGGTGCGATGCTAATCTTGTTAATATGACTTATGCCCTCACCAAGATCAACACTATCGCCATCATTGGTGATGCTACTCCCGGTGGTTGGGACGAAAGCAAGGAAATCGCAATGACTCCCTCAGCCGACTTCCTCACATGGACTGTCAAAACAACTCTCACCGACGGTTCCTTCAAGTTCCGTGCTAACAATGCCTGGGCCATCAACCTCGGCGGAACACTTGAGAATCTTGTCCAGAATTCTCCGGATAACATCCCCGCTCCCATCACCGGCGAAGTGACCATCACCCTCGACCTCAGCAAACTCCCCTACACTGCAACAGTTGTAAAATAAGTATTTGTTTAGGATAGAGATTTTATGTTAAGTATAGAGGTTAAAGTATAGAGTATAGAGCAATAGCACTTAAAACTCACAACTTAATACTTTATCCTTACCACTTAATACTTAAAAACCAGCCCCTTTATTTCAATCTGAGCGCCACCCGGCTTCTTTCCCGCAAGGGAAAAGGTCGGGTGGCCATATTTTTATCCCCACCCTGACGTGGCATTGAAGAATTAAACGATTATTTGTGACAGATTTTTTACCCTCCTCATTTGCAGAAAAACACTACCTTTGCAAAAAAAGAGATACAAAAGCGAAGAATGGGAGATACAAAAGATACAAAAGAGCATAAGAGACAAAAGTTTTATATATAGCAGATGGATACTCTACCTAATCATATCCTATCCGACCTATATGTCCTCTCCGACCTCTTATATCTTTTATATCCTATAATTCCCCTCTGATTACCCCCTTCTGTCCCTTTTGCCCTTCTGTTCTTTTGTATCTCTCCCCTTTTGTTCCTTTTGCCCTTCTGTTCTTTTGTATCTCCCCACCCCTTCTGTCCCTTTTGCCCTTCTGTTCTTTTGTATCCCCTTAGATTTTCATCATAAATCATAATATTCATGAATCTCAGATCAACCCTACTCACTGCCGCGCTTCTCGCCGGGGCGGTCTCCGGAATGAACGCCGAAGAATTCGTCATCCGCACCGACAAGCCCGGAGCCACAGTGCAACCCACCATGTATGGCCTCTTCTTCGAGGACATCAACTATGCGGCCGACGGCGGACTCTATGCCGAGATGGTCAAGAACCGCTCCTTTGAATTCCCACAGTCACTCATGGGTTGGGAAAGCTCAGGCAAAGTCAGCGTCCGCGACGACGGCCCCTTCGAGCGCAACCCCCACTACGTCCGACTCTCCCCTCCCGGCCACGGACACAAACGCACTGCCCTCACCAACGAAGGCTTTTTTGGGGTAGCCTTCCGCAAGGGGGAGGAATATCGTTTCAGCGTGTGGGCACGCAGCGCCGGTGACCGCCCGTCCAAAATCAGAGTCGAGCTGACCGACCCCGCCGCACTGGGCGAGACACAGGTGATGGCAAGCGCCACAATCGACATCACCGGCGGAGAGTGGAAGCGCTACACCGCCATGCTCATCCCCAAGAAGACAGTCAGCAAGGGGAGTCTGCGAGTGTTCCTCGACTCAAAGGAGGCCTGCGACCTCGAACACCTCTCACTCTTCCCGACCGACACATGGCAGGGACATGAGAACGGTCTGCGCAAGGACCTCGCGCAGAAACTCGCCGACATCCGTCCCGGACTGCTCCGCTTCCCCGGCGGCTGCATCGTCGAGGGAACCGACCTTGCCACACGCTATCAGTGGAAAAACTCTGTCGGCCCCGTCGAAAACCGTCCGCTCAATGAAAACCGCTGGCACTACACCTTCCCCCACCGCTTCTTCCCCGACTATTACCAGAGCTACGGACTCGGATTTTTCGAATACTTCCAGCTCGCCGAGGAGATAGGTGCCGAACCCCTCCCCGTCCTGAGCGTAGGCCTTGCCTGCCAGTATCAGAACAAGGGGATGGACGCACATGTCCCCGTCGACAGCCTCCAGCCCTATATTGACGACGCTCTCGACCTCATCGAGTTTGCCAACGGCCCCGTCACAAGCGAGTGGGGCAAACTCCGCGCCGACATGGGCCATCCCGAGCCGTTCAAACTCAAATTCATCGGCATCGGCAACGAGCAGTGGGGCCCGGAGTATCCCGAACGCCTCGAACCCTTCATGAAAGCCATCCGCGCGAAGTATCCTGACATTCAGATTGTAGGCTCGTCCGGCCCGAGCGCATCCGGCGAGAAGTTTGACTACCTCTGGCCTGAGATGAAGCGACTGAAAGCCGACCTCGTCGACGAGCATTACTATTGCCCCGAAGAGTTCTTCCTCACCCAGGCCGACCGCTACGACTCGTATGACCGCAAAGGCCCGAAAGTCTTCGCCGGGGAATATGCCTGCCACGGCAAGGGGAAGAAATACAACCATTTCAACGCCGCCCTCATGGAAGCCGCCTTCATGACCGGTCTGGAACGCAACGCCGACATCGTGCAGATGGCCACCTACGCTCCGCTCTTCGCCCATGTCGAGGGGTGGCAGTGGCGACCCGACATGATATGGTTCGACAATCTCAACTCCATCCCGACCGCAAGCTACTTCGTGCAGCAGCTCTACTCCACCCATAAAGGTTCCCGTGTCCTCCCCCTCACCATGGAAGGCAAGCCTGTCACCGGAGCCGAGGGTCAGAACGGCCTCTACGCATCGGCTGTCGTCGATGATGCAAGCGGTGAGTATATCGTCAAAGCAGTCAACACCACCGACTCTCCCCGCGAGCTGACACTCCGCTTCGACGGCATGAAGAAGGGTCGCAAGCTGACGGAAGGACGCGCCATCACCCTCTCGTCGGATGACCCGGATGCCGACAACACTCTTGACAATCCCACACGCATCCGCCCGGTAGAAACCACCCTTACCCTCCCCGCCTCCGGCCCCCTCACCGTCACCATCCCCGCCAAAACCTTCGGAGTCTATATCCTGAAATAGCCCCCAATATCTGAGAAGGGTACATAAGCTCCGGCTGGAAGGGCACATAAGGACAAAAGGTCAGAAAAAACAGAAGTTTTTTATTTCAGCTATTTTTTGTATTTGTTCCGGATAAATAATTTAGCCGAAACGATAATACCGATAAACTGAAATAAAAAACTTCTGTTTTTTCTGACCTTCTGTCCTTATGTACCCTTCTCAGGCGGGGGGCTTATCCGCCCCTTCTCAGTCAGGGATTTTCAGAGCGAAGGATTTTTCTTACATTGCGTTGCCGTTAATCTTGAGATTGGTGAAGCGGAGGTCGGCAGCCTGACCGTTGAGGAGGAAAGCACCCTTCTCCACACCGTCAAAGCTCGAATTCTTCACCTCAACGTTAGTCACGTTGCAGCGGTCATCGTAAGCATCGATATAGACACCATACTGGCTCTTCTTGCAGTTCACGTTGTCGAGATAGACATTGCGCACGATAGGAGCATAGCCACGGTTGCAGATTTCTTTCGGATCATAGATAAGATTGATTTTGAGGACAGCTTCCTTGCACTGACCGACCTCAACGTTGCGCACATAGATATTCTCGATGATACCGCCACGGCAGTTGTTGGTCTTGATGCGGATGACGCGGTCGAGAAGCGGAGAATCCATCTGGCAGTTCTCCACGAAGAGGTTGCGGTAGCCGCCGGAAATCTCGCTGCCGACAACAACGCCGCCGTGACCGTTCTTCATGCGGCAGTTGCGCACGATGATATTCTCGGAGGGACGACCGTCGCGACCGTCGCGGTTACGACCGCTCTTGATAGCGATGCAGTCATCACCGGTGTCAAAATAGCAGCCTTCGATAAGCACATTCTTGCAGGCATCGGGGTCACAGCCGTCACCGTTGGGGCCATCGTTCTGGACATGCACGTTGCGGACAATCACATTGTCGCAGAGAGCGGGATGGATAACCCAGAAGGGTGAGCGGAGCATGGTCACACCCTCGATGAGCACATCCTTGCACTCCATGGGATTGACGAGCTGCACACGCATACCGTAGCCGTCGCCGAGGATGCGCTGCTCAACGGGCACACCTTTCTCGTTCCATTCGAGGAGGAGCGGACGGCCTATCTTCTGAGAAACGATGCCTTCCTTCCAGCCGAAGTGGGGAGCACCACACATGCGCCACCAGTTTTCAAACTTGCCGCCGCCGTCGAGCGTACCCTTGCCGGTGATGGCTATGTTCTGCTGCTGATAGGCATAGACCATGGGCTGATAGTTGTAGCAATCGACACCTTCCCAACGGGTGCGGACGATGGGATACTCCTTGAGATCGGGAGTGAAAAGGAGTGTGGCACCCTCTTCGAGATGGAGGTTCACATTGCTCTTGAGAGTGATGGGGCCTGTGAGCCATGTACCCTCAGGGATGATGACACGGCCACCGCCTTCACGCGAGCAACGGTCGATGACCTTGTTGATAAGCTCGGTATAGAGATAGCCCTCGGTGTTAGACTTCTTTCCATACTTGAAGATGGGATAGTCTTTGTCGCGGAAAGTCGGGGTCTTGATGGCCTTCTCGATTTCGGGATAGAGTTCGGCCCATGCCTTTTCGGCATTCTGAGTGTAGGCCGCGATCTTCTCTTTTGCGGATTTCGACTGTGCCGAAGCGGTCCCGGCCAAGCCACCGCCACCGATCGCACATGCAAGCAGTAATGCAATAACTGATTTCTTCATGGTTTGTTTATTGTTAAAAATTCGTAAATTACCGATAATTTTATGTAAAAACTACGCTAAATCAGTGCAAATATAAGGAATCTCCCGCTAATAGCCAAAACCGGGCAGCCCGACACCACTTTCAGGCACTCCCTTGGAGGCTGTCGGGGCCTCCAGAGCGGTTTTTCATGTCATTTTTCTTGTATCTTGCTGATATTTACAAAAAAATGCGTAACTTTGCGCCTCGAAAACGTAAATATATCAGAAGAATGATGGACATTACACCTGCTGCACCTCAGGTCGACCTCTTGTTTGAGGTTAGCTGGGAGGTATGTAACAAGATTGGCGGGATTTACACCGTCCTGTCCACGAAGGCCAAGACACTTCAGAAACTTTATAACGACAAGACCGTTTTTATCGGCCCCGATGTCTGGACCGAAGAGACCCCCTCGCCCTGGTTCACAGAGTGCAACGTTGAAGGTCTCTCTTCATGGTCAAAGACCGCCAAGCTCCCCGAGGGAGTGAGCGTCAGAGTGGGCCGCTGGGATATACCCGGCCGTCCTATCGCAGTGCTTGTGAAATTCGACGGCATGTATGCTGTAAAGGATGAATTCTACGGAGAGATGTGGCAGCGCTTCGGCGTCGATTCTCTTCACGCCTATGGCGATTACGACGAAGGTTGCGCCTTCGCCCATGCCGCCGGAGTGGTCATCGAGTCGATAATCGCAAGCGGCTATGGCGCTAAGCTCACCCCGACAGGCAGAATCTCCCGCAAACACCGCAGCCGCATCGTGGCTCACTTCGACGAGTGGACAACCGGAATGGGACTCCTCTATGTGAAATGGAAACTCCCCCAGGTTGCAACCGTCTTCACCACCCACGCCACCAGCATCGGCCGCAGCATCTGCGGTAACAACAAACCCCTCTACGATTACCTCAAGGGATACAACGGCGACCAGATGGCCCGCGAACTCAACATGGAGGCCAAACACTCGCTTGAAAAGCGCGCCGCACACGCTGCCGACGTGTTCACTACCGTGAGCGACATCACTGCCGCCGAGTGTGAGCAGCTTCTCGAACGCCGCCCCGACGTTGTGACCCCCAACGGATTTGAAAAGAACTTCGTCCCCTCACCCTCTAAATTCCCCGCAGCCCGCAAGCAGGCCCGCGACCGTATGCTCACCGTCGCATCGGCCCTCACCGGCAAACGCATGGACGACAACACGTTCATCGTCGTCACCAGCGGACGTTGCGAATACCGCAACAAAGGTCTCGACCTCTTCCTTGACGTGTGCGACAAGCTCAGAAACCGGAAACTTTGCCGCGACGTGCTTGCATTCGTCATGGTTCCCGCATGGGCAAAGGAAGCGCGCAAAGACCTCACCGACCGCATCGCAGGGATGAACGATACGCCCTTCGTCAACGATGAGCAGGCCCTTGCCGATCCGGTCCTCACCCATTGGCTCAACAATCCGGACTCGGATGCGGTCAACTGCCGTATGCACCAGCTCGGATTTGCCAATCAGGATCCGAGAGTGACCGTCATCTACGTCCCCTGCTATCTCAACGGCAACGACGGAGTGTTCAATCTCTCGTACTACGACCTTCTTCCAGGCACCGACGCGACCGTCTTCCCCTCCTACTATGAGCCGTGGGGCTACACGCCGCTTGAAAGCGTCGCCTTTGGCGTTCCCACCGTCACCACCTCCCTCTCCGGCTTCGGCCAATGGGCACTCAAGACCTCCGAGAATTATTTTGACGAGTGTGGAGTGAACGTGATCGGACGCGGTGACTCGAACTATGAAAGCGTTGTTGACAACATTGCCCATTCCATCGAATACCTGACTTGCGCTGACGAAAAGGAGATTAAGAAAATCCATAAGGCCGCCATGCACACAGCATCGGAAGCCGCATGGCCGAAATTCATGGTCTACTACGACGAAGCCTACGCCCTCGCCCTCTCGAAAGCGGAGGAAAGAATGGCTGACGCGAAAAAGAGCAAGTAGACAATCTCTTTGAGACAGAATCCTCAGCTGATTAGAGTAATACTTCAACACACCATTAAGTCTCCGATTTAATTGCGTAAGGATATTTGAAATAATCAACTTACACAATCATATCAAGAAACATAACCTTTTAAAGAATATGAAACTGCCCGTAAGCAAAACTAATGCCCCCGTGTGGCGCGACATCACAGTTAAATCTGTGCTCCCCGAGGCATTGAAACCCCTTGAAACCCTCTCACGTAACCTTTGGTGGGTGTGGAACAGTGCTGCGAAGAACCTCTTCCGCGACCTTGATCCCGACCTCTGGCGTGCAACCGGCGAAAACCCCGTAATGCTTCTCCAGCAGCTCTCCAACGAGCGCCTCGAAGAAGTCATGAAGGACGGCGAAATGATGGAGCGCATCAAGGTGGTATTTGACATGTTCAACGACTACATGGCCAAGCCCATGCGCAAGGATATTCCCTCGGTATCTTACTTCTCGATGGAATATGGCCTCTGCAACTGCCTTAAGATCTATTCCGGTGGTCTCGGTGTACTTGCCGGTGACTACATCAAGGAAGCATCCGACAGCTGCGTCGACATGACAGCCATCGGCTTCCTCTACCGCTATGGCTACTTCACCCAGTCACTCAGCGTAGACGGCCAGCAAATCGCCAACTACGAACCCCAGAACTTCAACCAGCTCCCCATCGAGCAGGTGACAGACGGCAACGGCCATCCCATGATTCTTGAAGTGCCCTTCCCCGGCCGCATCATCTACAGCCACATCTGGCGTGTGAACGTAGGTCGCATGAAGCTCTACCTTCTCGACACTGACTTCGACATGAACAGCGAATGGGACCGCCCCATCACCCACCAGCTCTACGGTGGCGACTGGGAAAACCGCATCAAGCAGGAATACCTTCTCGGCATCGGCGGTGTGCTCGCTCTCAAGAAGCTCGGCATCAACAACACCATCTACCACGCCAATGAAGGCCACGCAGCCCTCCTCAACCTCCAGCGTCTCGTTGACTACGTTGAGAAAGGCCTCGACTTCAACTCAGCTCTCGAGCTCGTCCGTTCGTCAAGCCTCTACACCGTACACACTCCCGTACCCGCAGGCCACGACTACTTTGACGAAGGTCTCGCACACAAATATCTCAACGAATTCCCCGGCCGTCTCGGCATCTCTTGGCAGGACCTCATGAACATGGGCCGCGAGAACCCCGACAGCCAGGACCGTTTCTCAATGAGCGTGTTTGCTCTCAACACCTGTCAGGAAGCCAACGGTGTGAGCTGGCTCCACGGCGAAGTATCGAAGAAGATGTTCGCAGGTGTATGGAAAGGCTACTCATGGGAAGAAAGCCATGTAGGCTACGTCACCAACGGTGTCCACATGCCGACTTGGGCTGCCAGCGAATGGAAGGCCTTCTACTCTGAGAAACTCGGCGACCAGGTGTTTGACCACCAGAGCGATCCCAAGGCTTGGGAAGGCATCTTCAAGGTAAAAGACGAGGAAATCTGGAACATGCGCACAATGATGAAGAACAAGTTCATCAACTTCGTGAAGCGTGATTTCAAGGCCAAGTGGCTTGCCAACCAGGGCGATCCCTCCGCTGTCATCAAGATTCTCGAGCGCATCAACCCCAACGCCCTCATCATCGGTTTCGCACGCCGTTTCGCAACCTACAAGCGCGCACACCTCCTCTTCACCGACCTCGACCGTCTCGCCCGCATCGTCAACAACGAGCAGTTCCCCGTGCAGTTCATCTTCTCGGGTAAGGCACACCCCGCCGACGGCGCAGGCCAGGGCCTCATCAAGCGCATCACCGAAATCTCGCGTATGCCCCAGTTCCAGGGCAAGATTATCTTCCTTGAGGACTACAACATGATTGTCGCCAAGCGTCTCGTGACCGGTGTCGACATCTGGCTCAACACCCCGACCCGTCCCCTCGAGGCATCCGGTACATCAGGCGAGAAGGCCGAGATGAACGGTGTGCTCAACTTCTCAGTGCTCGACGGATGGTGGTATGAAGGCTACAAGCTCGACGAAAAGGCCGGATGGGCCCTCACCGACAAGCGCACCTTCACCGACCAGGGCCAGCAGGACAAACTCGATGCAGCTACCATCTACTCAATGCTCGAAAACGAGATTATCCCCCTCTACTTCGCAAAGAACTCGAAGGGCTATTCTCCCGAGTGGATCCAGTACATCAAGCGCTCAATCGGCCACATCGCTCCGCAGTATACCATGCAGCGCATGATTGAGGACTACATCGAGCGTTTCTACGATCCCGAAGCAAAACGCTTCAACAAGCTCTCTGCCGACAACAACAAGCTTGCCAAGGAAATCGCAGCCTGGAAAGAGAAAGTCGCAGCAGCATGGGATGGCGTGAAGGTTCTCGAAGTCACCAACGACCGCGACTTCACCCAGCACAACAACACCGGCGAAAACTTTGTCACCACTGTCAAGATTGATGCCAACGGTCTCGCTGATGACCTCGCGCTTGAACTCGTCATCGACAAGGTTCACGACAATCAGGAAAGCCGCATCTGCAGCATTCCCTTCAAAGTTGTCAGCAAAGATGGTAACATCGTCACCTTCCAGCTCGCCGACAAGCTCCGCGATCCGGGCGTGTTCCGCTACAGCTACCGCCTCTATCCCACCAATCCCGCACTTCCCCACCGTCAGGATTTCGCATTCGTGCGCTGGATCTAATTCCTGTTCCTGAAACCCGACCTTATATCTTCGGCCCCTGCAACCTCAATCGGATGCAGGGGCTGATTTTATCCATAACCTGCAATTTTTCCAATTACATGCTAAAGAACATAAATAAACCTTAAACCAATCGAAATACCATGCGTTTTTTTATAAAACGACCGCAACTTGGTATCCCTAATTCATCGCACGGCCGCAATTCCTCTCCTTACTTAACTTACGAATCTACTTCTTCTAAAAAACTAAAAAACATCAACCAACATGAAGACCTCATTCGTTTCTATGTTCCGCACATCGGCCTGCGCCATCCTGATGGCAATGACCGCATCTGTAGCATTCGCACAGGACGCTCCCGCCAAGAAAGTAAAGGACCACCGCACCAATCCCGACGTATTCTTCCTTCAGGAAGGTGATGTCCCCAACAGCTACCTCCTCCTTCCACCCCCACCGGACGGTGCATCGATCACCTTCCTCAATGACCAGGCACGCTACACATGGGGCAAGACCATGCGCAACACTCCCCGTGGCGACCAGGCTGTCACCGACGCAAGAGTGGAAGGCAACGGTGTTCCCGAAGCATTCTCCGAGGCATTCGGTGTAGAAATCAATGAGGACACCCCTGAAATTCTGAAACTCGTCGTCGGCATGAGGGAAGATGCCGGTGACCTTGGAACACGCGAGGCAAAGAACTACTACAACCGTCAGCGTCCGTTCTCCTTCTACGAGGAAGACACCTGCAACCCAGAGCAGCAGGAGGAACTGTCGACCAACGGCTCGTATCCCTCCGGCCACACCTCAATCGGATGGGCAACCGCACTCGTGCTTGCAGAAATCAATCCCGAACGCCAGAACGAAATCCTCAAACGCGGATATGAGATGGGCGAGAGCCGTGTCATCTGCGGCTATCATTTCCAAAGCGATGTCGATGCAGGACGCATCACCGGCGCAGTCACTGTAGCCCGCCTCCATGCCGACCCTAAGTTCCAGGCCCAGCTCGAAAAAGCCAAGAAGGAATTCAAGCAGTTGAAAAAAGCCGGTAAGGTTGCCAAAGGCACGCCAGTCCCCACTCCAACAACAACTGACTGATTACTGACATAAGACCCATACGCCACAAACCCTAAACTCTTCTCCTCTCTCCTCACTCACGTTTACTACTGAACTTCAACACACACGTCCGCGTACATCACACACGGCGACATCAATTCTATCATACTCCACTCAAGCTTCTTTTTTACTTCTACTGAAAAACATGTCCGCTATGAAAAGTATCGTTTTAGCACTCGCTGCAACCGCATTATGCTCACTGACCGTCATGGCTGATGACGACGAGCCGAAATTCACAATCAAACCGACAGGCCGCATACTCATGGACGGAGCCGTCTATCTCGGTGGAAACACCGGAGCCGAAGAGGCCGGTGATACAAAATTCGTCAACGGTGTCGCCATCCCCGATGTCCGTCTCGGCGCAAAAGCAAGCTATGGCAAATGGAAAGCCAAAGTCGATGTCGGCTTCGCCTACGGAAAGGTAGGTCTGAAGGACACATATCTTGAATATGACTTCAACCCCTCCAACCTCATCCGTGTCGGTTACTTCGTCCCGCAATGGGGTCTGAATTCCGAGACAAGCTCATCCATGAAGCAGACCTACGAGGAACCGACCTCCAACGAGTTCTTCTATGCCAATCCGCGACTACTCGCTGCCATGTGGGTATTCGACAAGGACCAATATTTCGCAGGAACATCCATTTTCAGCGAAGCCGCCTCGATGACTCAGAATGCTACCGCGATGGGCAAACAGGCCTGGGGCGCACAGACCCGCCTTGTGTGGCGTCCGCGTCATGCCGACGGCGATGTCATCCAGATTGGCTCGTCCTTCAACTATTCATCGCCTACTTCCGATGATCATACAGGCTTTGACTACACCGCCAACTTCCCGAGCCGAGTCTCAAAGGTGCCCCTCCTGTCATCGAACATCACCAATGCCCGCGGACTGTTCAAAATGACCCCCGAACTCCTGTTGATAAAAGGCAACTGGGCTCTTGAGGCGCAATACTACTATATGAATGTGGCCCGCAAGGACGGTTTCAAAAACTATACGGCACAGGGTGCCTACGGAATGGTCCGCACACTTCTCATCGGTTCGCAGTACACCTATTCACATGCTGATGCCGGTGTGGCGACCCCCGCAAAAGGCTCTCTCGAATTTGTCCTCGGCTACAACTACACCAATGCCTCCGATGCGAAAGCCAAAGTGATGGGCGGTATCATGCACGATGTCAACTGCACTTTCAACTACTATATCAACTCATGGATGCTTGCCCGTCTGCGTTACTCCTACACGACAGTGCGTGACCGCGAAGTTGAAAACATGCTCCCCAAACGCCACGTCAACACCATCGAGGCCCGTCTCCAGATAATCTTCTAATTTCTTCAGTCATACAACACATAATTCCCCTCCGCAGCCGTCACCCGGACAATCGCGGAGGGGTTGTTTTTTATGATAAAACTCCTTATATTTGCAAATGTCGTTCCGACTCTAACCCCAATAAAAACCATTCCGCCCCATGACTCATGACCAACTTGATTTCGTGACATATTGCATCGGAAATGTCGCGGAGTTTCTTCATCTGGACCAACAGACTGTCTATAGGATGTTGAAAACCTCTGGCATACTTACCGAATACATCATACCGGGATATGATGTGCTGCACACCTTCAGCGGGCAGTATATCACAACTGAAATCGTGGACTATATGCGGGAGAAAGGAGTCATCAAATGATAGTCTACCACACTTCAAATATTGAAATCATAAAGCCTGACATAAAGTTTTCACGCGAAGGACTTGATTTCGGAAAAGGATTCTATGTGACCAAACTGCGTGAACAAGCAGAAAAGTATGGTGACAGATTCAAATTAAGGGGAAAAGATGCCATCCTTAATATATATGAGCTTGATGATCTTCCGGAAAATGTAATCACAAAGCAATTCTGTGATTACAACGAGGAATGGCTTGATTTCGTGATGGATAATCGTGCAGGAAAACTACCGTCTATTACTTACAGCGTGGTGGAGGGAGGCGTGGCCGATGATAAGATTTTCCGTACGATCGACCTTTATTTCTCAGGCGATATCACTAAGGAAGAAGCGCTCGGACGTTTGCGTTTCGAAAAGCCAAACAATCAGATATGTCTGCTTGACCAAAAAGTTATTGACAACCATCTTAAATTCATAAACTCAATCAGGCTTTAGACTATGACCGGAAAACAGACTGTTCTACAAATGAAATATGCCCGAATCATTGAGGGAATAGCAAAAAAGCTCAGCATTTCTTTGGAAAAGGCGCTGGACATGGTATATACGTCTCAAACCCTTTCGCTGATTGACCAAAATATTGCTGACCTGCATTGCCGTAGTGATTTGTATCTTATCGATGAAATCATAAACGAGTATAACGAAAAATATAATAAATCTTTTAGATAAGAATATAAAACGGTCGGACCTTATATTTGCAAATGTCAAACCCAACTATAAACCAATCACAATGAAGAATTTGATATTTTTGTCAGGAGCTATTTTAATATTGATGCTTCCCTCCTGCAAGGATGTGGCTGTAAAAAGCATCGTTGATGCAGAGCGAGCGACTGTCAGGCATCTTCTACATTAACAATTATTCGAATTACCCGGAGGCGTGTGTTATTATCGGACATCTTCGATGCCCGTGGAGTATGTTATAACTTTTCCCCACATCGAGTGAAAATGCAATTTCGCCCTGCGGGCTTCATTGCATTTTCGCTCGATGTGGGGCTATGATTATTTTGCCGCTTCGCGGCTTACCGGCTGCCATCCGGATTTAAAACTATAAAATAAATCGAATATACGGTCCGGTCGTTTTCTGTATGCGTGATACCTTTGTGGTAAGTCAGGATTATTTTGAGGTCATGATGCGGAGGACGAGGCGGTCAGTCTCGTTCATGGCTTCGCGGCCGATGGATGTGAGGTTGTGGATTGTCGCGTCGACATCCTCGCTGATGATACCTTCGGTAGAGGTGACACATTTACCATTCATCGCAAGCATGGCCGACATCATGGCTGTCGAAACTCCGGAGGAAATCTTCAATGCGCAGGACGGCTTCGCACCGTCGCAAATCATGCCTGTAAGGTTTGCGACCATGTTCTTGACAGCAGCGCATACCTCATTGAATCCTCCGCCCATCAGATAGACGATTGCGGCGGATGCTCCGGTTGATGCGACAACGCAGCCGCAGAGAGCCGACAGACGGCCAAGGCTCTGCTTGATATAGATGCTCGTGAGGTGGCTCAGGATAAGGGCGCGGATGGTCTGCTCCTCGGTGGCTTCCATGTCGGCCGCAAAACTGACAACAGGCATAGTGGCGGTGATTCCCTGGTTACCGCTTCCGGAATTCGACATGACAGCAACAGGCGCACCACCCATTCGGGCATCACACGCTGCCGAGGTGTAGGAAATCATGTGCTCGACGGGTGTATCACCGTAATATTTCAATCCGTAGCGACGGATGGTGGCACCGAGCGAATGACCGTAGTCGCCCGAGAGCGCGGTCTGCGCGGCAGCCATGTTGAGGCGTTTTGCCTCCATGATAAATGAAATCTCATTAATCGGCGTTTCCGTGGCAAATTCATAGACCGTCGCGAGATCAAGCGCGATGTCATCATGATTCTCAGCGCTGTCCCCTGCAATCTGCTCCTGAAGCAGAGTCTCGCCGTTCTTCTCAAGAAGGACGAAATGGGTGTGCTCACACGAGATTATCGCTCGGACACTGTTGCCATCCTCGTCTCTTACCGTCACGTCGACGTGAAGTTTGGATGGAGCACTCTCATCATGGGAAATGCTTATATGGTCTTCGGAAATATAGCGCGACGCAAGCTCGACAGCCTCGGGAGTCACGTCCTTAAGCACCTCCAGACCGTAGGCGGATTTTCCGACCAACGCTCCGAGAGCCATAGCAATCGGCAGACCGATCATACCTGTGCCCGGAATACCAACGCCCATAGCATTTTTCAGCATGTTGCCACTCAAGGCAGCTTCAATCCTCGACGGCATGGTGCCGAGAAGTTCTGTGGCTTTTGCCACACAAAGGGCCACTGCGACAGGCTCGGTACATCCGATTGCCGGAACGACCTCGCGGTTGATGAGCGCGATTATTTTCTCTCTCTTTGATTCACTTACCATATCTCTATTGTGATTTAAATAGGTATGCAGATATAAGGTTGATATTTGAAGCAAAGTTACGGCATTTGCCACACCAAAGCAAGTCCCGCAGGGTTAATTTCCCACGAAAGTATTACGGAAATGTAAATTTTGCGGTTTGACATATCCAGCTCCGTCATCCGCTCCCCCAAACAGACGCCTATCCGACAAAAAATAGAGGTGCAATCAAAAGATTGACACCTCCACGACAACCGGACATCCACGCTTGTAATTAAGAATTTGCCGGCTGTCAAAAACGGTATATTCACCCGATTCCTACTATTCCAGATAGCCGAAGGAACGGAGTTTATTCTCACGGTTACGCCAGTTAGGCTCGACCTTCACAAACAGTTCGAGGAAGACGCTCTTGTCAAAGAACTTCTCGATGTCCTTTCGGGCCTCCATACCGACCTTCTTGATCTTGCTTCCCTGATGACCGATGATGATACCCTTCTGGGAATCACGCTCGACATATATGACAGCCATGATATGGATTGATTTCTCTTTCTCCTCGAATTTCTCGACAATAACTTCCACTGAATAAGGGATTTCCTTGTCGTAGAGAGTGAGAATCTTCTCGCGGATGATTTCAGTGACGAAGAATCGGGCAGGCTTGTCGGTCAAGGCATCCTTACCGAAATACGGGGCGGATACAGGCAAAAGCTCGACTATACGCTTGACAAGATTGTCGATATTGAATCCTTCCTTGGCTGAAATAGGGAAAATCTCGGCGTTCGGTAGAATTCCCTGCCATTTCTCGGTGAGAGCTTCCAGGTCGCCCTGGGCTTTCACAAGGTCAATCTTGTTGATGACAAGAAGCACGGGAATCTTTTCCTTGGCCACCTTTGCAAGGAAGTCAGCGTTCTTTGAGGGATCCTCGACCACATCGGTCACATAAATCAGGACATCCGCATCAACGAGGGCACCCTCGCTGAAATTGAGCATACTTTCCTGAAGTTTATATTTGGGCTGAAGGACACCGGGGGTGTCGGAGAATACAATCTGATAGTCCGGAGTATTCACTATGCCCATGATGCGGTGGCGCGTTGTCTGCGCCTTGGAGGTTATGATACTGATGCGTTCGCCGACGAGGTCATTCATGAGGGTCGATTTTCCCACGTTAGGATTACCGACAATATTGACAAATCCTGCTTTATGTTCCATATCGCTGATTTTCGTATTGATGATTATAATTTGACTTTGAGCCGTTTGCGGACTTGCGCCGCTGTTCGTTGGACAGGCTCTTGAATATAAACAAAAATAGCACCCGAAAAGATGCTATTTCTGCTTAAATTTCATAAGTCGGACAGGATTATCAGAGATCCCATACGATATACATCGCACCCCAGGTGAATCCGGCACCGAAGGCGGTGAGGATGATGCGGTCACCCTTCTTCAGACGGTCCTGGTATTCGTCGAGACACAGGGGAATCGAAGCTGCAGAGGTGTTGCCATACTTCTCGATGTTGACAAGAACCTTGTCATTGTCGATGCCGAGGCGAGAGCCGACGGCCTCGATGATGCGGAGGTTGGCCTGGTGGGAAACGAACCAGTCGATATTGTCGACTGTGAGGTCGTTGCGCTTCATCACTTCGAGTGATGATTCGAGCATGTCGGTAACGGCGTTCTTGTAGACGTTGCGGCCGTCCTGGATGACGTAGTGCTGCTGTGCGTCCACTGTCTCGTGTGACGCGGGAAGCACGGAGCCGCCTGCGGGCATCCAGAGGTGTTCGAGGCCCTCACCGTCGACGTGGAAAACACCGTCGATGATTCCGACATTTTCCTCGGTGGGTTCGAGGAGCATGGCTCCGGCACCGTCACCGAAAAGGGGACAGGTGGCGCGGTCCTGATAGTTGGTCATCGACGACATCTTTTCAGCGGCGACAACGACAACTTTCTTGCGCAGACCTGAACGGACGTAGGCAGAACCGTCCTCAAGCGCTACGAGGAAACCGGCACAAGCGGCCTGAATGTCGTAGGCGTATGCGTTCTTGAGACCGAGCTGGTGAGCAATTACCGAACCGGTGGAGGGGAAACGGTAGTCGGGGTTGGAAGTTGCACAGATGAGAAGGTCAACTTCCTCGGGCTTGGTGCCGGTGCGTTCGAGAAGTTTCTCGACGGCCTTGATGCCAAGATATGACGAACCTTTGCCGGGTTCGCGGAGGATTCGGCGCTCCTTGATGCCTACGCGGGTGGTAATCCACTCGTCGTTGGTATCGACCATCTTCGAGAGCATGTCGTTGTCGAGGATGTCGTCAGGCGCAAAGGAAGCGAGTCCTGAAATTCGTGCGTGAAGCATAGCAAAATTTCTTTAAGAGATTAGCCGGAGGTTCATGTAACGGAACAAACCCACGCGCGGCTCTGACCGACCCGCCGTGGATGAACACTCCTGAAAATAAATTCATCCCGCAAGTCTGCCGGAGCCGCGCGAGATTCAAACGTCTGCGTCAGCTATTAGACTGCAGCTGTCTTTTCGATAGCGATGCGTCCGCGATAGTAACCGCATTCACCGCATACGGTGTGATAGAGATGCCATGAGCCACAGTTGGGGCAAAGGGCGAGGGTGGGGACTACAGCCTTATCGTGAGTACGACGCTTTGCTGTACGGGTCTTTGATTGCTTGCGTTTAGGATGTGCCATGATTTATTATTATTTTTTGTTTTGCTTGATGAAATGTGAAAACAGATATATTTGCTAAATCTTAGTCGGAATATGTCGGTGAGCGGGAACCGGTCAGCCCTCCTGTCCTGATTGCTCGGACGAGAGCTTCTTCAGAGCGTCCCACCGCGAATCGGTCGGCTGCGCGGGTTCCGCAGGGCCGTCGGTGTCGGGTGCTGACTCCATCGAGTCCATCTCGTCCATGAGCTGGTCGGTAAGCTCTGCATCCTCGTCGTCAATCTTTGTGGCGCGGTGCTTGCGGAGCAGGGCGCTCATGGCGCGGTTGCACTTGCCGAGGGGATGGACATGCTTGACCGGGATGGCAAGCGAGGCTGTGTCGAAAATCATATACGACACGTTGAGCCAGTTGTCGCTCTCAGGGATGATGAGGAGCTCGTCTGTCTCCGAATAGTCATCGCCGAACTTGACTGCTATATCGTAGGTAGCGTCAATCGGCTGAATGAGGTCATCGAGACAGCGGTCACAGATGAGCGTGACAGTACCGGTGACATGGAAAGCAAGATCATAGATGTCATGCTTATGGGTCACCGTGAGTTTGACCGTAAGGTCAGCGTCGTGTATGTCGGCGCTCTCCATGTTCACGAAAAACTGCTTCCCTAAATGGTATTCAAACTCTTGGACACCTTCGGGAATGGTTTTCAAGGGGAGACGGAATTCTGAAAATTTTCCCACAACAATATTGGTTGAAAAAACTGCGCAAAGGTAGGCAAAAAGTTTTAGAAATCAAAACAAAACTCACCAAAACCACAATTTTAGCCGAAATCCGGCAAAAACATCAGCCCTGCGGTGAGAAAATCCCGCCTCTTTCAACAAAAAATCAACCGAATATGCGCTGACGCAGATGGAGAGGATTGACGATGCGGGTGACTATGAAGCTGACAAGGGTTCCGGTCAGAACGGCGGCGATGACTGTGCCCTCACGCACTCCATCGATGTGTCCGCTCATTGCGAGGGAGCATCCGACGGCGAGCAGCACCAGCACCACATCAAAACGCACTTTCATCTTGCCAAATTCCTGATTGTAGCGTCGGGATGCATATTTCACCACTCCCTCCGCACTCATTATGACCACGTTGGAACGCAGTTCGATGACGACCGCGACAGCCTGGACAAGACAGCCAAGCAGCAACACCCCGACACGCCAGAGATAACCCGAAGGATGAAGCGAACCCACCATCGACATATTAATATCAATGAAAACAGAAAACAGCAGTGAGAATGGAATCTGCATCAGAATCTCAAGGTAGTCCTTTTTCGAGCCGAGACCACCGCGCAGCAGCCAGAACTGAATGAGGATGATGACCATATTGAAAGCGAAAGTGGCCATTCCGAGCGAAAGCGGAGTATTGAGGGAAATGACATAGTTGAGAGAGGAAATCGGGGTCGTCCCGAGCGATGATACCACAATGAGCGAGATTGCAAGACCAAGAAGATAGAGCCCGAATGTAAATGCCGCGTAACGTACCGCTAATTCTTTCATATCGTAAATCTTTTAATTAATGTAGTCATTCATGCCCTGCAACCTCTCCGTCCGCGACCGGGGGATACACCTTAAAATAATATGCCTTAAAATAATATGCCTTTGGCATGATGATGCGTCAGGACTCTGGCGGCAGGCACCATGTGCCGTCCCCATCAAGGGGACAGGACACGTTGTTTCAATTCCGGACTGCAAAATTACTCAATTTCCTCCGGACTGTCAAATCTTTCCACTCAATGAAAAAAATCCGTCTTTTTACTCCATGCCAAGAGCGGAGGGTTGAGAAATTTTGCTTACCTTTGCACTTTCATTTTTCAAAGCACCAATCATTAAGGAAAATCCACTATGGGAGGTTTCTTCGGCTCCATTTCGACCAAACCCTGTGTCAATGAGCTTTTTTACGGCACAGATTACCATTCACACCTCGGGACCAAACGCGCCGGTCTCGTCACTTTTGACCCCGAGCATGGTTTCAACCGCACCATCCACAGTCTCGAACGCGATTATTTCCGTTCAAAATTCGAGGACGAGCTCGACAGATTTGTCGGCTGTCAGGGACTCGGCGTGATAAGCGACACAGACCCTCAGCCAATCATCGTCAACTCTCACCTCGGACGCTATGCAGTAGTAACAGTCGCTAAAATCAACAACATCCGTGACATCGCCGCAGAACTGCTGGCCGAGAGGATGCATTTCAGCGAGCTTTCAGCCAACAACATCAACCAGACAGAACTCGTCGCGCTGCTCATCAACATGGGCAAGGACTTCGTCGACGGCATCAACCTCGTCTACAAAAAAATCAAGGGTTCATGCTCGATGCTCATCCTGACGGAAGACGGCATCATCTGCGCACGCGACTATCTGGGACGCACCCCCATCGTCATCGGCAAGAAGGAGGACGGCTATGCCGCCGCAAGCGAGACTGCCGCATTCCCCAACCTCGGTTACACAACCGTGCGCGACGTAGGCCCGGGCGAAATCATCCGTCTGCGCGCCGAAAGCATGGAAGTGCTCCAGGCTCCTGCACGCCGCGAACAAATCTGCTCATTCCTCTGGGTCTACTACGGCTTCCCTGCCAGCGACTATGAGGGAATCAATGTCGAGCACACCCGCGAGGCCGGTGGCCGCAAGATGGGTCAGGAAGACCCCACCGAGGCTGACTGCGTATGCGGAATTCCCGATTCAGGCGTAGGCCATGCCCTCGGTTATGCCGAAGGACGCGGAATCCCCTACCGCCGTGCCGTGTTGAAATACACCCCGACATGGCCCCGAAGCTTCACACCGGGCAACCAGTCGCGCCGCGACCTTGTGGCTAAAATGAAACTCATCCCCAACCGTGCCATCCTCGACGGCAAGCGTGTGGTGTTCTGCGACGACTCAATCGTCCGTGGCACACAGCTCCGCGACAACGTCCGCACCTTCTTTGAATGTGGTGCCAAAGAGGTCCATGCACGCATCTCATGCCCTCCGCTGGTCTACGGCTGCCCCTTCATCGGCTTCACATCCTCAAAGAGCGACCTTGAACTCATCACCCGCCGCATCATCAAGGACTTCGAAGGCGACGATGCTGCCAAACTCGACATCTACGCCACAACCGGCACCCCGGAATATGAGCGCATGGTCAAGGAAATAGCCCGTCAGCTCGAACTCACCACCCTCCAGTTCAGCAAAATCGAGAATCTCATCGAGAGCATCGGTCTTCCCAAATGCAAGCTCTGCACCCACTGTTTCGACGGCTCCGGCTGTCACCCCGACGAGGCATGGCGAGAAGACCATCCGGACGCTGAATAATCTTCCTTGAATTTTAAGGGTACAGAAATAAAATTTAAGGGTACAGAAATTCATAAATAACAGAAGTAACAGATTTTATTGAGCCGTTTGCGTCAAGGCAAATTCTGACCTTGGCAATTTTAATGGCAGACAATAAAATCTGTTACTTCTGTTATTTATGAATTTCTGTACCTTTTCGCTACGGTTTTCAGCGGCGGTCGTGGAAACGGTAGCCCACGCCTATCATCAGATTGTTAGGATTCTTGAAACTGTTGAGCTGATAGCCGATGTGGAGAAAGAAGCTGCGCGTCAGATATGCCTTCAACGCAAGCACCTGATAGAAATTCTTCGCATCACTGTTGCCAATGAAATTGTAGCCCATGCCCGCATTTATCGAAAAAATCGGCATGACAAGCTCACCACGCGCCGAAAGCCCCCATGAGACCTGATGGAAGAACGGTGGCCGATAAAACTTGACGTCTTCGTCGGTCCCACCGGCCCAGTAACTGTCTATATCTGAACTTTCGTCATACTGCACATCGAGCGATACACCGGCCCTAAGAAATCGGTTAAAGTTATACATCGGAGCAAAATTCAATCCGGCTATGCCGAAGTGTCCGGGCAGCACTTGTGGCCAATCATCAATATCAGTCATCTTTTTCCTGACAGCGCCATAAATCACAAGGTCGTAGCTGATATGAGGCTTAACCGGCTCAATCTCCATATTGTCGGCGAGAGTTCCGGTCTGAGACCCACTATTGAAAGTGTAGACCACACCGGCACGACCTCCAATCATATTCACGCCGGGATTTGGCCACGAGGTATTGCCGTTGGAATAATGAGTCATATCCACGCCAGCCACGACGTTCCATCTGTCCGACAAACGATAGTTCAACATAAAACCGAGATTTATGTATGCATTAATAGGTGAGCCCACAATTACATTAATCGGATTGTCATGTTCGTTATACCTCTTCCATCCGAAAGAAGCACCGAAGTTCCATTCATAGTCAAATGTCAACTTAGGAGCTATACGGAATACGGGCGCCCCCTGGAACAGATAGGCACTGACAGGCATTCCTGTCAACCCGTTCGCAAAGAAGCTCGTTCCACCGACACCTATTCCTTGATAAGCTCCCGGATATAACCTACCGGTCCTCGTCATATCAGAATAAGAGAAAGAATATTTCAGATGGAGAGAAGCCGCCGCATCACGCTCAGGCCCACCTATGTAAGCATTACTCACCGCCTCGCGTTCGGGTGCGACATAGTCGCCTCGCACATCAACCCCGAAATGATGGACTATCCTTGCCGAATCACCATCCACCACGGCATCCATATAGCGGCAACCCATCATCACCATCGCCACGACGGCCATTACCCGCAAAGCCTCCGACCTGCGGATGACACTTTCAAATATCAGCTTCATTTTCTATTCTTTCATATTTTATAGAGTAAAACCAAGGTTGACTCACATCCACCTTTACCGGTACGGCAATCTCATAATCCGTATCAATATTTCTGAGTTTCAGTGTGGCTATGGTCGATATTATGAGCCTTTGGATAGTAAGAAAACCTTTGACACCGACACCTGGCGACACTCTGAACGTATAGACCTTCGAAAAGGTGTAGCCTTCCTGCATTAACAATTCTCCTAATGCACTATCAAGTGCAGGAGCCACGACTGTATCGAGCGAGAATCCGACCGTCTCACCATGAAGCTTGCCTTCTACAATATATCCTTCAACCGATTTGTATGTCGGAATCTCCACCTTAACCTCTGAAGGATTATCGGCAAACTCAACCGGCAGCTTAGGATTAATCTTGAAACTCACATACATCTGGCTATGATCTCCAACAGACACAGTATAGGGTACCTTCTCACTGCTGCTGTTGAACATACTGAACGGGATAGAGTCATTTTCGTAAATATGCTCAAATCCGAACTCATCATCATATTCAATCCCACTCACCACATAGCGGTTACCGGCTCCCAACAACGGAGGAATCGTCACATCCACAGTGTCATCCTTGTAACCGTAGCTAAGTTCCACTTTGAATCTTGCCGTCTTATCAGTGAGATTCTTGGGCGACATGACAGTGACTGTGTTATCACCATCATAACGTATCTTAAATCCGACAAAGGCATTCTCAACCTGAAGAGTACGTCTTGGCAATGCGGAATCCCATGCAGTCCATAAACATTTGTAGGTATCATATCCTTCAGGCTTCTTCGTTGTGCCATCATCCCAAAACAGCTTCGCATCATAAACATAGTCATAATCCCAATAGAGAGGATACTCCACATCAAATTCGTCCGGGATGAATGGCCAATCATAATCCTCCTCTTTGGCATCGGGTTCAGGCAACTCACACTCCGGGACATATACATATACACCCCTGAAATCTTTCTTATCGAAACTAACCGACACATCATTACCGGCCGAAAGATTCAATATTGAAGAAGAGGGTCCACCGCCCTTCTCTACAAATAAATCATCGTTACATCCGGAAAACATCAGAATTGCAACGACAACAGACATTAATGTACGAAATAATATTTTCATAAAATATAGCACTGTGTTCTCATAACCTTTGCCGGGCATCAAACGTTCCGGCAAATGGGAAGCAAAGATAACTAATTCGGCTATACGTCTTGTATTTATTTATGTTTTTTTCATATATTTAACCTTACTGCCTGAGTCGACTGTGCCACAACAATGTAGATAAGATTGAAAATCACTCAAAAAGCCGACACAAATAGTGCTAATTAAAAGAAAATTCGTATATTTGCAAGCTGAAATTAGGGGACAACTCCCTTTTTCCATGAAAACCAATCAAAAAAATTATTCACTAACTCTTTTTAATACATCACTTTAACCACATGCAAAGCAAAGGATCTTTGGGAAGTGTTGTCGCAGGCGTGATTGCCATATTCATGGTACTCATCTGCTTATTCTACCTTTCGTTCACCATGGTGACCAACCACTATGAGAAGAAAGCCTCCGAATATGCAGCCATCGAAGCAGCCAAGGACAACAACAGCCCTGAAACTAAACGTAAAGCCTACAGCGAGTACATCAAAAACATCGCTAACGAGAAGGTTTATTTAGGCTATACCTTTAACGAAGTACAGAAACTCGGCGTAGGCCTCGGTCTTGACCTCAAAGGGGGTATGAACGTCACCCTCCAGGTTTCAGTCCCCGACATCCTTCGCTCCATGGCCAACGCAGAGGGCAACCCCTACTTTGACCGTGCGGTAGCCGCAGCCGACTCAATCACCCGTGCTAACAAGAGCAACGACTTCATCGACGTGTTCTGCAACGAATACCGCAAGCTCGACCCCCAGGGCGACCTCTCTGTCGTGTTCAAGGACCAGGTGAAGCGCGGCGACAATATCGACGCAATCAAAAATTCACTCCGTCAGGAAGTGAAGGACCGCGTCAGCAGCTCGACCAACGTGCTCCGCACCCGTATCGACCAGTTCGGTGTCGTTGCCCCCAACATCCAGGAACTTGAAAAGGACGGCCAGATCCTCCTCGAACTTCCCGGTGTGAAAGAGCATGACCGTGTCCGCGAACTTCTTAAATCAAGCGCCAACCTCGAATTCTACGAGACCGCCCAGTTCGCCGACATCGCCCCGATGCTCCAGACCCTCGACAACGCACTCCGCAACGATTCGACCAACAACGGCAAGGGTCTCTTCGACTACTTCGTGCAGGTAGGCGGCCCGACAATCACTGTCGGCTCTGCAATCGACACCTCGCGCGACACCATCGACGCAATCCTCGCATCGCCCGTCGCCAAGGGCATCATCCCCGCCAACATCAAGCTCGCTTGGGAATTCAAGCCCCAGACCGTGCAGATCGACGACTCTGTCCGTGGCAAGCGCAACGTCAACATCTATCAGCTCGTTGCCCTCAAGACTGCCAACGGCAAACCCGCTCTCAGCGGCGACGTCATCACCTCGGCTACCAGCGACTACGACGCAATGCAGGGTGGTAACTACGTTTCGATGAACATGAAGCCCGACGCAGCCCGCCAGTGGGCCCGCATCACTGCCGCCAACCTCAACAAGCAGGTGGCAATCGTGCTCGACAACCAGGTTTACTCAGCTCCTAACGTAAACTCTGTAATCGAGGGCGGACGTTCACAGATTACAGGCAACTTCACCACCGACGAGGCAAAGGACCTTGCCAACGTGCTCAAGAGCGGTAAGATGGCAGCCAAGGTCGACATCATCTCCGACACTGTCATCGGTCCGTCGCTCGGCGAGCAGGCCATCAAGGACGGCATGTGGTCATTCATCGTGGCCATCGTGCTCCTCATGGTCTTCATGTGCCTCTTCTACGGTCTCATCCCCGGCCTCATCGCCAACATCGCACTTATCTTCAACATCTTCTTCACATTCGGTATCCTCGCCTCCTTCCAGGCAGTGCTGACCCTCTCGGGTATCGCCGGTATCGTGCTTGCGCTCGGTATGGCGGTCGACGCGAATGTGCTTATCTATGAGCGTACCAAAGAAGAGCTTCGCGCAGGCAAGAGCATCCGCACCGCAATCGCCGACGGTTACTCCAACGCCTTCTCCGCTATCTTCGACTCCAACCTTACCTCTATCATCACCGGTGTGATCCTCCTCCTCTTCGGTACAGGTCCCATCAAGGGCTTCGCCACAACCCTCATCATCGGTATCATCTGCTCGTTCTTCACTGCGGTTTATCTGACACGCCTCATCTACATTATGTGTGCCAAGACCAAACCCTTCGAGAAGCTCACCTTCACCACTCCCCTCTCGGCCAAGATGTTCTCCAACACCAACTTCAACTTCCTCGGCGCCCGCAAGGTCAGCTTCGGAATCGTAGGTGCTGTGGTCCTCGTGGTCATCATCTCCTTCTTCGCCCGCGGTCTCAACCAGGGTATCGACTTCTCAGGTGGTCGCAACTACGTTGTTCAGTTTGACCATCCCGTCAAGACCCACGAGCTCCAGGCTCAGCTCGCACCCCTCTTTGAAGGTGCACAGCTCAGCGTCATCACCATCGACGACGACACCAAGGTCCGCATCTCGACCAACTACAAGATTGACTCTGACGAAGAGGGTATCGACAACGAAATCACCCAGATTCTCTACAAGGGTCTCCAGAACGAGCTCAACGGCATGAGCATCGAGGACTTCTCGACAACCAACGAGAACATCGGTATCATGTCATCGCAGAAGGTAGGTCCGACCGTGGCCAACGACATGCGCACTGACGCCTACATCGCCGTCATCCTCGCGCTCCTCGCCATGTTCTTCTACATCCTTCTCCGTTTCCGCAACATCGCCTTCTCGCTCGGCGCACTCGCAGCCGTTGCGTTCACCGCCTTCACCATCATCGGTTTCTACTCGCTCTTCTGGGGCGTATTCCCCTTCGCAATGGAAATCGACCAGTCGTTCATCGCCGCTATCCTCACCGTTATCGGTTACCAGATCAACGACACCGTGGTGGTCTTCGACCGTGTCCGCGAGAATGTAGGTCTCTATCCCAAGCAGAACTTCTTCACCACCATCAACTCTTCAATCAACTCGACACTCGGACGTACGATCATGACCTCATCGTCAACCCTCCTCGTACTTCTTTGTATCTTCATCCTCGGTGGTGACTCTATCCGCTCTTTCGTATTCGCAATGATCTTCGGTGTAATCATCGGTACACTCGCAACAATCTACGTTGCAGCTCCCGTCGCTTACCTCACCGATGCCCGTCGCAGCGCGAAGAAAGCATAAGCAACCCATCTGACATCCCCAACCTCACAACGAGATAACCATACTCCCCGCGAGGTTACAATAGCCTAACCGGTCCATCCGAGAATCCTCGGATGGACCGTTTTTTTTGATACAAAAATCCATATAACGCGTTCCGCATTAGCTTGAAGCAATATAATTTGTTGTATGATAGAATAAAAGCCAAATAAAAAAACTTCTGTTTCTTCTTCAACTTATGTTCTTCTGTATCCCCCAAGATGTCCCCACACAATAGACGAGTTGTCAATTAAACTTGCCGTTCCTGTCCATCCTGACGGTCAGTGAAACATTGCTGCCTAAACGCTGCACAGTGCGGTGATTATAGCTGACCTCTTCAAGCATGAGGATTCCTCCTGCAGCCACAGGCGCATGGTTGGGTGTGAATCTAAACATACACGACATCTCCACCTTCTGCTTTCCGAAGTGGAGTGTAAGTTTCGACATCCCCTTAGCCTCACGGCGGTCGCTCCCCCACTCCATTGCACCGCTGTCGGGAATATCGGCTTTGAACACGAGGTAACGGTGTTCACCCGTCCCCTCAACCTCAAACTTAAGATTTGAATGGGAACTGTTGCCCACAATCGCGATTGAATTGACAAAATCACAGTTTGTCAGCAGACTCCTGCCATCAGTCCCGAGACATTCCAAACGTATCACACACGCCTCCGTCGAAGCCTCGACAGGACTGTAATCATTCTCCTTACCGCAAGAAGTAAGCATGAGAAGAGCAAGCACCAGGTAGATGCCCGTTGCAAAAAACTTGTTGTTCATCGTTGTTAAATGGTTAGTTTAGTTGATTTTGGATTAGTTTGATTTATGTAGTTTTCCCACAATTCAATCATGAGCAGAATCTATCGGCATGTTCATCACCGGATGGTCACTGTCAGGTGAAAGCACCCATCCTGTTTCAACAATCCGGCTTCCACCCACTATTCCGAAACCGTTTTTCACATTCGTATAGCTGCATCTGAGCGGGGCAAGACCGAATTTTCCGAAATGATTGTTCTCGCTATCGTTGAGCGACTTAAGATAGTGATAGAACTCGGCAGACAGATGATAGATATAAAGTTTATATTGGTAATAAAATTTAAATGTCGTCATAACCCCATTAAAATCAGTATATGAATACTCTGTCGGGGATTGGTATGGACTGCTGAACTTCAAGGTGTAGCTACGGCCCTTAATCTGCTCATCCGTCCATATATAAAGGTTATATTCATAGTCATAATCAAAATCAAGAGTGGCATCGAGGCCAACCTTGTTGTTGAATATCGGCTCATCATCAAAATTCAACTCCACAGGTTCCTCATCTCCTATCGCTATGTTCGTCGTCGGACCGGAAGAATTATATCTTACGGCGTGTCTTACCATCCTGACTGCATAATAGTCGTCGCTTTCGGACGGATCAGTGAAAGTCACACGGGTCTGCACATTGCTGAGTTCATCGGACCGATAAACCATCTCGACCTTCTCAACCTTAAAAGGCTCCGGGACAACCGTCTCCGATGTCACGACCGGAAATCCGTCAAGCTCCGCGCTTACTCCAATCTTATCACCGGAATGGATGGATGCAACAGTATAATAGCATTGCTCCGGCAGACAACCATTCCGCTCTTCGTTCCAAAACACGGCTTTCTGTTCTCCATTGATTGCAAATTTGACATCCCCTCCGGGAAAGCCAAGTTGTGGTTGTCCCTCCTCGGACACCGGAACACTTTTAGATAGCTGAATGATTGTCGTATCCTGACCAGCAACCGGAAGACTGTAGAGTACAAGTTTTACTGTCGGCTGCAGTCCGTCAATATCAAAATACGAATCGCAGGAAACCACCGTAAGTGACAGAATTGCATATATGATGGATTTAATATATTTCATTTTATGACGTGTTTGATAATATTTGATATTCAGAATTTCAATGTATAACTTATGGACGGAATAATCGGAGTGATGGCGGTGGCCTGTCCCCTGAATGTCCCGTCTTCATTCTGCTTTATCCGCACACAAAACGGGTTCATCTGACAGTAGGCATTGTAAAGGCTGATGTTCCATATACGCTCCCTGCCGCTCTTTCCAACTTTGCGGAAATTGATGCCGAGGTCAAGACGGTGGTAACCGGGCATTGAAAGATTATTTGGCTTGTCATAGAGCCATTGGGTCGTATAGTGGTCACCTACACCCGGAATAATCGGACCTATGACAATTTGCTGGGCAACCGTCATGCGGTTACCGCTGTGGTATAGCCATCCTGCATATATGTCAATCCCCTTCGACAGCTTCCATGAAAAATTGACATTGAATTTGTGGCGATTGTCAAACTTGTCGGGAAACCATCCGTCGTAGAAGTCAGGGAAATTGCGCTCACTCCATGAAAGTGTATAGGCCGCATTTATGCCGATCCGTTCGTTGCCGTAGGAGGCACCCACTTCAATCCCGTATGCGCGTCCTCTACCACGACACATATTCTCTTCCCAATTCTGATAGGGAGGGGTGAGCGAACTGCCTCCATCATATTCCATCAAGTCAGACATTGTTTTATAGTACCCCTCCAAGCTGAAACGCAGATTGCGTGGCAGCATCAGATAGGTTCCCGCAGCATATTGGTGAGAACGTGAAGGCGGAATATTTTTTGTCGAAGGCACCCAATAGTCCATCGGAAGATTCAGATAGGTGTTGGACATCTGGTGCATGAACTGACTCATCTTCGTGTAGGAAGCCTTGAGTGTCAGCCAATCGTTGCACTGATAGCGCAGGGCAATGCGTGGTTCCAATGAATTGTAGGTATGTCTGGGTATATTGAAAAGCGTGAAGTGCACACCGGCATTCAATCTCAGATTCTCACCGAAGGCAATGTCATCTTCGATGTAGACCGACATCTCGTGTCCGTGGAATGAATCGGAAAGCGAACGCCGGAGGGTATCGCTTACAATCGTATCACCCGAATAGTTCAAAGAATTATAATTTTGCGGCTTGAAGAAGTGCATGAGATAGTTTGACCCCATACGTAGATGGTGCATATGGCCGGGACGGTAGTCAAACTCCATTCTGTAGCCCATGTCATGTATGGTCGAACGGTTTTTGTTTTCAGTATGCGTACAGAAGGTTTCCTCACCGTGCTCATATTCAGTATCATTCTCATAATAGGAATTCTTCGAGCGGTTATAGGTGTAAAGCCCCGTAAATACGGCGTATAGCTTGGGAGAGAACTGATATTTCCAATTCAATGCAGCCGTAATGTTTCCCCATTGGAAATCCATCTTTGCATATTCCCTCAATACTAATTCACCCGGATTAGGATGGACTGAGATAGTCTGCATGTCGTCTGTCGCTTTCAAAAGATCATCTCCGGAATACACGTTGAGGTCCGCACGGCTACGCTCGGAAAAGATATGTGTCACCTTTGCATTGAAATCATGGAAGGCACTCCGGAGGTATGTCTTGTCATCTAAAGAATGATTGCTGAGCCTCTGCAACGGAGCTGCTATAAGATCCAGCCATGTGCGGCGGAGGCCGATGTTGAAGGAGGTACGGTTCTTGACAATCGGACCTTCAAACTGCAGACGACCGTCAAGGAGGCCAATGCTGAACGAGCCGTGATATTCCGACATGTGTCCGTCGCGGGTGCGGACATCTACCACTGATGAGAGGCGACCACCGTAACGTGCCGGAAAACCACTTTTATAAAAGTCAATATTCTTGACCACATCAGTGTTGAACGATGAAAACAGGCCACCGAGATGGTTTACCTGATAGAGCGGAGTGCCGTCAAGTATGAAAAGATTTTGGTCGTGGCTACCGCCATGAACATAGAGGCCCGAGGTGACATCTGTTCCGGCTGCAACTCCAGAAAGAGTCTGCAAGGTCTTGACGACATCGGGCGAACTCAACAAGGCATAACCCCGGTCAAGATCTTTTCCCGTCAATGAGATTTTACCTGTCTGAGTGGTATGGAGAGGGGAATTGAGGTCAGCAGTTACGACCACCTCCTCAAGTTCCTCACCGGGGTGAAGAGTCACATTGCGGGTCTGGTCAGATGTCAGCTTCACATCGGCCACTTCCTCAGTGTAACCGATGAAAGAATAGCGGAGGGAATGTTGCCCCTCGGGAAGCGTCAGGCTGTAGAAACCATGCTCATTTGTCATTGTACCGGCCCCCGAACGGAGGTCCTGCACGGTGGCATTGATGACGGTCTCACCATCCTCCTGCACGACATAACCGCTCACCGTGAAGTCCCTGCGTGGAAAAATGACAACATACTTTCCCTTGCGTTCCCATTTCAGCCCGACGCGGTTGAAAAGATTATTCAGACTCGATTTCAGGCTCTTGCCTTTCATGGAAGGACCGCTGTAAGGGACATCAAGCCTGATGGACGAATCATAGACGAAATTCACATCATGTTCCCTCTTCAACTCATCCATGACCTCGCGTACAGTCCTGTGGCCTGAGGCCGACTGCTGAGCGTAGGCAATGACCGTCGACAGCCACCCGAACAGAATCAGGATGAATACAGTCTTCCTCATTTCTTCACCTTCCTTTCGATTTTGACATTCAGCGATTTCTCAATCAGCATGATAATCTCATCGAGGTCATCCGACTCAAACTCGGCGGTGAGGGTCTTACCCTTGGTCGGGCAGCTAAGTTCGACTTTGAAATGAGCCGAAAGTTCTTTAAGCACATCGGCGAGCGGAGCATTGTCAAACACAAACCTGCGCACCTGCGGAGCTGCAACCTCATCCTCCCTGACAACCGGTCTGGAAGCTCCGGCCTGCAAACCGGCCTCCATTCCGCGGGTGAGTACGACACCCTCTGCGCTACCCTTGGCGGTGAACAAGACCTTACCGCTCGTCACCGAAACCTCCGTGATGGAATCGCCGTCAAGCTCCGCAACCGTGAACTGCGTACCCAACACCCTCACGGATGCGTAGGTGGCCGTGACGGTGAACGGAGCCTGCGGATTCCTGCGGACATTGAACTCGACGCGACCACGCATGTCGACATCGCGCGCATCATCGTTAAAATCCGAGGGAACGTAGGAAAGAGAAGAATGAGGATAGAGCGTCACTTCCGAACTGTCGGGGAGAATATATGTGGCAGTCGAGTCAGATGCATAGAGCACGACAGGATTGTCGTTGCCACGCATCAGATAGTAACCGACGAGGAGACAAACCGCAATCATCGCAGCCACTCCTGCGGCGTATGGCCGCCACAGACTCAGTCTGACAGCCGGATGAGACGATTTATAGGATGCCAATGCCTTGCGGGTGTCGAAACGCCCGGGCGCATAGTACTTTAAAACGAACTGTAGATACTTGTTTTCTCTGTCCATATCTTGATTTTTGCACTTTGTTTTTATGCTAAGACAGAGAAAGGACAAAAAACTACTACGCCCTCAGCAAAAATTTTCAAAAAAATTCAAAGATTGTATTTCGCCTCCCCCACATCAACGTCCTCTTACCCGAAGAAGAACATATAGACCTTATGGCAAGCTCCCTTCAAGGTCTTCAACGCCTTGCTCACCTGATTCTTGACCGTATTCACTGAAATATCCAGCTCTTCGGCAATCTCCTCATACTTCAAACCGTCGCGTTTGCTCATCAGAAACACCTCGCGACACTTTTCAGGCAGCGAATCTATGGCTGTCCACATCCGCGCCTCAATGAACGACGCCTCCTCATAGTCCTCCTCCGCAATACTTTCTTCAAACTCATCAGCCGTATGGTCATGGTCTATACGGCTGTCGCGTTTCAGCGCATCGAGACAGCGGTTGCGCACCATCATATAGAGATAAGCCTTGACATCCGCCACCTCGCGCCCCTCTCCCATACCTTCAAGAAAATCGGCAAGACAATCCTGCACCACATCCTCGGCATTCTCCGGACTCCGGAGATAATGCAAAGCATAGAGACATAGCGGACGGTAGTACCGTCGGAATATCTCATCCACATCCGTGCGTTGAAGTGTCAGTGCCATTGATTGAAAGTATATTGAAAAAGAGGATATTGATCGAAAAAAGTATATTGACTGAAAACAGAATAAATTTGGCACAAGCCGTAATTACAGTACATTAAATCGTCAACATCTGAAAAGGGTACAGAATGACAGAAGCTCAGAAGATACAAAAAGATTAATTTCAGCAAATTATATTTCTGTTACTTTTGTTTATTCTGTTCTTTTGTATCTCTTTTCATCTTACATGAACCGAATTTTCGGATTGAACCATAAATTTGACTATTGGGATTTCAACTGCAAAATTAGCCATTAATTATCAACCCGCCAATAGACATCCATCAGCAGACATCCAAAAAAGCAGCAATTAGTCATGATTAAACACCAATACATCGTCCAAAACCACCAATCCGAACAAATCCCTTCCACTATTCATACGAACCTCAGCCAAATTGGGTAATGAAAATCAGCCAAATTGGGTAATAAAACTCAGCCAAATTGGGTAACGAAACTCAGCCAAATTGGGTAACGAAACTCGGCCAAATTGGGTAATAGAATTCTAATCGCCTACTGTTAAAGAAAATAGGGCGTATCTTCAAAAATGGAGAATCTATTATAATATTCAAGCAACGAATATTACAATTTCTCGATCGAAATCTCAGAAATTATTATTCCAACATACAACCCTGATTAATTATTTTTTTGATTTTCTATCTGATTCTTTGTAATTTTGCAGATTGAAGGGGAGTTGCGGTCTGTAGCCGCTACCGACCGACAAGATTCAAGCCCAATCAATCCGTAATTAGAAACTACATAATATTACAGTTCTGCTATGTATAGAACGAAAACATGCGGCGAACTCCGACTCAGCGATGCGGGTCAGGAAGTGACCCTCGCCGGCTGGGTGCAGCGCGCCCGCAAGATGGGTGGTATGACCTTTGTAGACGTGCGTGACCGCTACGGTATTACTCAGGTGGTGTTTAACATCGAGAATGACGCCGCGCTCTGTGAGGCCGCCAATCACCTCGGACGTGAATTCGTGGTTCAGGTGACAGGCAAGGTCGCCGAGCGCACAAGCAAGAATCCCAATCTTCCGACCGGCGACATCGAAATCATCGCCACTGAGCTGAAGGTGCTCAACCGCAGCGATGTGCCCCCGTTCACCATCGAGGACGAGACCGACGGCGGCGATGACCTCCGCATGAAGTACCGCTACCTCGACCTGCGCCGCAACTGCGTGCGCGCCAACCTCGAACTGCGCCACCGCATGGCCTTCGAAATCCGCCGTTACCTTGACTCGAAGGGCTTCCTCGAAGTGGAGACTCCGGTCCTCATCAAGTCTACTCCCGAAGGTGCGCGCGACTTCGTTGTCCCCTCGCGCATGAATCCCGGTGAATTCTACGCTCTTCCCCAGTCGCCCCAGACTTTCAAGCAGCTCCTCATGGTCAGCGGATTCGACCGTTATTTCCAGATTGTGAAATGTTTCCGCGACGAAGACCTCCGCGCCGACCGTCAGCCCGAATTCACCCAGATTGACTGCGAGATGTCGTTCGTCAATCAGGAAGACGTGCTCAACATGTTCGAAGGTCTCGTGAAACACATCTTCAAATATGTCAAGGACATCGACTTCACCGAGCCTTTCCCCCGCATGACATGGGCCGACGCCATGCGCCTCTACGGTTCCGACAAACCCGACACCCGCTTCGGCATGGAATTTGTCGAAATCAAGGACCTCACCGGTGGCAAGGGCTTCGCAGTGCTTGACGATGCCGAATATGTCGGTGCCATCGTAGCCCCCGGCTGCGCTGACTACACCCGCAAGCAGCTCGACCAGCTCACCGACTTCGTGAAACGCCCGCAGGTAGGTGCCAAGGGCATGATGTGGGTCAAGGTCGAGGCCGACGGCTCAATCAAATCGTCCGTTTCCAAATTCTACAGCGAGGACGACCTCCGCACTTGGGTTGAACGCTGCGGTGCCAAACCCGGCGACCTCATCCTCATCCTCGCAGGTCAGACAATGAAGACCCGCAAGCAGCTCTGCGAACTCCGTCTCGAAATGGGCTCACGCCTCGGACTGCGCGACCCGCAGAAGTTCTCATGCCTCTGGGTCATCGACTTCCCCCTCTTCGAATGGGACGAGGAAACACAGCGCTACTACGCCATGCACCATCCCTTCACCTCGCCCAACCCCGACGACATCCACTTGCTCGACAGCGACACCGGTGCAGTACGCGCAACTGCCTACGACATGGTTGTCAACGGCAACGAGCTCGGCGGCGGTTCAATCCGTATCCATGAAGCCGAGCTTCAGGACAAGATGTTCCGTCTGCTCGGCCTGAGCGAAGAGGACGCACAATATAAGTTCGGCTTCCTCATGAATGCCTTCAAGTATGGCGCACCCCCTCACGGAGGTCTCGCATTCGGTTTCGACCGCTTCGTCAGCATCCTCGCCGGCCTCGACTCAATCCGCGACGTGATTGCCTTCCCCAAGAACAACTCCGGCCGCGACATGATGATTGACGCACCCGCGGCAATCGACGATTCACAGCTCGACGAGCTCTGCATCCGTCTTGACCTCAAGGACGAAAAGAAATAATTGACCCATGAGTGCGAAGCAACCCGTGACGCTTGCCGACATTGTCGGCTGCATTGAAGACTTCGCCTCTCCCGGCCTCCAGGAGAAGTGGGACAACACCGGCTGGCAGCTCTGTCCGCTCACCCCCGATGCACCCTGCACAGGGGTGATGCTCTGCCTCGATGTCACTCCCGAGGTAGTGGCCGAAGCCTCGGCTGAAGGCTGCAACCTCATCATCTCCCACCATCCCCTTATTTTCAAAGGTCTCAAGCATATCACCGGCGCTTCCCAAGTGGAGCGTTCGGTGATTTCTGCTATTACCGGGGGAATTGCGGTCTACTCTTCCCACACCGCCCTCGACTCGGCAAGCCGCGGAGTCTCCCACCGTCTCGGCTCGATGCTCGGACTGGCCGACATGAGCGTCCTCGACCCGCAGCCCGGCAGTCCGGAGACAGGACTCGGAGTCATCGGCCACTATCCCGAACCAATCCCCGTCGCTGACTTCATCCGTCGTGTCAAGGAGGTCTACGGAGCTTCAGTGGTGCGCCGCTCGGAAGGTCCGGAGGGAATGGAGAGAGTGGGTCGGGTGGCACTGTGCAGCGGCTCCGGCGGCGAGTTCATCGGAACGGCCATCGCCCGCGGAGCCGACGCCTACATCACGTCCGACACCCGCTATCACGACTTCGTCGACTTCGGAAAGAAGATTCTGATGGTGGACACAGGCCACTTTGAGAGCGAAATCTGCACTAAGTCAATTTTTTCGGCCATAATTTCAGAAAAATTTCCTACCTTTGCAGTCCGGCAATCGCGCGCCGAGCAAAACCCGGTGCGCTACGTCTGACGAAGAATTATAAAAATTCTACTATACATATATGGCGATAGAGCAAAATAAATCCGAACAGTCACTGTCAGTGGAGCAGCGCCTTCGCGCTCTCTACGAGCTCCAGACCATCCTCTCCGAAATCGACCGCATCAAGACCATCCGCGGTGAGCTTCCCGAGGAAGTGCGTGACCTCGAAGACCACATTGAGGGTCTCCACACCCGCATCGACAAATTCCGTGCTGAAATCGAGGATCTCCGCATGAAATCAGCCAAGGAGAAAAACAACATCGAGCAGGCACAGTCGCAGATTGCCACCTACAAGCAGCAGCTTGACAACGTGCGCAACAATCGCGAGTTTGATTTGTTATCTAAAGAGATTGAGTATCAGACTCTCGAAATCCAGCTCTCCGAGAAGCGCATCAACCAGTATGCCCGCGAGATCGAGAACAAGACAGCCGACATCAACACTGCCGAAGAGACCCTCGCTGACCGTAACCACATCCTCGTCGACAAGCGTCATCAGCTCGAAGAAATCGTTTCCGAGACCAAGAAAGACGAAGAGCGTCTTCGCCTCAACGCCAAGGAAATCGAGCCGAAGATTGATGCCCGCACACTCACAGCGTTCAAGCGCATCCGCAAGAATGCCCGCAACGGTCTCGGCGTGGTCTACATCCAGCGCAACGCCTGTGGCGGCTGCTTCAACCGCATCCCCCCGCAGAAGCAGATGGAAATCAAGATGCACAAGAAAATCATTGTCTGCGAATACTGCGGACGCATCATGATTGATCCCGAACTGGCCGGTGTAACTGAAGGTGAGGCATAAAGATACTCCTTCTGACAGTTACCGACGACTAAACTACAATTTAATTAAAGATTATGGAAAAGATTCTCCCCGGCAAATATGTCGAAATAAGCTATGACCTCTATGAGGTCGCTCCCGACGGGACTGAAAGCCTCGTCCACAACGTGGTTGACGAAGAACCCGAACGTTTCATCTTCGGTGTGACCAAGGGTCTCATCCTTCCTCTCGAGCGTGCGCTCGAAGGTCTTGAGGCAGGACAGAAATTCGATGTCCCCGTCGCTGCCGGTGAGGGCTTCCCCTATAACCCCGATGATGTGGCCAAGCTCGACAAGAGCATCTTCATGGTCGACGGCAAATTCGATGCCGAGGCTGTGAAGCCCGGTGCCTACATCCCCATGATGACCGGCGACGGATTCCGCATCACCGGCAAAGTGGTCGAGGTTGGTCCTGACCATGTGGTCATGGACTTCAACCATCCTCTCGTGGGCAAGGATCTCCGTTTCAAAGGCAAGGTTGTCACCGTCCGCGACGCGACACCCGAAGAACTCCATCCCTCATGCGGCGGTGGATGTTGCGGTGGCGGCTGCGGCGACGGTGAAGGCTGCGGCAGCGAAGGCTCCTGCGGTTGCGACGGCTGCGGAAACTGATTCCACCCGAACCTCCACATCCCCCTTTAACGCTTAAACAATCACACAACACCATTATTCCAATCCATGGCAACAACTGCAGACTTTAAAAACGGTATGTGCCTCGACATCGACGGCAACTACTTCTTTATCGTTGAATTCCTCCATGTAAAGCCCGGCAAAGGCCCCGCTTTCGTGCGTACAAAACTTAAAAATGTAAAGACCGGCCGTGTGCTCGACAAAACCTGGAACTCAGGTGTGAAAGTAAACGAGGTCCGCATCGAGCGTCGCCCCTACCAGTATCTCTACAAGGATGACATGGGCTACAACTTCATGCACACCGAGACTTTCGAGCAGGTAGCCCTTCCCGGCGAAAGCATCGACGGCGTACAGTTCCTCAAGGAAGGTGACATCTGCGAAGCAATGGTTCACGCCGCTTCCGATACCATCCTCACTTGCGAGATGCCCACCAGCGTGGTTCTCGAAATCACCTACACCGAACCCGGCATCAAGGGCGACACCGCAACCAACACCCTCAAGCCCGCCACTCTCGAGACCGGCGCTGAGATCCGTGTGCCCCTCTTCTGCAACATCGGTGACAAGGTTCGTGTCGATACCCGCGACGGTTCATACGTTGAACGTATCAAGGAATAATCATCCCGCACACGAGGGCTGACTTATCCCCTATCACAACCAACAGAAATCAAAGAAGGCTGCGGGCAAGACCATGTCCGCAGCCTCTCTCTTTAAAAGATTGTTTGAAAACAACCTATCCGGAACGTGACCGTCTGCAAACAGATCCACACGAACCAACTTGTAAAAGCATCGTATCCGATAAAATTTGCCAGCAGTAATTTCCTGTAATGTTAAAAGGCTATGAAAGTAACCAGAATTTCAGACCGCGTCCACTATATAGGCGTCAATGACCGCACAAAACATATTTTTGAAGCTTTATGGCCGATTCCTTACGGCGTGAGCTACAACTCATATCTGATCAACGGCAGCGAGAAATGCGCAATCGTCGACGGAGTCGAGGCCGACTATGCCCTGCTTCAGATTGACCACATCAACCATCTTTCAGGAGGACGCAAACCTGATTATCTTATCATCAATCACATGGAGCCGGACCATTCAGGTGCAATCCGTATGCTCCGTGCCGCTTACCCCGACATCACTATCGTGGGCAACGCGCAGACTATTTCAATGGTCAAAGGTTTCTACGGTGTGGACACCAACACCCTCATCGTAAAGGACGGCGACACTCTTTCGCTCGGCGAAGACACAACTCTCCGTTTCACCCTCACACCGATGGTGCACTGGCCCGAGACAATGATGACCTACATCGTGGAGGAATCCACACTCTTCGCCGGAGATGCCTTCGGATGTTTCGGCGCGCTCAACGGTGCCGTACTTGACACGGATATGAACACCGACCACTATTTCCCCGAAATGCTCCGCTACTACAGCAACATCGTCGGCAAGTACGGTCAGTTCGTCCAGCGCGCCCTCAAAAAATTTGACGATGTCCCAGTCACGACCATCTGTCCGACACACGGTCCCGTATGGCGCAGCCGCATCAAAGAGGTAGTGGATCTCTATGACAAGCTCAGCCGCTATGAGCCGCTTGACAACGGTGTGACCATCGTCTACGGTTCAATGTATGGCAATACCGAGACAATGGCTGAAACCGCAGCCGAAGCTCTTGCCGAAGCAGGAATCCGCGACATCTCCGTCTACAATGCCTCGATGACCGACCTGAGCTATATCATCTCCGACATTTTCCGTCACCGAGGTCTCATCATAGCCTCCCCGACATATTCCGACTCTCTTTTCCCGCCAATCCGCAACGTGATGGAGGCAATCGTCATGCGCGGAGTTAAAAACCGTGAAATAATGATGGTCGGCTCATGCACATGGGCGCAGCAGGCTGTTAAAGTAATGTCGGGCTATCTCGAATCCCTCAAGACCGTCTGCGTGACCGAACCTGTACTCATCAAACAGGCCCCCACGTCCGAGCAGCTTGAACAGTGCCGCGAAGCCGCAACAGCCCTTGCACGGAAGCTGACTGCAGCCGAAGGATAAGCAGGTTGACCGACCGACATCATATACAAAACAAAATTCCACCCGATGACACCGGATTTCTCAAACCTCCCGCTCGAACGTCACCCGTTCCCGCCATTCATTCCTTCCAATTCAAAGGTCCTCATCATGGGAACCTTTCCGCCGAAACCGATAAGATGGTCAATGGAGTTCTATTACCCCAACAAGACCAATGATTTCTGGAAGGTGATGGGAATCATATTCTACAACGATGTGGACCATTTCCGGCTGCCCGACGGTACTTTTGACGAGGCACTCATCAGGAATTTTCTTGAAGAAAAGGGAATAGCCCTGCACGACACCGGAGCTGCCGTCCGTCGGCTCAAGGACAACGCATCGGACAAGTTTCTGGAAATCGTCGAACCGGTTAATCTGGGGGCGCTTCTGGAAAAAATGCCCGATTGCCATGTAATCGCCACGACAGGCGAGAAAGCCGCAAACGTCATTGCTGAAATCACGGCATCACCATTGCCCAAAATCGGGGAATGGGTGGAGGTCATCTGGCCTGCCGACGGGCGTATGCTCGAACTGACACGGATGCCGTCCACATCACGCGCCTATCCGCTTGCCGTCGAGAAAAAGGCGGAAGCCTACCGCCGGCTCTTCATCAAAGCCGGGCTCATTGCAACCCCTTAGAAATTTCCAACTTAACACTGCGGACATAAAACCGCTCCCCGAGAGGACCATTCCTCGGGAAGCGGTTTTGTTTTTACTTATTAAATATGTAATTTTGCATCTTGAACAATTGATGTGTCCAGGGCATTATAACGTTGCCCCAATAAGGCCCATTTTCACATCATAAACTATTAACTATAGAAAACATGTTTGATTTCCTACCTCTTCTGGCAATCTTCGATCCAGCCGGAATCATGGCAAAATTTTTGGTCGCCGACCCTATGACAGTCTATCTGCTCGTGCTTGGCTTCATGATTATTGAAAGCTCATTCATCCCTTTCCCATCGGAAGTGATCGTGCCTCCCGCCGCCTATCTCGCCTGCACCAAGGGTGACGTTGACATCTATGCAGTTGTCGGACTCGCCACTGCCGGAGCAATCATCGGAGCATTGATAAATTATTATCTTTCGGTATGGATCGGACGTCCGATCGTCTATAAATTCGCTAACAGCCGCATAGGCCACGCCTGCCTGATTGATGAGGCCAAAGTCAAGCACGCCGAAGAGTATTTTGACAAACATGGAGCTATCTCTACCTTTATAGGCCGCCTGATTCCCGCTGTGCGTCAGTTGATTTCCATCCCTGCAGGCCTTGCGAGAATGAATGTCGGGAAATTCGTCATCTTCACCGGTCTCGGAGCCTTGACATGGAATATCGTCCTCGGAGCCTTAGGATACTGGCTCGGCAAAATGGTTCCCCAGGACCAGCTCTACGCAAAAGTCGAGGAATACAATGACTATCTCACATACATAGGCTTGGCCATCGGTGTCATCTGCGTGGGAATAATTCTCTGGAACGCATTCAAACCTCGCCACAAAAGCCCTGTAGCTTAGGGTCCATTCTAAAACAAAACCTCCAAAGACAAATATCAGCAACCATGATACAAGTAGCACCCTCCCTCCTCTCCGCCGACTTCGCCCGACTTGGCGAGGCCGTCACAATGGTCAATACCAGCCGTGCGTCGATGATTCACATTGATGTCATGGACGGAATGTTTGTCCCCAACATAACCATCGGATTTCCCGTCATCAAGGCAATCAGCACTATTGCCGAAAAGCCGCTCGATGTCCACATGATGGTCATGGATCCGGGACGCTATGTCGGGCTTGTGCGCGATGCGGGTGCTGCTATCATGAATGTCCACTGGGAAGCCTGCACCCATCTCGACCGCGTCATCCACACCATAAAGGATGCAGGGATGCGTGCGGCCGTCACCCTCAATCCCGCAACTCCGGTAATGATGTTGCAGGACATCATCCGCGAACTCGATATGGTGCTTCTCATGAGTGTGAATCCCGGTTTCGGAGGCCAGAGCTTCATCACCAACACCCTCCGGAAAGTGAGACAGCTCCGCGCGTTGATTGCCGAAAGCGGTTCGGAAGCCGTTATCGAGATTGACGGAGGTGTCAATCTTTCAACCGCTCCCGCACTCATTGAAGCCGGAGCCGACATCCTTGTGGCAGGAAGCTATGTCTTCGGAGCATCAGACCCACACAAGGCTATTGCTGACCTTATTGACCTTGCATAATGGACATCCGCGACATACGCATAGAAAACTTCGACTATCCCCTCCCCGACGAACGCATCGCCAAGCATCCGCTTGCCGAACGTGACCGCTGTCTGCTGCTCGTAAAAGATGCCGACGGCAACGTCGACACCCGCATCTTCAATGAACTTCCGGCACTCTTGCCGGAGGACGCGATGCTCGTCTACAATAATACCCGTGTCATCAACGCCCGTCTGCGTTTCCGCAAAGGTGAGACAGCCGACGGGGCACTGATAGAGATTTTCTGCCTCGAACCCGTCAATCCGGCAGACTACGCCTGCAATTTCGCCTCGACCCATTCCTGCTCCTGGACCTGCTTTGTCGGCAACTCCAAGCGATGGAAGAGTGAACCTCTGCGTATGCCTCTAACAATCGACGGAGAAAACCTCACACTGACCGCAACCCGAATCGCCCGCGAAGGCAACACATCGGTTGTGGAGTTTTCATGGGACAATCAGGCCATCACCTTCTCCCGCATCATCTCAGCCGTAGGTGAAATCCCCATTCCTCCCTACCTTAACCGCAACACGGAGGAAAGCGATTCAAGCGACTATCAGACGGTGTTCTCCCATATCGACGGTTCGGTGGCAGCCCCGACCGCAGGTCTTCATTTCACCCCGGAAGTACTCGAAGCCATTGACCGCCGCGACATTCCGCGCCGCGAGCTTACGCTACATGTCGGGGCCGGTACATTCCAGCCGGTCAAATCAGACTCCATCGGCGAGCATGACATGCACAGCGAATTCATCGCTGTCGGGCGCAAACTCATCGAAGAGCTTGCTTCGACTGACCGCCGCATCATTGCCGTCGGCACAACTTCCGTGCGTACACTCGAAAGCCTCTACCACCTCGGTTGCCGCCTTTCGTGCGGACTGCCGGCCGACGTTCTGCCACAATGGTACCCCTACGAGGAATCACACCCGCAACTCTCCGTCGGCGAATCAATGCAGGCAATCCTGCGCCATCTCGACGCGACAGGCGAGGACACATTCGTAGCCTCCACGCGCCTCATGATAGCACCAGGATATAAGTACCGAGTAGTCAAGGGAATGGTGACCAATTTCCATCAGCCACGCTCGACACTCCTCCTGCTCGTATCAGCCTTCCTCCAAAGCAATCCGGCAAACCCGGAGTGGCGCACAATCTACGACTACGCACTCTCAAATCCCGCCTACAGATTCCTGTCGTACGGTGACGCGTGTCTCTTCCTGTAGCAAAAATCTCATTTACCCAGGTTTGACATAATTCCCTAAGTCTCAAGTCCAAATCTCTCAATTTCAAATTTGTATTGTCCATAACATTCCGTGGTTCAAGTATTTTTTTCAGCAAATTTAATACCTGAACCCCGGTCAAACAGTGCGATAATACAAATCCCGCCGAAAAAATTTCTCTTTTCGCTTGAATTTGAGCTTCACTCAGTCATTTTTCTTTGACATGATTTCGTCCATCAGACGGTCATAGTGGGCGAGGATGGCGGGGTCCATTGTGTCGGTGACGAGATTGCGGGCGGTTTGGACGAGGGTGCGGGCAGAGGCGGTACGGAGATATTTTTCGTCAAGCCCCCAACGCCCGAGACGCCAACGGTCAAGCGCATCGGCATCTTTGAAAATGGCATAAAGTTTCTCCACCCTCCCGGCTCTGTCCGGGAAATCCCTCCGGATGGCTTCTATACCCAATGTGTCGTCGAGGTCATGGTAACGCATCAGATAGACGGCTTCCGGATGAAAGACAATTTCTGCTTGCTGTCGAGACGGACAATCTGAGTCTTCTGAATTGGATGCACCCTTGCAGAACTCCGTATAATAGACAGCAGCACGGGCTCCATGACCGGTGTCGAGATATTCGTCATGGCGACGGGTGTCATGGAATACCGATGCGTGTGCGAGGATTTCAAGGGCTTCGATGTCATCAATGCCCATTTCAGCTACTCCCATCCGCAGTGCATGAAGCAATACGCGTTCGCAATGATGAGCGGCATGGAGAGGGCTGTCAGGCATGTTGAAGGTGACATCATCATAGAGGAACCGTCCCCATTTCAGGAACAGATTTCTGACCTCGGCAGGGAGGTCGTCGTAGTATCGGGCCGGAGTAATCATGAGGGTGTAGTAATCATTATGTGTGTTGATTTGCAAATATAAGAATAATTGAACAATCAACGGTCATAAAGGCTTATATATACATGATGGAAAACACTATTTACAACCGTTTCAAACAGATTGCAGCTTCCCAACCGGACGCTCTCGCCATAGTGGAAAATGGCAGAAAGATAACATATTCACAACTCGACAGCCTTGCGGACGCTATCACGACACTCTTTCCGAAAAAACATGCCAAGAGGGTCGGAATAGTAATGAACCACGGTATCGAGATGATAGCCTCAATCCTCGCAGTCTTAAAAACCGGAGCCGCCTACGTCCCGGCCGAACCGTCGTTTCCGCCCGAACGCATAAAGTTCATGATGGAGGAGGCTGACGTCGACTTCATAATCGTCTCTCCGGGTGTCAAACCGGAAACCGGAGCGACACCCCTCCTTGAAATCGCACCCGGATTAAAAGCAGAGGGCAATCTTGACAATTCAACCATAGCTGAAATCTCAGCGGAGGATACCGCCTACATACTTTACACCTCCGGAACGACAGGAAAGCCGAAAGGTGTAGTCATCAACAACCGCAACGTATGCCATTACGCCGACGCATTCGAACAGGAATTCCATACGGCTCCCGGCGACGTGATGCTGCAATATTCCGTGTGCTCGTTCGATATATTTGTTGAAGAGGTGTTCACCACACTTCTCAACGGAGCCACCATTGCCATCCCTCCGGAAAGCGCCAAGTCTAATCTACATGAACTCATGAAGTTTGTTGAAGCCCATGGTGTCACTATCATCAGCGGCTTCCCCTATCTGCTTCTCGACATGAACAAACTCCCCGAAATCCCGAAATCACTGCGCCTGCTCATCAGCGGCGGGGATGTCCTGCGTGGAAGCTATATCGACCGTCTGCGTGAAACAGGGGTTGAGATATACAACACCTACGGGCCTTCCGAAACGACAGTATGTGCGACTTACCAACGCTGTGACAATATCCAGCCTCTTGACGACGGTACCTTCCCTATCGGTCATGAGATAAAAGATGTGGAAATAATGATAATGAACAAGAAAATGAAACCGGTGAGACCCGGCGCGCGCGGTGAAATCTGCATTCTCGGCGAGGGTGTCGGTGAAGGCTATCTCACGACTGTCCCGGAGAGCGCCAACTTTACCACCCTTCCAGACGGAAGGAGAGTCTACAGGAGCGGCGACCTCGGCTACCGCCTCCCCGACGGTTCAATAGCATTCCTCCACCGAAAGGATGACCAGGTGATGATACTTGGCAAAAGAGTCGAGCGCGAGGAGGTCGAGAATGTCATAAATGCAATTGATGACGTCGAGAAGGGCGTGGTCGAGGCATACGTTGATTCCCAAGGATTGTCGTATCTTGTAGGCTATATCGTTCCCCGCTATGTCCGCTTCTCGTTCCGCCGGATGACAGAAAAGATGAAACGCAATCTCACACCGTTCATGATTCCGGAATTCTTCATACAGATGAAGTCACTACCATTGACTCCCAACGGAAAGGTCGACCGCAAAGCATTGCCAAAGGTATTCAAGGAGGGACAGCTATGATGCAACTATTCTTTGAACCACTCAGGGACATCGACCGTCTCCTCGCATGGCGCATGGAGGTGATCGAGAGCGTTTTCGGTCTGTCGGCAAAGACCGACACCGAAACCCTCACCCAACTTTGCAGGGCGAACCGTGACTACTACAGATTCAACATCCGCCACGCAAGCCATTACGCATGTATTGCCCTCACAGCCGAGGGTGAGGAGATAGGCTGCGGAGGATTGTGTTTCCACCACGAACTGCCTTCGCCCGACAATCCCAACGGAAAATGCGCATATATGATGAACATATATGTGCGTCCCGATCATCGCCATCAAGGGGCCGGACACGCCATAGTCGACCATCTTCTCGAAAAATGCAAGAGAAGGGGAATTAGCAAAATTTATCTTGAAGCCACGCCTCTCGGCCGGGAATTATATTCAGGTCTGGGATTCACCGACATGGAAAACATGATGATATTCAATCCTCAAAACAACACACAGAAATGAACAAGACATTCGAGACCGCAGGCTACCGCTGCCTTATAGCCCGACCTGAAAAGGGGGAGAAAATCCCGACACAAACCATCTATCTTCTATGGCCGATGCCGGTGACGGCGGAAACAGCCACACGCCTTGCCGGACACTATGCGTGTGGGATAGCTTTCATCACAGGCATAGACTGGGACAACGACCTCACACCGTGGCGCGCTCCGGGGGTGTTTCAGCGTGACGCACCCTTTGACGGAAAAGCTACCCTTTTTCTCGACACCCTAACGCGCATAATAATTCCGGCTATAGATAAGGAGATGAAGATTGCCCCTCAGCAGCGCACACTCGCAGGAATATCACTCTCGGGACTGTTCGCAACGTGGCAATGGATTGAATCGCCCTTCTTCAACAATGTCATCTCCATTTCCGGTTCGTTCTGGTATGACGGTTTCACGGCATGGTTGCGCTCAGCCTCCATCCCGCCACGCGGAGGCAAAATCTACCTTTCACTCGGTGATGAAGAGGAGGACACAACGGTTGCCCGCTTCCAACCGGTGAAACGTTGCACGGATGAAGTCGCCGACATTCTCCGCCGGGCTGGAATTGATGTGGTCTATAAGATGACAAAAGGAAATCACTATGCCCCGCCTGTCCCCCGGTTGATGGCCGCGCTCGATTCAATTATCGGATAGACGGATGCAGCGACAGGACACACACCCTACGGCTCCAAAGGATAAAGGAGCGAGGCATCGAAGCGAGGAAGCGCGACGAGATGCAGCTGTGAGGGTGGTGCGTCAGGTTCGTTGAGGCAATCGAAACCGGAGCCAAGATTCTTCACGCCTACAGTTGCCAGTGCGGTTGCGACAGCACCGAGGGCTTTCTGAGGAGTGTTGTTGTCATGCGACAGATGGCAGAGGAACACGTTGCGAAGACGTGGCGTGTAGATGTCGGCGAGAAATTGCGCCGTGACGCGGTTGTCGAGATGTCCGTTGGCCGCCTCGATTCTTGCTTTAAGATACTCCGGATAGCGCCCCTCGCGGAGCATCTGGAGGTCATAGTTGGCCTCGATGACGATGTGGGTTGCACGGCGCATGTAGTAGTCGACGCGCTCGCTGATGCAACCGAGGTCGGTGGCCACTGCGAAATTCACGTCGCCGTGGGTGATGAAATAGCCCGCGTTGTCGGCTCCGTCGTGCATCACGTCGAAGGCCGTAATCTCAAAATTGCCTATTTTGAAGGGGAATTCCTTGTAGATGGGTGCATGGTAGTCCTTGATGCGACGCGACACATTGTGGCGGCGGAGTATGCCGTTGAGGGCCTTCGGTGTGCAGTAGACGCGCAGATGACGGTAGCGGCGCAGAAGTCCGTAGACATCGCGGATGTGGTCGCCATGGTCGTGGGTGAGACAGATACCCTTCACCCTCTCCATCGAAACACCGTTGCGACGCAGTCCGTCGACGACTTTCGCAACCTCAACTCCGGCATCAATCAGGAAACCACCCTCGCGGTCGCCGACGTAGGAGCAATTGCCTGAACTGCCGCTGCCGAAACTCATGAAAAACACCTTGTCGGCCACATTCATCGGCGGCAATTCGTCGATGGTGTCGCGGTTGCCTGTCTCACGGTTCATCTGACGTGCGATTTCTTCCATTTTCTTTTCGGGTATGATACGGAAATCGCTTCCAGTCTCAGTATTGAAGTCGTCAAGACCGTCAAAGAGACCGGGCATACGTCGTCCCGATGATATTTTGCGTGATTTTGCCAAGGAGTAGATAGTTGTGAGTTGTTAGTTTTGAGTTGTCAGTAGTTCAGCAGGAAGATTGTAGGGATTTTGTCGTAGTCATATTTGCGCCGCGCCCATTTGGAGAGCGGGAGGGTCAGGATGGTCTGCTGCGGGCCGGTGATGTCGGAGGCCACACAGAGTTTCAGCCCGGGAGGCAGTGTCGATGCAAGCTCGGCTATCAGCTTATTGTTGCGGTAGGGGGTCTCGATGAATATCTGCGTCTGGTTCTCGCGGCGGATGCGCTGCTCAAGTTCGCGCAAGCGTGCCGTGCGCGCCTTGGCCTCGTGGGGAAGATAGCCGATGAACGCGAAGCTCTGTCCGTTGAATCCCGAACCCATCAGCGAGAGCAGGATGCTCGACGGGCCGACGAGTGGAACGACCTCATAGCCCTTCTCCTGGGCGATTGCAACGAGATCGGCTCCGGGGTCGGCGATGGCCGGACATCCGGCTTCGGAAATGACCCCGACAGGGTGGCCTTCCGCAAGCGGCGAGAGCATGGCGGGAATCTCTTCGGGCCGGGTATGCTCGTCGAGGACTGTGAATGTCAATGAGTCAATGTCGATATTCCGGTCACAGCGTTTGAGAAAACGGCGCACTGTGCGGACATTCTCGACCACGAAATGCTTCACCCCACGGATAATCTCCAGATTCCCGTCGGGAATCACGTCGGTCACCGGAGCGTCGCTCATGGTCGACGGTATGAGATAGAGCGCGGCTTTCATCATCCTACGGAGCCTTCAAGGGTAATCTGCAGGAGGTTCTGGGCCTCGACGGCGAATTCCATCGGGAGTTTGTTCATGACCTCCTTGGCATAGCCGTTGACAATCAGAGCGATGGCCTCTTCGGTCGGGATACCGCGCTGATTGCAGTAGAAGAGCTGGTCCTCGGAAATCTTCGATGTCGTGGCCTCATGCTCGACAATGGCAGTGTCGTTGAGCACGTCGATATAGGGGAAGGTGTGGGCACCGCACTTGTCGCCCATCAGGAGGGAGTCACACTGGGTGTAGTTGCGGCATCCGGTGGCATCCTTAGCCACCTTGACGAGTCCTCGGTAGGAGTTCTGCGAATGTCCGGCGGAGATACCCTTCGAGACGATTGTCGACGAGGAGTTCTTGCCGATATGTATCATCTTTGTGCCGGTGTCGGCCTGCTGATAGTTCTTGGTCACGGCTACGGAGTAGAATTCGCCGCGCGAGTAGTCTCCCTTCAACACGCATGAGGGGTATTTCCAAGTGATGGCCGAACCGGTCTCCACCTGTGTCCACGAGAGCTTCGAGTGGTCGCCACGGCAAAGGCCGCGCTTTGTCACGAAGTTGTAGATACCGCCGCGCCCCTGGGCATCGCCGGCATACCAATTCTGGACGGTGGAATACTTGACCTCCGCACGGTCCTCGACCACGATTTCCACGATTGCGGCATGGAGCTGGTTCTCATCGCGCATCGGAGCGGTGCAACCTTCGAGATAGCTGACGTAGGCATCATCGTCGGCCACGATGAGCGTGCGCTCGAACTGGCCTGTGCCTGAGGCGTTGATGCGGAAGTAGGTCGACAGTTCCATCGGGCAACGCACCCCCTTGGGGATATAGACAAACGAACCGTCGGAGAACACGGCCGAGTTGAGCGCCGCGAAGAAGTTGTCGCGGTAGCTCACCACTGAGCCGAGATATTTCTTAACGAGGTCGGGATAGTCCTTGACGGCTTCCGAGATGGAGCAGAATATGATTCCCTTCTCGGCGAGCTTCTCGCGGTGGGTGGTCTTCACGCTGACGGAGTCCATCACCGCGTCGACAGCCATTCCGGCAAGGGCTTTCTGCTCCTGCAGGGGGATGCCGAGACGGTTGAACGTGTCGAGGAGCTGCGGGTCCACCTCGTCGAGGCTCTCAGGCCCCTTGGCCTTCGCGCGGGGCTCGGCGTAATAGCTGATGGCCTGATAGTCGATGGGCGGAATGTTGAGATGCGCCCAGTCGGGCATCTTCAAAGTCTCCCAGTAGCGGAAAGCCTTCAGACGGAATTCGAGCAGCCATTCCGGCTCCCCTTTTTTTGCTGAGATGAGACGCACCACCTCCTCGTTGAGCCCGACGGGGATGATGTCGGTGTCGATGTCGGAGGTGAAGCCGTATTTATATTCATCGGAGGTCGCGCTCTTGATGAGCTGATCGCTGTCCTTGGGGTTGTTTTTCTCTTTTGTTTCCATTATTTCTTCATTCATGAATAGAACGGGAGACTGTCTTGATTTCGTCTGTCGCGACAGGGGTCGCCTCTTCATTTCCGGAGGCGTTTTCGGTGTCCTTTTCCACGGGATGGATGGTGTCGAGGACCCACGGTGCGAAACCGATTGTCCACTCGACCGCCTTTCCTCCTGCCAGTCGCGAGTCGGCTATCAGATGGGTTGCCGGGAAGCAGACAATGTAGAGATTGAGCAGAAGGCTCACCACAAGTCCGTATTTCGCAACCGAGAAGGCCGCGCCCGCGATATGGTCGAGCGGGGCGAGAAGCACGATGTGGCTCACCGTATGGAGCAGCTTAGCCACAAGTATCACGGCATAGTAAGCCACGAGATATATCACACCGTTTGCCAGAATCGACACCGCATAGCGCGATATTGACGACCCGGTCTGCCAGTCGGGATGACTTTCGAAAAAAAACTGTTCGACCGTCCCACCGAACATGCGGCAGGCGATGATGGCTATCACGATAGCCGCTAACGAACCGAGTTGCGTGATGATTCCCTTGCGGAAACCAAGCCATGCCGAAACAATGAAGATAAGGAGTAAAATTATATCTATGGCTGCCATGAAATTTCTATTGCCCCTCCCCTACGGAAAAGGATATTCGATGCAAAATTAACAAATTATTCCCTAACTCAGTTGAAAAGAGAGGATAAATTAACGGGTGTGTGGCAAAATTCACAGCATCCAACACCGCAATTATTCCGCATCACTTTTCCGCAAGGATGTCTCCATCGCCTTGTCGTAAGCCTGTCCGCGCGATGTCAGATAACGGAAAAACACGACATCGTCGACCACCTCTATATGAAAAGTGAAGAAAGCCCTGCGGCTGCCCACACGGATACGATAGACATGCCTGAATCCTGTCAGCTTCCTGCAATCTGTAATCTCTCCCAATGTCTTGGCCCGACCGACTTCGTCAAGCATTGCCAGCGCCGACCGAAGCTCCTTCCCGTTGAGACGTTCAAGACTTCTGGCAAAATCTTTTGAAAGCCTGTAGTTCATCGTCGACCGGCTTTTTCGCGCAAGCGTCTGAGGAGCGCATCCTGCTCTGTCTCAGAAATCATGACAGAACCCTCCGGCCGTGTCTCAAGCAGATAGGAATAGATTGTCTCGTCATCCGTTTTTTCGGTCGCCTCAATCACCATTGTCTCGATAAGGCGTTTGACACTCGTCCCCATCATTGCAGCCTGGACCGCAAGCCGACGGCAGATGTCGTTTGGAAGCTCTATCAGTTTTTTGGTCTTCTCTGACCCGTTTAATGCCACAGTATTCATGCTCGGATATAATTTATAGTGCAAATATAATATATATATATGATATAAACAAAACTCCCCCGCCTCTTGCCGTCTCTCATCTCCGGTGCGGTCTTCGCGCTCCGTCGGGGTGATACTTTTTCATAAAATATAATATGTGGTAGAAAAATTTTACTTTTCCGCTGAGGGATTTAGGGTTTATCCCAAGGTCTGCAATCGGGCTAAGTTGCAACATCAGCGACACTTATGTGTCATTAGAGCAACATTCATTTTAAACAAAAACCATGAATTAACTCTAACTTTGTCACAAGTTTAAACAAACCAGAATCAATCTTGCCTATGCATAAAGCCATACACATCACAAAAAGCTAATCATCAGGAGAATACGCATAGGAGTATCCTCCTTCTCACCTCGCCTTCCGTCCTTCTCCCGGAAGGCATAACCTTAAACGAGAACAAAATTAAACTTTTCTAACTAATTTAATTAAATTTATGAAGAAAAAATTTGTAAAAGTTGCTCTTCTGTCGGTGCTGACTTGCGGTCTTCCCGCAACATTCACCTCCTGCGACGACGACGGCTGGAAAGACCGCACCAACGTCCTCGACCAGGAGATGGCTGAAAAGGGCGAGCTCATCGACAAACTGAGCGATCAAATCAACACCCTTAATACCCAGATTGCACAGTACAAGGCTGAGGGTGAAGCTGCTCAGAAGGCTGCCGACGCAGCTATGGCCGCTGCAAAAGATGCGAAGAAAGCCGGCGACGACGCTATGGCTGCCGCTAAGACTGCCGACGCTGCCGCCCAGCTCGCTGCTCAGTCAGCTGCCGAGGCTAAAGAGGAAGCTGCCAAGGCCCTCAAGGCTAACTATGAGGAACTCAAAGCCCTCATCGACGCCAACGCCAAGGAAATCGCTGCCAACAAGGCTCTCATCGAAGGCAACACCGAACTCCTCAACCAGTATAAGGATCTCATCGACGGCAACACTGTCAAGATTAACGACAATGCCGGTGCAATCGCCAAGATCCTCGAATCACTCAAGGGCTACGCTACCAACGACCAGCTCGCCGACGTGGCCAAGGACCTCAACGAGAAGCTCGAAGCTGCAGGCGTGAAAGCAGACAACGCTATCGCTGAACTCAACGGTACTGTTGCCGGCATCAACGCTGCAATCACTGCCCTCAATGGTCAGGCTGAGGCTCTCGGTCTCGACATCACCAACCTCAAGAAGGCTACTGACGAACAGCTCGGCACACTCGAAGCTAACCTTCTCTCTCAGATGGCTGCCGGCGACAAGGTCCTTCAGGATCAGATCGATGCTCTCAAGAAAGAACTCGCTAACCTCGAGATTGCTTCCAACCTTGAGCAGTTCACCAAATTCATCGCTGAAACCAACAATCAGCTCGACGCACTCAAAAAGTACGATGACAAGCTGACCAACGACCTCTCTACTCTCGCAGGTCAGGTTTCTGCTGCTGAAAAGCTCATCAAGGAAAATCAGGACAAGATCGCCGCTCTCTCTAAAGATCTTAAGGCTGCTGCCGACAAGGCTGCCGACAACGCCAAGCTTATCGGCCAACAGGCTGCCCTTATCCAGACCAACAAGGAGGCCATCGAAGAGCTTAACAACAACGTTATTCCCGCCCTCTCAGGCCACATCGGTGCTATTGATGCACAGCTCTTCACTATGAGCGAAGAGATGGATCGTCTTGCCAACAGCGTGAACGCCATCACTCCTCAGCTCGTAACATTCGTGCTTGACCAGCTCCGTGGCCTCGTATTCATCCCCAACACATTCGTTGGCGGTATCGAGAGCGCCCTCTCTTACAATATGGTCTACAATCCCCTTATCACTAAGGCAACCACTCCGGATGTCTACAAGTATAACGGGTTCACTGTTAAGGGCCAGAAGAGCTGGTTGCGTACTGCATCTAATGACAAAGATAATTTCCACCCCGTCACTGAGGTATCTTACCACATGAACCCCACCAGCGCTAAGGTTGAGTTCAAGGATCTTAAGATTGTCTCCAACGATGCTGAAATCATCTCTCGCGCATCTTCTGCAAACATTGCTCTTGACGGTTCTTACAACGACAACAAGGGTCTCAGCATTGCTGACGGTGTCCTCACTGTAGCTATCAACGGTGATGCTCCCCTCTACAATGCTTCAAATAAGAAGATGCCTGTATTCGCTCTTCAGGCTAATGTCTACACTGAGAACAAGGAAGATGGCAAGACTGAAGTGACCACAGTTACTTCTGACTACGCTATGTTCGCTCAGATGGACATCACTCCCGGTGCCATCGTCATCAATCCTCAGACATTCCTCGAGGAATACGGCGCAGCTCAGGCTCGTGGCAACAAGGAAGTTTACACTAAGATGAATAATGTTCTTGACAACGTTCAGACTGTGAATGTTGCATGGAACGGCACTGCCGACCTCCTCAAGATCATGAACATCACCTACACTGACAACCAGCGTGGTCAGGAAGGTGCATGGACCACTCCCGAGGAATGGGGCAAGTTCAACCTTAAGATGAACTTCTCTCTCATCGACTACACTATCGGCGCAAGCACCGTATCTGAAAGCTCTTGGGCTTCTATTGATCCCGAGACCGGTGTCATCACTCCTTGTGTAAACGGTGATGCTTCCAAGCAGTCAACTGACGAACTCGGCCACATGCCTCTCGTTTACATCACTGTAACCGAAGGTGACAACGTAGTTCTCCAGGGCTTCATCCGCATCAAGATTGTCCCCACTGCTGATGACTACAAGACTGACGTCCTCACTTACAACACTGTTGATTTCGACTGCAACACTGCAAACGATCACGAGACTAATGAAAACATCCTTAACATGATGCTCGAAGCTACCGGCCTCAGCAAGGAAGTATTCGTTCAGCACTATTCTCCCGATATGATTCGTGAGACTCGCACTGATAATGCAGGTTCTTATAAAATCGACATCATGAATCAGTTCAAGAACATCGATGGTACATGGTCTGAGACCGAAGGCATTGGCGAAGTTGTTCTCTTCAACCTTGCTGCCGACGAAATCAAACCCGAATACCACTTCGACTGGTATCTCGATGTTGAAGCTAAGCAGAAAGCTTACGAAGGTGCAAACCACACCGGTACAACCTACGTATGCTTCAAGAGCGACAATGCTGACGTTTATCCCTACGTTTATCTGCCCATGCAGGTAGCCGTTAACGCTAAGCCCGTTGCAAATGTAGAGGCTAAGATGGAAGCTCGCTGGTTCCGCGACCTCACTACTGCACTTCTCAACGTTCAGCAGCCTACCAATAACTTCCAGCCTACAACAATCAAAACTGACCTCAATCTCCTCTGGCAAGGTTCTAAGCCCGTCTTCAAGCAGATTTCCGGTCAGCCCGCAATCAAGGCTGCAACCTACGCTACTCAGAACGGTCTCGCCGGTGGCTACCGCTACTACTTCCCCGACGTTCAGGAGGAGATTGACGGCGTTAAGTTCACTGTAGCCAACAAGGAGAACCCCTGCCTCGTATATGACCATAAGGCTTCCAACGCCAATATGGGTGACCACGCTCTCATGGTTGTCAAAGATGGTGCTTTCGTAAGCAACGGTGAATACAGCAATAACGCTATCTATGCCAACGGCAAGCTCCTCGCCGAACTTGATCAGGCTACAGGTATCGTAACTCTCGCTGAAACTGCCGAGGCTCAGGAACTCCTCAACAAGTATGCTTCTGACGGCGACGGTCTCGACCGCACAAACGCTAAGCTTCAGGTTAAGGTAGGCGTAGTTGCTTACAATGAATGTGGCATCGCTCTCGAACTCAAAGAGAACTCTGTAATCCCCGCTACCTTCCTCCGTCCTATCAACATTGTCAGCACAACCAAGAAGATTGAATTCACTGATGCTGTTGAGAACGGTTCTAAGGTTGACGTTTACGGTCTCCTTGACTTCTCTGACTGGCGCGCTGTAGCCTTCGCAGGCAAGGAATGGCTCTTCGCTTACTACAATGTTAAGTCTGTCAAGGTTAATCTTGCAGGAATGACTACTAATGCCGGTACAATCAATAGCGATCCCAATAAGTTCGTGGTTGATCCCAGCGTAATTGCAGCATTCAGCGTTGAACCCGCTTATGATGAAAACGGCAATCCTGCTCAGATTACTTATCCGTCAGACGTAATCAACTCCAACAGCAATGCAGCTGTTAAGGAAATCGTGAAGAAAGGCTTCGGCAAGCTCGTTTACGACAACACCAAGCTCAATGTTAAGCAGTTCACTGTCAAGATTCCTATGACTATCGAGTATGGTCTCGGTGAATTCGACGTCACTGTTACTTGCATCGTTAACGCTACCATGTAATAATTGGTAACGCCAAATTGATAACACACTTATTAAGGGGGTGGCAAAAGCCACTCCCTTTTTATAGATTTATTATCCGATTATGAAAAAGATATTTCTTTATGCCATTGCAGTCATCCTCTTCGCAGGGGTGTTCAATGCATGTACATCAAAGACATCCAAGACAGAAGAGGAGCAGCGCTACAGCGTCTCCGCAGCCGACTCATCGGCTATGGTCAATGAGGTGGCTGAAATCCTCACCCTCATGCAGAACGACGACTACGCAGCAGCAATCGACCGTCTCTACACCTTCAACCCGACCGACAGCACCCTCACCCCTCTCGACGAGCAGGGCCGCACGGATCTGCAATTCCGCGCCCAGGTGTTTCCGGTGAAATCATTCAAGCTCTATTCCACCGGCTTCGACAACGAGTGGACCAACACCGTCACCTTCGACGTAGCATTCGGCGAAGCTGATGCCGAGGGCAATGCCCCCATGACCAAGATGGGTTTCAACATCATAAGCAAGGACGGCAAATTCTACCCCACCATCCTCGACAAACGCATGTAATCCCATTCCCCACACGCCAACAATCAAGGCATGTAGCCTATCCCTCATGCCAACAGTCAGCCAGCCCGACATCCGGTACCGATTTTGAGTACGGATTCCGCACAAATTTTGTGTACGGAATCCGTATTTTTTAGTACGGTTTGCGTACTTTTTTAGTACGGTTTGCGTACTTTTTTTGGCACAAGCTGTAATTCTCCGGGAAAGGTACAGAATGACAGAAGGCCAAAAGCAACAGAAGGATAATCTGCTTGAAATTAATCTTTTGTATCTTCTGACCCTTTGGCTTTATGTACCTTTCTCATGATTCTTTTCCTCTCAGGGGTAATGCTGTTTGAGTACGGAATCCGTACTCTGCCGAGCCATACCGGACGGCAGATAGTGAGCAGCGGAGCTGCGATGCGCTCATAGCCCCGCCACGAGCGGACGGCCAAGAGCGGCGACCGAAGGTCAAAGCTCGCAGCCGGAAGCGAGGCGCGGGG
>CANCXM010000006.1 GCA_947381945.1 uncultured Muribaculaceae bacterium
TAATCTCGGTATAGTCTTTTTCGGTAAATAATTCTATAATCATCCTGCAAAGTTACGTGTTATTAATTCCATCCGCTATAAAGAATGGATAAAAATCAAGAGGAAGTGACAGATTCCGTCACTCAATTTCAGCGTCATCGCCGACTTATCGGTGAATATTAAACTTTTTAAAGGAAAATTAAAACAATTATCGTACATTTGTGGTTACTAACATAAAGCCGGGAAGTTCTTGAGGCTCCGTTTCAGACTATTCAGGCACGCAATTCATCACTATAAGTATAACCTTCTAAATTTAATAAGCATTGAGCCGTAATATTGGTAAAAAACTCCTCAGAGCTTTTCTTTGGACTCTTTTCGGGCTCGTATTGTTGATTATTGCAATACCGGTGCTTCTTTATGTCCCGTTCGTTCAAGATTTTGCCGTCAAGATTGCAACCGAGCAGGTGAGCAAATCCACAGGCATGAAAATTGAGATTGGTAAGCTGCGTCTTGGATTTCCGCTTAAACTCAAAGTCGACAATGCAATTGTCGTGCAGGCAAACGGAGATACGATGCTCACATCCTCACGGCTTGCTGTTGATGTCAAACTCAAACCCCTTTTCAAAGGTAATATCGAAATCTCAGGGGCAGAGCTTGACAGCGCGTTCTATCAACTCGGAAATAACGATTCAATCCTGTGGCTCAGGGCCAATATTGCCCGTGCAGATATAAACGGAAGCGATATTCAGCTCAAAGAAGGAAATATCGACCTTTCGACCGTTGATATTGACGGAGTGAAGGTAAGACTGAGAATGCTCAACGACACCACGGCTACTCCTACTGACACTGCGCAGGGCACTCCCTGGAATGTCAAGGCCCAGCGCATAACTGTAAGCAACCTCGCATACGAAATGGAGATGCTTCCGATTATTGACAGTCTCGGATGCAAGGTGGACCGAATGGAATTGAGAAATGGTGAATTTGATATGGCCACGAAACGGATTTTCGGACAGAGCCTGCATGTCGACAGTGTTTCGGCTGCTTACATATATCCTCTTATCGCGAATGGTGAGACATCCACTCCGGCCGATACTACAGTCACACCGGAATCTGAAATGTGGACTATCACTGCCGACACATTGCGCCTCACAGCACGCGACGGTCTGTATGCACAGCGCGGGGTGAAACCTATCGCCGGTTTTGACCCATCATACATAGCTGTCTCGGATGTCAATATCGAGGTGGATTCGTTTTACAACAAAGGAACATCCATCCGCGTTCCCCTTAAGGAACTGTCCGGATATGAGCGCAGCGGATTGCAGCTTCATGCCGACGGTCTGTTTGAAATGGACAGCAAAAAAATGTCGGCGACAGACTTCTCAATCGAGACTCTGCGCTCCTCATTATTAGTGAATGCATCCATGGGTATGGGTGACATCCTGACAGACCCTACACTTCCACTCATGCTCAAAGCGTCCGGCCGAATAGACCCGACGGAAATAGCAATGGCTTTCCCCGACATGAAGGCCATGTTGAAACCGCTCACTCCGATTTCATTGTCGGCAGACATTGAAGGTACGCCACGAATGCTGAACGTCTACACGCTTGATGCACGTATGCCCGGCCTTGTCACTGTCGCGCTCGAAGGAGAGGTCGACAATCCGTTTGACCCTGAAAAAATCGGTGGTCAGCTCAGCATTGACGGTAATCTCGCCACTATTACCGACAAGCAATTTGCTTTCCTTCCGATTAAATCCGTACCCGCGCTGTCTGTGAACGGATCCGTGGACTATTATCCCGGCAAAGTAGCCGGTGATATTGAACTGACCACCCGTAATGGTCGTCTGGCAGGTGCGGGCAGATGGATCGCACGGGCAGAGTCATACAGTGCTACCCTCAACCTCCATGACTTCCCCGTTGATGCATTTGTCCCTGAATATGGGGTAGGGCGTGTTACAGCGTCAGTGACCGTTGACGGAAAGGGATACAATCCACTTAACAAAAATACATATATTGATGCGGATGTAAAACTTGGAAGCATTGTCTACAATAAGGAGACGTATAGTGACATTGTATTGAACACCACACTTCACGACGGCAACGCAAAGGGCACACTGGACAGCTATAACCATGATGCCGATGCTTCCGCCCGCTTCGATGCCCGGCTTGACGGCGACACTGTCCGCTGGAATCTCAACACCAATGTCAGAAATGTCAATCTGCAGGCTCTCGGTCTCTCTCCGACAGTCAACCGAGGTAGCCTTGACATGACAACTTCCGGATATTATAATGTGGCTTCATCCGCCATTGATGCCAAGGCTGATGTCAGCAATCTCACATGGAATCTGCCGGACATCGACATCGTGTCACCGCAACCCGTCAATCTTACACTCGCTTCGTCCGATTCTGTTCTTGACGGTTCGCTCGTCAACGGAGACATGAATCTCAAACTTAATTCCCGCACATCGCTTTTCAATTTCATCGATGGCCTCACTGCCGGAATGGCAGAAGTCACATCGCAGATGGACAGTATGCGTGTCGATGTCGACAAGCTTCATCAAGCTTTCCCTCGTTTTGACATGATGCTTGAAATGGGGCAGAACAACGTTGCAGCAAAGTATCTGAGCGAATCTGCCAAGATGGATTTCAACCGTCTGACCGCAGGTATGCACAACGACTCTCTTCTCTGGGTCAATATGCTCATCAACGGGTTCAACACCGGTTCAACCCGTCTGGACACAATATCCTTCAATGCTATACAACATGGACAATATCTTGTCTACAAGGCCGAAGTGGATAACCGACCGGGGACGTTCGATGATTTTGCTCACGTTGTCCTCAATGGCTTTGCCGGAACAAACCGATTCTCCGCATACATGAAGCAGCAGAACATCAAGGGCGAAAACGGCTTCAACTTCGGCGTGACCGCAATGCTTGTTGACAGTGTTGTGACTGTCAAAATCGTACCGACCAAACCGACGATTGCCTACAAGCCATGGACGATAAACAAGGATAATTTCATCAGCTATAATCTCACCACACGTCATCTCGATGCCTCGCTTGCCCTGCAGGGTGACAAGAGCTCCATCAAAATCTTCACCGAACATCCCGAAGGTGTGGATTCACTTACTCACCATGATGGTGATGTGATGAAATATGATGACCTGATTGTGCAGATTACGCAGGTACATCTTCAGGACTGGCTTTCAATCAACCCGTTCGCCCCTCCAATCAAGGGCGATCTCAACGCCGACATGCGTATCAGTTATGATAACGGAGTGCTGACCGGAAAAGGCAATGTCGGACTTGCAGATCTCTTCTATGGACGTGAACGAGTCGGTGATTTCGATCTTGCTGTAGACGTGGCAAATCAGGCCGGAGGTAAACTGATGGCTGATGTGAGCCTTATGGTTGACTCCGTGAAGACAATCACTGCACACGGAGTGTTGAACGACAGCACATCCGGCAATCCTTTCCTCCTTGACTTCCGAATGATAAAATTCCCTCTCCATGTGGTCAATCCCTTCATTCCTCAAGGTATGGCGACTCTTTCAGGTATGCTCAACGGTGAGATGGAGATAACCGGCAATATGGCACATCCGGTGTTCAACGGATTTATTGATTTCGACACCACTGCCGTCAAGGTCAAGATGCTCGGTACATCTTTTGAGTTTTCTGACGAAAAAATCCCGGTTGACAGCGGAATCATATCCTTCAATGATTTTGCAATCAAGGGATGTAACGACAATCCTCTCCATGTCAACGGAACCGTCAATGCACGGAATCTTGCGAATCTCGCGCTTGATCTTGGGCTGACAGCCAAGAATATTCAAATCGTGAACAGCTCACGTCCGAAGGGTGCGGATGTCTACGGAAAGGCCTTCCTTGACATTGACGCGAAAGCCCGTGGCGATATGTCGCGGTTGAATATCGATGCTGACCTCAGTATTCTCGCAGGAACAAATGTCACATACGTTCTTTCGGAAGTGGCACAGACTCTTACGTCTCAATCCAGTGAGGATATGGTTCATTTCGTTCAGTTCAACGATACGACATCCATTCAGAAGGCAGACTCCATAACCACAACTTCCATGGCTCTGGACCTTGATGCACGATTACATATCAATGAAGGCTCGACTATCAACGTCGACCTTTCCACCAACGGTTCCAACAAAGTCCATCTGCTTCCGCAAGGTGATGTGGCGTTCACAATGTCGGAACTCAACGGAGAGCGCCTGACCGGCCGCATTAACATCAACAGCGGTTACGTCCGTTACACGCCTCCCTTCATGAGTGAAAAGAATTTTGCATTCCAGGAAGGATCATACGTTGCATTCAACGGCGACATGATGAACCCGATTCTAAATATTCAGGCTATTGATGTCATAAAAGCCAATGTCACACAGGAAGGACAGAACTCACGTCTTGTCAACTTCGATGTGAAACTATCCATCACCAATACGCTTGAAAATATGAACGTGGCTTTTGACCTGTCGACGGATGATGACATAACTGTCCAGAATGAGCTTGCATCCATGTCGGCTGAGCAGCGAGCCAACCAGGCAATGAATATGTTGCTATATAATGTATACACCGGAGCCGGAACAAAAGGAAATGCGAACCTTTCGGGTAATCAACTCTATTCGTTCCTGACCTCACAGCTCAATTCATGGGCCGCCAACAATATCCGCGGGGTCGACATCTCATTTGGCATTGACCAATATGACAAGACCTACGCAGGTTCGACTTCGACAACGACATCCTACAGCTATCGTGTCAGCAAGAGCTTCTTCAATGACCGGTTCAAGATTGTTGTAGGAGGCAACTATTCTACAGATGCCGATGCTGACGAGAATTTCTCGCAGAACCTGATAAACGATATTTCATTCGAGTATATGCTCAATCAATCCGGTTCCATGTACATCAAGATATTCCGCCATACGGGTTATGAAAGTATTCTTGAGGGTGAAATCACCCAGACAGGTGTCGGTTTCGTACTGAAGAAGAAGCTTAACACTCTTTGGGAACTTTTCGGCATCCGCCGTGACTGAATTTAATAAAACATGGACAACAACTCTATAGTCTATACAAAAAAGATATGAGGAAACTGTTTGTATATATTGTCGCAACCATTCTCCTTGCAGGATGCTCTACCACCAAACGTCTTGGTAAGGATGACATACTCTATACCGGCTTGAAAGGTGTGGATGTCACTACTCCCGATAATGAAAAATTTCCGGAGGGAGTGAAATCCACCCTGACCGAAGCCGTTTCGGTCAAACCAAACAATCCATTGCTCGGTTCGGCATCCATCCGCACCCCCTTCCCAATCGGTCTGTGGGTCTATAATAACTGGCCGAATCCTCCCAAGGGATTCAAACATTGGGTCTATGAAAAGTTGGCCTCGACTCCGGTACTTGTCAGCGATGTCAGACCGGAGGTGAGAACCCACATGCTCGACCAGTTGCTTGACAACAACGGATATTTCTCCGGCACATCGACATACGAGCTTGTCCAGAAGAAGAACAAGAAGAAAGCCTCCATATTATATAAGGTGGAGGCCGGAAGACCTTACATGCTCGATTCGATAATACTATTGCCGGATTCCATTCCGCTCTATCATCTCATAGACTCCGTGGCCCGCAGGTCAAAATATTTCCAAGCCGGTTCACGATATTCAACCGACTCTTTAGCCGCATTGCGCGTCGAGATAGCAAATTCAGTCCGCAATAGAGGATACTATTATTTCCGTCCGGAATACATCCAGTATCTCGCCGACAGCACGATCACTCCCGGCAGCATAGCAATGAAACTGGATATTGCAGATAATGTCCCCGAAATGGCACTTGCAAAATATCGTACCGGCAATATCACTACCTATATATATAGGAATACCGGAGGTGGAACTGCCGACACCACGGAGACTAAACGTGGAACGATTATACGATATATGCCATCACGTCTACGCGATGGGTTGATTCAATCTTGCATCGCATTCCGCGAGGGCAGGACATTCTCGGTGCGTCAGATGAATAATACGCAGACACGTTTGGCTCGTCTTGGAATTTTCAATGGAATTGACATAAATGTAGCCCGGGATACTACGCGGCTTGACGAACATCTTCTTGATGTCACAATTCAATGTACGTTTGACCGTCCGCTCGAAGCATCCATCGAAGCCAACGTTTCATCAAAATCCAACTCTTACCTCGGCCCGGGTCTGTCTCTCGGATTGACAAACCGCAATCTGTTTGGCGGTGGAGAGCTTCTGACTTTAGCGTTGACAGGTTCATACGAATGGCAGACCGGCTCAGGAAAAAAGAGTTCGGTATTCAATTCCTACGAGGTGGGTTTGAACGCGACTCTCGCTTTTCCCCGTCTTCTTGCCCCTAAGTTCATCCCGCGTACACGCCGCGACGTCAACTGGACAAGACTTTCGCTTGGCGTAGATCTTCTAAACCGTCCCCATTATTTCAAACTGAGTCAGTTCAATGCCGGTATCGCTTACGATTGGCGGTCGTCAAAGTACATCTCGAATACATTCACTCTTTTCAAGATGACTTACAATAAACTGCAGCATACGACCCCTGTTTTCGATTCAATCATGAACGCGAATCCGGCAATCGCTCTCAGTTTCCAGAGCCAATACATTCCTCAGATGTCATACGGTTTTGTGTATGATCGTGCGATGAATAAGGACAATACCATTAATGTCCAGTTCACACTTCAGGAAGCCGGCAATATATTCTGGTCCATTTATGAAATGTGTGGAAAGAAAGGGGAGAAGACCCTGTTCAAGACACCATTTTCTCAGTTTGTGAAAGGTTACGCCCAGATTATCTATGGTCGCAGGCTCTTCGGTGACCATTGGCTCGTCAACCGTATCGGCACAGGTGCAGCCTACGCATACGGCAATTCATCACAGGTCCCGTACAGCGAACAGTTCTATTGTGGCGGAGCCAACTCGGTCAGAGCATTTACAGTCCGCTCGATTGGCCCGGGTTCATATCGTGCGCCGGCAGACCAGATCAACGGTTACTTCGATCAGACAGGTATATTCACGTTCATTGCCAACTCTGAATACCGCTTCCCGATTCTCGGGCCATTGCATGGCGCAGTGTTCCTCGATGCAGGCAACGTATGGACTCTGAAAAATGAGCCCGAACGTCCCGGCGGACAACTTCGGGCAAAGAGTTTCTTCAAGGATCTTGCGCTGGGCACAGGCGTGGGCTTGCGATTCGACATATCAATGCTCATCATCCGCGGTGACCTTGGAATCGGTATCCATGCTCCTTACGACACCGGTAAACGCGGTTACTATAATATGGAATCGTTCAAGAAATCGCTTGCGTTCCATCTCGCTATCGGCTATCCGTTCTAAAGATATACAATTGTCAGTATAAAAACTTTTAAGGGTTTGAATTGTCTATATTATATGGACTGTTCAAACCCTTCATTATGAAAAAAGCTTTAAGTTACATAGCATTCTTCGTTGCACTGACCGTTTTAGTCGCAGCTTATTCCGAAAGGGTGGTAAAAGCCGATGAAGGCTATACCGCACCTGAAATCGAAATGCTTGCCAACGATTCGGTCAATGTTTCGCTTGATAAACTCCGTGGAAAATATGTCCTGGTCAATTTCTGGGATTCATCCAATGCCGTCTCAAGAATTGCAGCAGGGGAATATGACCGTTTCCTTCACGCCAATCATGGCAATTCATTTTCGCTTCTGTCCGTCAACACCGACGACAATCCTGATATTTTCAAGGAAATAGTAAAAAAGGATAATCTTGATGCCTCAACTCAGTTCCATATCTCGGACGCAAAGGCAAAGCATCTTTCCGCGAATTATCGGCTTGATAATGGATTCTCATCCTATCTGATTGACCCCCAAGGCAAAATCGTAGCAGTCAACCCATCTGTCAGCACCCTCGAAAAGTACCTCTCAAAGCATTGAGCCGCATATTCAGTTTGCTAAAATTAATAATTCTCACTAAATTTGCATCACCATTCATCATGAAAAGAATCCTCACACTCGTTGCTTCGGCAATGATTATATGCACGCCTATTTCGGCAAAAAAGGTCAAAGGCTACAGCTGCACATCTGATAATGTGTTGACTTTTACCGTTGACAGTATTGATTATCGTTCAGACCTTACGCGAGTCTATGGACGCGTGAAAGGCCGTCCACATACATCCAACCGGATTGATGAAGTGCAATATATTGGCGGAGGAACGGCTTTGAAGTCGAATGATATTGACGGAGTGGATTTCCGCCGTTACTTCCAATGGGAGGATAACGGAGAAATACCTTTGGAAATTGACTTCCCAGCTACCAAACCGGCTACAGGAGTGCAGCTTCTTTTCACGACACCACGAGGTCAGTCGACCACAACCGCAAAAAAGATAGCAACCAAGCACTAAAATGAAGCTCTGCATCACCGAGAAACCCAGTGTAGCCAAAGATATAGCTCAGATACTTGGCGCCGATGTGCGCCGCGACGGATATTACGAAGGAGGTGAATACAAAGTCACCTGGACCTTCGGCCATCTCTGTACACTCAAGGAACCCGGTGATTATGAAGAGCGTTGGAAAAGATGGGCGCTTGGTGTCCTTCCGATGATTCCGGCCCGTTTCGGCATTAAGGTGATACCGGACAAGGGTATCGAACGCCAGTTTCAGGTTATCGAAAATCTGATAGCCGAAGCCGACGAGGTCATCAATTGCGGTGATGCCGGACAGGAAGGTGAATTGATCCAACGTTGGGTCATGCAGAAGGCTTCGATTCATTGTCCTGTAAAGCGCCTCTGGATTTCCTCACTGACTGATGAATCAATCCGCGAAGGCTTCGCACATCTGCAACCGGAATCTGATTTCGACAACCTCTATCATGCCGGTCTGTCGCGCGCGATAGGTGACTGGATTCTCGGCATGAACGCGACGCGACTCTATTCACTGAAATATTCCTCTCCCGGAAATGTATTGTCGATCGGACGAGTGCAGACCCCGACACTTGCTCTTATCGTGCAACGTCATTTTGAAATAGAGAATTTCAAGCCCGAGGATTACTGGGAACTGAAAACTCTATATCGCGGAGCCGTGTTCAATGCAACTTCCGGACGATTCAAATCACCGGAGGAAGCTGAGTCCACACTGGAGGCCATCAAGGCTTTTCCGATGGTCATAAAGGATGTCCAGAAGAAAAAGGGTAGGGAAGCACCTCCCAGACTCTTTGACCTTACATCGCTGCAGGTGGAATGCAACAAGAAATGGGGATGGACAGCCGACGAGACACTGCGCCTGATTCAGTCACTTTATGAAAAAAAGGTGACGACGTATCCGCGTGTCGATACGACATATCTGTCAGAAGATATTTATCCGAAAGTTCCGGGTATATTGAGAAATATGACTCCATATACCGGAATAATTGCTCCATTGCTTGAGACCAAGCTACCTAAAAGTAAGAAAGTATTTGACAACTCAAAAGTCACTGACCACCACGCGATTATTCCGACAGGACAGTCGCCAAGTGTGCTTGTTGGCAATGAACGCAAACTGTATCATCTGATTGCACTCCGTTTTATAGCTGCTTTCTATCCGGACTGTAAATTCCTGAGTACCACCGTGATGGGCGAGGTTGATAAGACCGGATTCAAGGCGACAGGTAAAGTCATTGAGGATCTTGGCTGGAGACAAATCTATGAAAATACTCCGGCAGATGATGCAAAAAATGATGAAGAGAATAGCGATGACCGTATCTTGCCAGATTTTGTGGTCGGGGAGAGCGGACCTCACGAGCCGTCACTGCAAAAACGCACTACTCAGCCACCGAAATACTATACGGAAGGTACACTCCTTCGTGCGATGGAATCTGCAGGTAAAACCGTTGAGGATGAGGAGCTTCGGGAAGCCATGAAGGAGAATGGAATAGGGCGTCCGTCCACGCGTGCGGCTATCATCGAAACACTTTTCAAACGTAAGTACATCTATCGCAACCGCAAGTCAATCATGGCTTCTCAGGCAGGTATCGACCTGATTGCCAGCATTAATGAAGAATTGCTTAAAAGTGCGAAACTTACGGGTCTTTGGGAAAACAAACTTCGTCGTATCGAACGTGGAGAGTATTCTGCCGCAGAATTCATCCAGGAACTTAAAGTGTTGATTAACCAAATTGTTATCAACGTTTTAAGTGACAATTCTCGTTCTAAGATATTCGTCGACAATGCTCCTAAGAAAACAGGGGGCGATGATACGGGTGACGGGGTTAGAGTTAATTCCGATAAGCCGACAAAGCCTCGCGCACCACGCACACGAAAATTTGAGCAGATTGAGTGTCCAATCTGTAATCAAGGGCATATCTTGAAAGGTAAGACAGCTTTCGGCTGCAGCAGATTTCGCGAAGGTTGCACATTGAGATTGAACTTCACCGAATATCCGGAAGATTTGACTCCGGCCAAACTCAAAAAAATGCTGGCCAAGAAAAAAGCATAGACCAAACCAAAGAAATATTCACCACTCAGTCACCGAATCTACTCGACAATGAAATGGATTCGGTGGCTTTCTTATTTAAGAAGTAGATATACTTAGAGTAGGATAGGATCAGAACGACATGAGCATCGGAAATAAAAAGAAAGACGTTATTTTACATAATCGTGATTATGAGACAAATTGCGAAGGGGCGATTTTCACTATGAGTCGTGGTTTAGTTTACGCTGTCTGACTTGTAGGTATTGATCATTAAAGGTATTTTTACTTAATATTACTCTTTAAATGCAGGGCTTTTTATGTCGGTAGTTAAATCAGCTAAGTATTTAGCCAATAAGAGTTAAGCAACTTGTATGGATGAGTTTTTATATCTAACTTTGCATCGCTGAAACGAAAAAAACAGCATTACAATATTAAATAATACTCGAAGACACACCTGTAAAAATAATAGTAATCATCCACCCGATTATCATGTTCCCTGAAAGGCAAAAGATTAAATAAGAAATCCATGAACCTATCAAAAAATAACAGCTAACATCTAACGAACTAAATTCTTATCCTTTTCTGAATTAAATTCAATTTTTACCGCTAATTTTCCTATCCCTTATCAATTAAGCAGTTATCAATCCGTGAAAGGAAAAAAGCGATTCCGCAATAAAAATCACGAAACCGCTTTGAATTTAATTTCACTGAATGAGTTTGAGAAAACGAATACCGATAATTAGAATTGATGATTATAATTTCGGGCGTCACGCTGCGCGAGGCAGCGGACGCTTTTTTGTTTATCTCAATGTCAGGGCCACTACATTCTCAACATGCTGTGTATGAGGGAACATGTCGACCGGCTGAACAGCTTCAATATCATATTTTTCATGCAGGAGCGCGAGATCGCGGGCCTGCGTGGCAGGATTGCAGCTTACATAGACAATACGCTTAGGTTCAGCATCCAGAATGACCTTGACAACATCCTCGTGCATTCCGGCCCTCGGAGGGTCGACAACCATAACGTCTGGACGGCCATGCTCTGCAATAAAGTCGGCTGTCAATACATTTTTCATGTCACCTGCATAGAATTCAGTATTCTCAAGGTGATTTACCTCTGCATTGACTTTTGCATCTTCAATCGCTTCCGGAACATATTCTATGCCGACAACGTGGCGCACTTTAGGCGCGATGAAACAAGCAATCGTACCTGTGCCTGTGTAAAGGTCATAGACCAGTTCATCTCCACTCAGCTTTGCGAAGTCTCTTGCGACGCTGTAAAGGCGATAAGCTTGACGGGAATTAGTCTGATAGAACGACTTGGGTCCTACCCTGAATTTCAGACCTTCCATCTCCTCTTCGATATACTCTCTACCCTTAAAGAGAATTATTTCCTGATCGGCAATCGTGTCATTAACCTTCGTGTTGATTACATAGAGCAGCGAAGTAATCTCCGGGAAGTTTTCAGCAACCGCAGCAAGAAGTGTTGCAATTTTTTCTTTATCTTCTTCACCAAAGACCATCACAGCCATAACTTCGCCTGTGGATGCAATGCGAATCATAAGAGTGCGCAACAATCCATGCTGCTCGCGCAGATCATAGAAGCTGTAGTCATGCTCCATGCCGTAATTCTTGATGAAAAGACGCAGACGGTTGCCAAGGTCGTCCTGGAGATGGCAGCGGCTTATATCAAGCACCTTGTCGAATGCTCCTGAAATATGAAATCCGGCTGCACGGCGCTCGGGAAATTCTTCTCCGGAACGAAGCTGATCAAACGTCAGCCACTTCTTATTTGAGAAGGTATATTCCATTTTGTTGCGATACTCCCAGATGTTTTCAGATCCGAGAATCGGAGTCAGTTCGGGGAATGGAATCTTGGCAATGCGTTGCAGTGCATCCTGCACCTGCTGCTGCTTGCATTTCAACTGAAATTCGTAAGGAAGATGCTGCCAACGGCAACCACCGCACATTGTGAAATGCTCACAACGTGGTTCCACACGGATGTCAGACGGTTTCGTCAGACGTTCGATATGACCTTCTGCATAATTGCGCTTCTTGCGGTCGATTTTAACATCGGCCACATCACCGGGCGCACCGAACGGAATGAAAACGACCATGTCGTCGACACGGGCTATAGAATTGCCTTCGGCTGCCACATCAAGTATTTCAACATCGCTCAAGAGCGGTAATTCTTTCTTTTTTCTTGCCATAAAACTAACTTTATCGCTTCCCTTCTCCGGTGTGCCGGTCAGGAAAACAGTTACATTAAACAAAAAATTTTCGCCGGTAATGGCCATGAAGCCATTAACCGACGAGTTTGAGTATTTTCAAGTAAGTTAGGTTAAGATAACTATTCTCATATAAACTGCATCAAAATTAGGAATTATTTAGATGTCAGGCAAGAATAGTTCGATATTTTAACCTTAATTAACCCGTTCAGAACTAATGCCCCTTGTGCGCGTCTTGTACAGGCATCGGATGAAAAATGCCGTTATTATGATTGATGTCAGAATCATCATCGGTGCATCTGCGCCAAAAGTATTGATTGACTCTCCTCCTGTTTTGATGACGTCGTCAGCCTTCTCATGCCACATAGCATATACAACCATAGAGTTGTTGAAAGCATGGAGAATTATCGGCAACCATAGCGAACGCGACCAGTAGAAGATATAGCCAAAATATGCTCCGAGCAACAATCTCGGGAAAAAGCCGAAAAACTGCAGATGGAAGGCACTGAATACAAAAGCTGTCAGCCATATTGCAAGATGATGATTCATCCGGCAACTGAGAAATATTCGCTGCAATGCCCCTCTGAAAAACAGTTCTTCACTGAGTCCGGCAAGCACACCTACGATAAGAATATTGACGATTAAAGAACCGATAGATGCGCTCCCGAGAAGCACTTCCACAGAAGCCTTAGCCTGTTCCTCCGCAGCCCGCATCCACTCTTCCATTCCTGCAAAAGAAGCAGGAAGACTCATTTGCTCATTCAATTTCACAAGTCCGTTCATTGCCGGAATGGAAAACATCAGCGCCAGAAGAGCAAGGAGCAATTGTATCAGCCGCATCTTGCTGTCAACACCCAGAAAACGTGCTGCGTAAGGGCTTATCAACAAAGCACTGACCGTTGCGGGCAGTATGAAGACGATGCAATCCTGTATCACCGTGGAAATGCGCAGTGTCTGCGTGGTCATACCTCCGCGCATTACTATTCCTATGATAGCTGAACCTACGATTGTGAAAAGGCAAAGCGAGACAATGAGGATTACGATTCGCTGTGCCGGAGCAAAGCGTATGTTTGCAAAAATATCTGATTGTGATTGGTTATACATTTTCCTGGGTGTACTTTTTATTTGTCAAGATAGAATTCGGAAGTGAGATCGATGTAAGCTTTTGTAAAACTGTTATCGCTGTTTCTTATGTATAGTTCTTCCTTTTTCATCCGTGGTGCGTCCGTTCCATCAAGTCCGACTTGCCAAAGGGTGCGTATTGATGGTTTTCCCTCTCGGGAATAGACGGTGCAAATGCGTCGTGGGGAAAGTCTGTTGAGTGAGAGCAGGAAGTCTATTTCATCTGTCCGGGAGGTTGGAGCTATGAATGTGAGGCTATCCGAAAATTCCGTCATATTTGCCGCTGAGATTTCGATAAGCTCTTTCACAGTGAATTCATCACCGTGACGGGCAAGAGCGCGTCCTGCGTCGGGAGAACGCAATTGCTCATTGAAAAAAGGAGGATTTGAGACGATGAGCAAAGGATGGCTGACCGACGGAAATGATTTCGTGATGTCGGCTTCCATCACCTCTACCCTATCCGCCCATGGCGACTGACCGGTATTGGCAATTGCATCCAGACAGGCATCATGATTGACATCGACAGCGAGAATTCTCCCTTTTTTATTCCGCTGAGCCATCATAAGTGCGATTACTCCTGACCCACAGCCGACATCGACTATTTCACGCGCGAAGGAGACATCTGCCCAAGCCCCGAGCAAAACGGCATCCGTCCCTATTTTCATTCCACAATGACTGTCATCAACGCTGAATTGCTTGAAATTGAAAATTCCCATTGGCAAGAATGTGATAAAAATTGGAAGTTATTCAATATTGGAAACCGACATTGTCGACATAGAGCGTAAGGCCTTCAGTGCCGACGTATGGATCGCCGTTTCCGGCGGAGAACATCACAATGGCATGTGTCGGAGTTGCGTTCGCGTCATCCCAACCTTCTTCAACCACGGGAACCATCTTTCCTTTGGAATTCTTGGCATAATAGCTGTTGCTGCCGTTGCGGAGCTTTAGATATGCAGGGACTGAACCCTTCGCGCTAATATCGCCATAGGTGACAGGCAGTTTGAACCCGTTGACCCATTGTGACGAACTGCTGAACAATTTACCGCCTGTTCCGACGCGTTTTGCATGAATGTTACCTTCAGCATCTTCCCAACGACGTTGGAGGTAAACAAATACCACGGCTTCATCACGTCCCGGAATTTTTTTCTTGGATCCGAAACCGGATGATTTTATACGGTAGTCGACATTCGGCATATCGACTTTGTAGTCAAACACAAGAGCTTTCGGACGCTTGGTAAAAGGCACACCCATCTCCATTTTTGAATATGGACTCTTGGTGGATGTTATCGGTTCAATCATCTCTCCGAGAAACATTGAGCCGGCAACCATCACATCCATGTTGATTAATCCGAGTACTTTGACATTTTCTATCTGTGTGCACAATTTGGCGCATTTGTTTCCTGCAGCACGTTCGAAGGGATACACCGCATTGGAAGTCTTTGTGACACCTGAGACCTTGGCATACACATTGCTGGTAGCCCAGGGTGAACCGCCGAGATTCCGGTAGGCTTTATTTCCGTTGATTGTATTGGTCGGCCCGACTTCATAGAGCGTTTTGGTCTTGCCCCCGATGATGGCCGACTCTTTGACATTGCGCGTCACCCACTGTGAGAAATCACCGTATTTTATACGGTCCACAGTCTGTGCACCGACCGTCATCGCTACCGAAGCGAAAAAAGCCGACAGTAATATGTGTTTTTTGTAGTTCATATCGCATTTATTTAGATTATGATTCATCAGGCAAAAAGAGTACGGAAAGCTTCCTCAACCTTTGCCACTTCGATTATCTTTATATTCAATCCTGACACGTCAACGCCTTTCAGATTGAAACGTGGGATGATTATAGTCTCCATGCCAAGTTTTTCTGCTTCGCGGATTCGTTGCTCAATGCGGGTGACCGGGCGCACTTCCCCTGAAAGTCCGACTTCTCCGGCCATACATACCCGTTTGGGGATGGTAATGTCGACGTTCGATGACAAAATCGCACAGATTACAGCGAGATCAAGAGCCGGGTCATTGACCTTCAATCCTCCCGCTATATTGAGAAACACATCTTTCGCCGCAAGCTTGAATCCAACACGTTTTTCAAGGACAGCAAGAAGCATATTCATGCGTTTTGAGTCGAAACCGGTCACGGATCTTTGCGGAGTTCCGTAGGCTGCGGTACTTACTAATGCCTGCACTTCTATTAGAAACGACCGTATGCCTTCCATGGTCACACCGATGGAGATTCCCGACAAATCGTCGCTGCTTTGGGAAAGAAACATCTCCGATGGATTCGAAACTTCACGCAGGCCTCGCTGACACATCTCGTATATTCCAAGTTCGGCAGTAGAACCGAAACGGTTCTTTATCGAACGGAGGATACGATAGATACCCTGCCGGTCCCCCTCGAATTGCAACACGGCATCAACTATATGTTCCAATACTTTCGGACCAGCTATGCTTCCCTCCTTGGTTATATGACCTATGAGGATGACAGGAACTCCTGTCTCCTTGGCATATTTGAGCAGTTGGGCCGCACACTCGCGCACCTGCGACACGCTTCCTGCAACTGACTCTATGTCATCCGAGGCAATAGTCTGAATGGAGTCAATGACAATCAGTCCAGGATTCACCTCTTCGATATGGTCACGGATATTCTGAAGTGAGGTCTCGCATACAATATAGACATTTTCATTCGGGCGGCCTATGCGGTCAGCCCTCATTTTCAACTGCCTTGCACTCTCTTCACCGCTGACGTAAAGTATGCGCCGCGAACGTATCGAGAGAATGTTTTGCAGAACCAATGTCGATTTTCCAATACCCGGTTCACCACCGATAAGAACAAGACTGCCGGCAACCATGCCACCACCAAGAACGCGGTTGAGTTCCGCACTCGGCATCTTGATGCGTGGTTCCTCCTCCATTTCGATTTCATGGATAAGTTGCGGACGTGTACGGCGCGAGGTCTGGCCGGATGGAGCAAGGGTCTTTGATTTCTTCTCAGAGACAATCTTCTCCTCAACCATAGTGTTCCATTCTCCACAGGCGGGACATTTACCCTGCCATTTGGGAGCCTGTGCACCACAACTTGTACAGAACCATGCAGTCTTGACTTTCATTATCAACAGTCTTATTTATGGATTAACAGTAATTATATGAATAATTAGATACCTCTGAATTTTGCAAGGGTTATGGCCGTAGCGATAGCTGCATTGAGCGATTCTCCTGTTTCCTGTCCTTCCGGGTAAGACGGGATCAACAATCGCTCCGTCACCATCGCCTCAACTTCGGCTGAGATTCCTTTCCCTTCATTGCCTATGACGATGATTCCTTTCTGTTGGAGCGTGGCCTTACGGATGTCCTCACCGTCAAGGAAAGTTCCATAGACAGATTTCGCACCAACCTCATTAATCATCTCAGGGAGATTTCCGTAGTAAAGTTTCACTCTGGAAATAGAACCCATAGTCGATTGGATGACCTTGGGTGCAAAACAATCGGCCGTTTCATTGCTGCATATAATCTCCCGTATTCCAAACCAGTCGGCGACACGGATTATTGTACCGAGATTTCCCGGGTCCTGAATGGTGTCAAGAGCGAGTATAAGTTTGTCGGCAAGAGATGGCAATTCAATCTTCCGTTCTGGTATTTCATAAACGGCAATGACATCAGATGGTGTCGAAAGGCTTGTCATCCTTGACATGTCGTTGCGGGTAACCTTGACAAGCGCATCGCAATCCACAACAGACTTTATGTCCGCTCCGTGGTTGACAATCCACTCATGAGTGGCAAAGAGATGCCGGAGGTTGAAATGGCCGAGTGTGTCAAGCACACACTTCGTCCCTTCAGCCTTGAAAGCTCCCTCTTTTCGTCGCGTCTTACGTTCATCGAGTGACTTTACGGTGCGATATAAGTTCTTTGTCAGTTCAATCATAATTGTAACTAAAATATTGTCAAAGTTACATATTTTCATAAAAATAAACAAAAGACGCCCTTGCTTGTAGGCACCAATTGGATATTTTGACTACTTTTGTCGAAACGTTTTCTTAAAATGTTAAAGGATTTATACGCAAAAAAGTTCGGGGTCTCCCCTCTTTCGATCCTTCCTCTTACGCAAGCAGGAAGCAATCGCCAATACTTCCGTCTGACCGGTCCGGAGACGGTAGTCGGAGTCATCGGCTGTTCTGAGGACGAAAACAAGTCGTTCATCTATCTTTCAAAACATTTCAGAGCCAAGGGACTGCCGGTTCCTGAGGTTATTGCAGTAGCAGATGATTTTTCTGCATATTTGCAGGAAGATTTGGGCGATAGACAATTGTTTGATGAACGTTCCTCAATCGAATTGCTGAAAAAGGCAGTTGCCATCCTTCCGGATTTCCAATATAAAGGAGCGGAAGGACTCGACTTTTCAAAATGTTATCCGGTAAGCGATTTTGATGAGCAAGCCATACTTTGGGACTTGAATTATTTCAAGTATTGTTTCCTGAACACGACAGGTGTTTCATATCGTGAATCAGAACTCGAACAAGATTTCCGGAAAATGGCGGTACGGTTGTCCGTAAATCCAAAAGGGACGTTCATGTATCGTGACTTCCAATCGCGCAACGTCATGATAAAGGATGGCGAGCCCTATTTCATAGATTTTCAGGGTGGCCGTCGCGGACCGGCGGAATATGACATCGTTTCCTTCGTCACTCAAGCGCGTGCAGCCTTCCCGCAGGATGTAAGGGAAATGCTTGTCAATACATATATCGAAAGTGCATCCAGATATGTCGACATTGACGCCTCGGAATTCAAAAGACGATTCCGCGAATTCTATTTGCTCAGAACTTTGCAAGTTTTGGGAGCGTACGGTTTCAGAGGTAAATTTGAGCGAAAACCTCATTTTTTGAAGAGCATACCGGCTGCAATAGACAACCTCGCATCAATCATCAATGATGGTGCGTTGGATGAATATCCTTATCTCATGAAGGTGCTTGCATCAGTAGTTGAGAAAGAAAAAACTCCACCTGCAGCAAACATCCTGCAAGAAAGCTCGCTGACGGTGACGGTGATGAGTTTTTCCTATAAGAAAGGAATTCCTGCCGACTTGTCGGGCAACGGCGGAGGATTTGTGCTTGACTGCCGTGGTATGGAAAATCCGGGACGCTATGAGGAGTATAAGAAAATCACGGGTCTTGATGGCCCGGTCATCGAGTTTCTGGAACGCAAAGGAGAAATCATAACTTTCCTTGACCATTGCTTCGGACTTGTAGACCCGTCTGTTGAGTGCTATGACCGTCGTGGTTTCACGTCCCTGTCCGTCAACTTCGGTTGCACCGGTGGGCAACACCGCAGTGTCTATGGCGCTCAAAAAATGGCCGAACATATAAAGGCTAAATTCCCTCACGTCAAAGTCCATCTCATCCATCGCGAACAAAATATCGACCGTACACTATGAAAGCTATGATTTTTGCCGCAGGGCTCGGTACCCGCTTAGGCGATATTACCCGTGAAAAGCCGAAGGCTCTTGTGGAAGTCGGTGGCGAACCGATGTTGAAACGTGTGATTCTTAAATTGAAATCGGCAGGTATCACTGATATGGTTGTCAATGTCCATCATCATGGCGAAGCTATTATTGACTATCTGAACGCCAACAATAATTTCGGTATCAGCATTGCAATCAGTGATGAACGTGACCAACTTCTTGACACCGGTGGCGGACTCCTGAAAGCGCGCGGATTTCTTGAAGGTCACGAACCCATACTCATCCATAACGCCGATATTCTGACTGATTTCGACATTCAGGAAATGGAGCGCGCACATTCACTGTCCGAATCCGATGCAACTCTTCTTGTCGCCAATCGGTCAACTTCTCGCTATCTGTTGTTTGACAGAAATATGCGCATGGTCGGATGGAAGAATGTGAAAACCGGGGAGGTGCGTTCGCCTTTTAGCAATCTCTTGGAGAATCCGGTTTGTCCCGAGGATGAAATTCAACCTTTGGCATTCGGAGGCGTTCATATCGTCAATCCGTCCATTTTCCCGATGCTTGCTTCTTATACAGACGAAGCCAAATTCTCAATCACTCCGTTCTACACTGATGCCTGTTCAGCTTTGAAAATAAAAGGCTATCTTCCGTCGCAGGAATACAACTGGATAGACATAGGCAAACCGGATTCACTTACGGCTGCTGAAAATATTGTTTCAAAACTTCGGCCGATTCAACCGGAGGAGTAAAGACAGCCAATATTGCCGGTCGGTCATTGACAGAAACAAATTCTGCGAATTCTCTTTCCAATTCCTCAAAGTCATGAGCTTCACCATAGTGGAAGCCATAGCCATCCGCAAGCTGACGGAGAGGCAAACGGGTTCCTACAGCAAAATATTGTTCAAGTTCCGGAAGGGATGATGTAGAAGGAATGAATCTGAAAATTCCACCCCCTTCGTTGCAGATTACTATTACTTTGAATTTAGGTGTCACAAGCATCGAAGATAGAGCCGCAAGGTCGTACTGGCAGCTCATATCCCCTGTTATAAGCAACGTGATACCGGAATACATCGTTGATGCGCCGAGCGCGGTTGAACTGCAACCGTCGATGCCGCTGACACCACGGTTACAGTCGCAGCGATGCAGATGATTGCAATTCATCAGTTGGGCGTATCGGATGGGCGTACCATTAGACAACTGCAGGTTCCAACGCGCCGGAATGTTTGGAATGAGATACCCGAACGCTTTCATGTCGGACCACGGCGCTTTTTTAAGATACGATTGGTGAATTATATCTGCTTTTGCAGCTAAATCACGCCAACGTGCGGCATAATCACTTGGGTTCTTAAAAATCTGCAGCGCGGATGCAAGCTGACGCAAAAATATGGCCGGGCGCATCTCTACACGCAATGAAAGATGTTTGAAACAGTCGATAGTCGTGTGAGACAATCCGACATGCCAATGCTCAACATTATCCAGTTTCCGCAACCAATCCTTCACAAAGCGCGAGACCAACGCTCCACCTGCCGTTATTACCACATCCGGTGAAAGCTCCTGCCGTTCAGAATTTGAAAGGCGGCAGAGGGTTGAATCAATGCGGTTGATGAACAGTGGTGAATGAAGATTTGCAATGGTCTCGGTCATAACTGCCACATTCGGCAATTTGGCAAGTTTTGCCAATGCCCTGTTGAGCTTCTCATCAGGCTCGTGGAATCCGACTATAATGAGCACCTTGCGGGGAGATGCAATGTTCTCCCCTATTTTCCTCGCTTCTGCGGTCGGCAACTCAACGGATGGTGAAACCATCCGTATGACACGACTGGCATTTTCCGTGTAATCGGCCAATTTATTCAGTGGCGCATCCAAGCGGATATTGATATGCACAGGTCCACGTCGTCCGTTCACTGCCTCAAGCAACAGGTCATTGATAAGACGGTTGCAGACCCATTTGCCGTTCGGGAAATCAGTATGCGCAGGTATGTCACAACTGCGTTTGACGTATGGTGCAAGAGCATTCTGTTGCCAGATTGTCTGGGAATCATCCTGATCAATCCATTCTTCCGGACGGTCTGCGGATATTACAATCAACGGTGCGCAGCGGTAAAACGCTTCCGCTACAGCAGGAGCATAGTTCAGGAGTGCCGATCCGCTCGTGCATACAATGGCTACAGGCTCTCCGCTCTGAATCGACATACCAAGAGCGATGAAGGCGGCTGAACGCTCATCTATGACAACGTCCGTTTGCAAATCCTCCCTGCGTGAAAGCGCAAGCACCAACGGAGCGTTGCGGCTTCCCGGAGAAAGAACGACATGGCGCACTCCGTGAGCCACGAGAAGATCAGCAAGTATATTACATGAATGTTTATCGGTCGTGAGCATAGAAAGCTTGGTTTGATGGTGAATTTTGATGCAAAAATACAAATATTGGCGCAACCGCGCACCAATTTCGGGAGGAATGTGTTACTTTTGTAGAACAACTTTCACTGAACAAATTATAATCATCAATGTATATAGCATCTCAGAAACATAAGGAAAACATCGCGGAATATCTGCTTTACATGTGGCAGATTGAAGATATTATCCGAGCTAACGGGCTTGATATAGACCGCATAAAAGCCAACGTAATCGACAAGTTTCATCTCGAACCGGCACAGGAAAAAGAGATGGTCGAATGGTATGAATCGCTGATTGACATGATGCGTCGCGAGAACGTTGAGAAAAGCGGACATCTGCAACTAAACAAAAATGTCATCATCCAGCTTACGGATCTCCATCTCGCACTCTTGAAAGATCCCCGCTTCCCGGAATATACCGCCGAGTTCTATAAGACTCTGCCCTACATTGTCGAGCTTCGTGCCAAATCCGGAGAAAATCCGACCGGTGAGATCGAGACATGTTTCAATGCTCTTTACGGAATGCTGATGCTGCGTCTGCAAAGCAAGGAAATCACTCCCGAGACTCAGACAGCCATCACTCAGATTTCAAAATTCCTTGCCCTGCTCACCAAAGATTTCCATCTTGACCGCGAAGACAAGCTCTTCCCTCCGGACGAGGAATAATTCAAAGGACAGCTTATAAAATCAGGATGCATGTCAGTAACGGCATATTAAAGATCTAACCAATCTTCTGCCAAAACTGACATGCATCCTGATTTTATAAGCTATTCCCTTTGGATTTACTTAGGAATTGCCGAAAGAACGACTTCTCCAAGTGTCGGATGTGCATGGACCGTGGATGAGATGGCCGAAGCCTTTAATCCTGCCTGCATAGCGGTTGCAATTTCCTGCACGAGATCGGCTGCATGAGCGCCGCAGATATGACAGCCGAGAAGTTCATCGGTTTCTGCATCAGCGATTACTTTTACAAGGCCGTCAGGTTCGCCCATTGCAAGAGCCTTTCCATTCGCCCTGAAAGTAGCTTTGCCAATCTTTACATTGAGCCCGAGTTCGGCACACTTTTCTTCCGTCAGACCTACCATAGCACATTCGGGATATGTGAAAACAGCCGAAGGAATCACATCCGTGAGCGTGGTGAGACCAAGCGCGACCTTGCCATGCATGGTGGCAGCATGAGCAAGCATACAACGTCCGTTCACGTCACCAATTGCATAAAGCTTGACATCTGACGGAGCCTTCCCGTCCTCAAACTTCATGGTCATATCATCATTGACGGCAATCGCTCTGCGGTTGAACTTGACACCAAGTTCAGCCAAACCTTCCGGGACGACCGGCTGCCGACCGACAGCCATCAGCACAGCCTCAGCTTCAACCGTCTTTTCCTTTCCCTTTACCGAGTAGTTGACCACAAGACCGGCCGATATGGACTTGACCTCCGCTCCTGTGATAATATTGATACCACGGCGTTTGAGCGACATACGCAAACGCTTGGCTATTTCAGTATCAAATGGCGGAAGTATCTCCTTGCAGTATTCCACAACCGTCACTTCCACTCCGAAAGCCGCGAAAATGGATGCAAATTCCATTCCTATTACACCACCGCCAATCACGCAAAGTGATTTCGGCAATGTATCGAGCGAGAGAATCTCATCGCTTGTCAGACAAAGTTCCTTACCCTCGATAGGGAGCATGGCCGGAGCCGACCCCGTTGCGATTATAATTTCAGGCGCAGTATACTCTTGGCCGTCAACCTCCACAATTGCAGTAGCTTTGAACCGGGCTTCTCCGTTGATGACATTTACATTCTTCAAAAGAGTAGCTACGCCCTCACGGAGTTCACCGACAATCCTGTCCTTGCGCTGCATTACAGCAGGAAAATCAAGGACCGAATTTGCAGCGGAGAAACCGTAATCGGCAGCTTCTGCAAGAGTCATGGCCACTTCAGCCGAACGGCATAGAGCCTTTGTCGGGATACACCCACGATTGAGGCATGTTCCACCCGGCTGCGCACGTTCGATCAACGTGACAGTCTTACCGTGGGCCACGGCCTCGACGGCTGTCTCATAGCCGCCGGGACCGGCCCCGATAATTATTAAATCTGACTTTTCCATAAGGAAGAGTTTTGCTCGGTGTTAAAGATCAGCAAAAGTCACAACCGGATTGAGTGCTGCCGCCGTATCATCCGGTTTGCGGATTGGAGTTTCAAGCGGTGCGTTCTTCACCACATCCGGAGTTTCCGCAGCTTCACGGGCAATGTCGCGCATCACAGCGATAAACTCGTCGAGCGTTTCCTTGCTTTCAGTCTCCGTCGGTTCAATCATGAGTGATTCATGGAAAAGAAGCGGGAAATATATGGTCGGAGCGTGGAATCCGTGGTCAAGAAGTCGTTTGGCGACATTGAGTGTAGTAACACCGGTAGACTTGTCAGTAAGACCGTCAAACACGAATTCATGTTTGCATACGCGGTCAATCGGCAATTCATAGAGATCGCGGAGCGATTCCTTGATATAGTTGGCATTGAGTGTCGCAAGCGTACCTGCAAGTTTCAGACCATCCCTGCCGAGCGAAAGTATGTAGGCCAAGGCGCGGAGCTCGACAGCAAAGTTTCCAAGCCACGCAGAAATACGGCCGAGCGCATGTGGGCCCTTCTCAGTGCCGAAATCAAGATGGAAAAGCGGATCTCCATTGTCCCCGGTATGTTTTACCACACGGGGATTGGGCAGGAACTGTTCGAGACCTGCGCGTACACCAACCGGTCCGGAACCGGGACCTCCACCGCCATGAGGAGTGGAGAAGGTCTTGTGGAGATTAATGTGCATCACATCGAACCCCATGTCGCCCGGACGAGCCACACCTAACAGCGGATTGAGATTTGCACCGTCATAATAGAGGAGCGCACCGCAAGCATGAACCATCTCGGCAATCTCAGGAATATTGTGCTCGAAGATTCCGACGGTGTTGGGATTGGTCATCATGACTGCAGCCACAGTCTCATCGAGGAGCGGACGCAATGCCTCGACATCGACCGTTCCATCCGGAAGGCTCTTCACCTCGACAACTTTCAATCCGGCTACAGCTGCTGATGCAGGATTTGTTCCGTGAGCCGAGTCGGGAACAATCACTTTTGTGCGTTTCATGTCGCCTCGGCTTTCATGATAAGCACGGATGACCATAAGACCGGTCAACTCACCGTGGGCACCTGCGTAGGGATTGAGTGTGAACTCAGCCATTCCACCAATTTCACTTAACATCTGCTGCAAGGTGTAGTAGGCTTCAAGAGCACCCTGAACAGTTGCCGAAGGCTGGAAAGGATGCAGAGCTGTAAATGCCGGCAATGAAGCCATTTCCTCATTGATTTTGGGATTGTACTTCATTGTGCATGAGCCGAGAGGATAGAAGCCTGTGTCCACACCAAAGTTATTGGTGGACATATTGTTGTAGTGTCTTACGACCGTCAGCTCATCCACTTCGGGAAGTTCCGGAGATTTCGTGCGAAGCAAATCGGACGGAAGTCCGGCGAGAGCATCCTCGCAACCGTTGGCGGGTAGACTATAGCCCTGACGTCCCGGACGCGAGAGCTCAAAAATTACTTTTCCGTAATATTTCTTATTCATGGTTTCGGGACTTCAATCAGTTGGACATATCAGTATTGTTCATCGCCGGAACGGTAGCTTTCGAAAAAGTTTCCGCACGCCACGCATATCGGTCAATCTCCTCCTTGGTACGGGTCTCCGTGACGCATACAAGGAGTTCGTCGTCGGAAATCATGACACCGGGCAGACAGCCACAGGAATTGCAGACTTCAACAAAATCGGCAAGCTTGACTTCTCCTTTGAATTTAACGACAAATTCATTGAGGAAGGGACGTTCGGGATATTTGAGTTCAAACGCTCCGCTTTCAACGAGGCGGTTGGCAAGATAATGGGCACCAGCAGCGGAAAGCTCGTTGACCTCACGCAGTCCTTTCGCTCCCATGAGAGAGAGATACATCGCTACATAGAGAGCCATAAGTCCTTGGTTGGAACAGATGTTTGAAGTAGCCTTGTCGCGACGGATATGCTGTTCGCGGGCCTGAAGTGTAAGAACGAACACGCGCTGACCGTCAGCATCGGTAGTCGCACCTACGATTCTGCCGGGAAGTTTGCGGATGAGTGCTTTTGTACAGCAGATATAGCCGAGATAAGGTCCTCCGAAGTTCAGTGGCATACCGAGCGACTGCGCCTCACCGGCGGCAATATCAGCTCCCCACTCTCCGGGTGTGCGGATTACTCCAAGAGTCGAAGCGGGAGCGGTCATGATAAGAAGCGCTTTGGCTGCATGGACAGCATCGGCCACTCCGGTATAGTCTTCCAGAATGCCATAGAAATTAGGTGTCGGCAGAATCACTCCTGCAACATCTCCGGCGGCAAGCATCTCGCGCATCGCGTTGAGATCTGTGATTCCGTCGACCTCCGGAATTGTATCGACTGTCACGCCATGATAGTGTGCGTATGTATCAATTACCTCGCGGTAAATCGGATTGAGGGTGGCGGAGACAATCACGCGGTTTTTCTTGCGCGCATGACTGACAGCCATAAGCATGGCCTCGGCCAAAGCGGTCGTGCCGTCATACATCGATGCGTTTGAAACCTCCATGCCGGTCAACTGTGTCATCATCGACTGATACTCGAAGATATATTGCAGTGTTCCCTGCGAGATTTCAGGCTGATAAGGGGTATAAGCGGTGAGGAATTCCGAACGTGCGGCAATTGACTGCACCACAGCGGGAGTATAATGGTCATAGAAACCGGCTCCGGCAAAACATGTCAATGGCTGATTGCGAACGGCAAGTTCCTCGAAGAAATCGCGGACCTCTTTTTCGCTCATCTGAGGCTGAAGCTCATAGTCGCGCTTCAGTTTCAGGCTTTCGGGGACATCGCTGTAAAGCTCTTCAAGGCTTTTCATGCCGCAGCGTTCAAGCATTGCTGCAATGTCCTCTGGTGTATGTGGAAAATATCTGTGTGTCACGTTTTAAGAGGGTGTTTCGGGTGAAATACAGAGGTTGATGATATGTATCAGTGCTTTTCAGCCTCGCAGTGCGCGCGGTAAGCCTCCTCGTCCATAAGTTTATCGAGTTCGGACGGATCTGTAAGTTCAACCTTGACAATCCAGTTGGACATTGCATCTTCGTTGATGAGGCGGGGATTGTCGATGAGCTGTTCGTTGATTTCAACAACTGCACCGCTGACAGGAGCGAAAAGATCGCTTGCAGCCTTGACGCTCTCAACAGCACCGAAATCCTCGCCTGCCACCAGGTCATCACCATCTTCCGGCATGTCGACATAGACAACATTACCGAGTGCTTGCTGTGCGTAATCGCTGATACCGATATAACCGATGTTGCCATCAACTGTAACGTATTCGTGAGAGGGAGAATAATATGTCTTGCTCATAATTGTAAATTTTAAAATGTGAAGGGTTGGGTTGATTATTTAAAATGATAGTTATTTCTTGTATGATTTCTTATAGAATTTTTTTGCAACGACTTTTGCGGGGAAAGTCTTGCGTCGGATGCGGATTTTCAGTTCGTTGTCCTTTACTGCGTATGGTGTCTGGATTAGCGCGGCAGCAATGCTCTTGTCAACCGAGATTCCGCGATAGCCTGTGGTCACATAGCCGATGACCTCGTCATCAGCGTTAAGCACCTCGTAACCGTGACGGGGAATGGCACGGTCGGCCAGTTCAAGGCCCACGAGCTTGCGGGGAGCGCCTTCCGCCTTTTGACGTTCGATGACTTCACGACCTATGAATTCAGGTTTGTTGAGTTTGACAAACATTGACAGACAGGCTTCGACCGGAGTAATGTCATCGGCAAGCTCATCGCCATAGAGCGGGAGGCCTACTTCAAAACGGAGTGTGTCACGGCAACCGAGCCCGCAGGGAGCAACCTTGCCTGAGGCCATCAATTTGTCCCAAAGATCGCGGATGGTTTCATGATCGGCGTAGATTTCAAATCCATCCTCACCTGTGTAACCGGTGCGGCTTACAATAAGATGCTTTCCGTCACGGTCGAGTTCCTTAAATGTATAGAAAGTAAGTTCCTTGCATGGAATCGCGAGGATTTCTTCAAGAGCGGCTTCTGCTTCCGGACCTTGGACAGCGATTTCGCCCGTCTCGTCACTGATATTCTTGATGTCAACGTTGAAGTTCTTTGCCTGCTCTTCGATCCAAGCCACATCTTTGGCGATGTTGGAGGCATTTATGACAAGCAGGAAATGATTTTCTCCGCGCTTGTAGACAAGCAAATCGTCGACCACTCCACCGTTATGGTTGAGCATCATGCCATAGAGGATACCACCGTCAGGCAGACCTTCGACATCATTGGAAAATATATAGTTGACATATTTTTCAGCTTCAGGACCGGTCACAAGGACTTCGCCCATGTGTGACACATCAAATACACCACAATTATTGCGGACGGCATTGTGTTCTTCAACAATACCGGAATACTGGATAGGCATGTCGAATCCTCCGAACGGACTCATCTGTGCACCGAGGCCGACATGTTTGTCATGAAGACATGTTTTTCTTAATTCTTCCATAATTTGGACAGGTATTATAAGGTTGTTTTTCTAAGGTTTTTAATCAAATATGAGGTTGATGAATTGTTCGGCAGTCAGTCCGGGAATAATTGATGGCAGATTGCATTGCTGCAAGGCCTCACTTACATCCCGGCGGGTGTAGGCCACACCTCTGAGCAATCTTGACAGACAATCCTCCGAATCAGTATTTTCAAGGAAATCTCCGGTCAGGACAAGCGAATCAATTATCCCTTTGGACAAGGTGAGATCCACACCGATTTCTCCAATTCCTTCCAGACGTTCGGAATAATGCACGGAGCCTTTCGGATTCTTACCTTCAAGCCAACCGGGATGATAATATGTCGCTTCAATCTCCTCGATTGCCTTTATATCTTCCGGAGAAAGTGTGAGTGTGTTTCCTCCTTTGGGGACACTTTTAAGTATATGCGTCAGGAACTCGTTGATTGAAAGTTCCGGAAGATGCTCCTTAACGGTTGTCACACGACTTCGGGCCGACTGCACACCGTGGGATGCTAGTTTTGTCTTCGACGGACGGAGTGTATTGGCCATAAGGACCGGATCGTAGTCATACAACATGGTTCCGTGAACGATACTTCGTCCCGGAAGATGATAATATGCGTTTCCTGAAACTTTGCGCTCACCTATCAATATATCGTTTCTCGAATTATCCGAGGCATCAAGTCCAAGTTCACGGAGTGCTTCCGCAACCATAGAGGTATAGTCACTGAAAGTGGTACAGACATCGTCCGACGATGTGATATAGGAAAACATTATATTATTCATGTCGGCCACGACAGCACCGCCTCCACTCTTGCGACGGAAAATCCCGACGCCGTTTTCATGGCAAAAATCCACATTAATCTCTTTTTCGAGCAACTGGTTTCGCCCGATTATAACCGACGGTTCCACTTGCCAGGCAAAGAAGAAATCGCGGTCAGGATAACGCCGGGCAAGATACTCCTCTTCTGCGAGGTAAAATGCCAGCCGGCGAGGTTTGGAGTCATTGAGGATGACTAAATCCATGAGTTATGATAGATTTTCGGTTAACACCTCTCTTTGTCAAGAGGCCACTGCAAAAGTAATAAATTTTAAATATAAAACTACAGATTCCATAAAAAATTCAACAAAAATTCCATAAAAGTTCAAATAAGAAGTTGAAGCGGAGATGGCGAGAAGGCGGCCAAGTGCTCAAATTCCGGCATGAAACGTGAAATTTAACTTAACGTTTCGCTTGCCGTTCAAAATTTAGTTTGTAAATTTGTCGTCACAAGAAATATCCAAGTGTAAAATCATCAAATCATAATTGATAATGGCAACCAAACCTTTCCACTATCAGCCCATGTTCCCCCTCGGGCCTGATACGACCGAATACTACAAGCTCACCTCTGACTACGTCAAAGTTGAGAACTGGGGCGGTCACGAATTTCTCGTAGTTGACCCTGAAGCCCTCACAGTGCTTGCCCGTGCCTGCACACACGACAATGCTTTCATGCTCCGTCGCGAACACAACGAGATGGTGGCTAAAATCCTCTCTGACCCCGAAGCATCGGAAAACGACAAATTCGTTGCCCTTACAATGCTCCGCAATGCAGAGGTGGCAGCGAAAGGCGCTCTCCCCTTCTGCCAGGATACCGGTACAGCTATCGTACACGGCGAAAAGGGACAGAATGTCTACACCGGATGTGATGACGAGGAGAAAATCAGCAAGGGTGTATATCTGACCTACACCACCGACAATCTCCGCTATTCGCAGAACGCACCTCTCACAATGTACGATGAGGTCAACACCGGTTGCAACCTTCCCGCCCAGATCGACATCCACGCAGGCGAAGGTGATGAATATAAATTCCTCTTCGTTGCCAAAGGTGGCGGTTCAGCAAACAAGACATATCTCTATCAGGAGACCAAAGCTATCCTCAATCCCAAGACACTCATCCCCTTCCTTGTTGAGAAGATGAAGAGCCTCGGAACTGCGGCTTGTCCTCCTTACCATATCGCATTTGTCATCGGCGGCACTTCGGCTGAAAAGAATCTTGAGACTGTCAAGAAAGCTTCCGTGAAGTATTATGACAATCTTCCCGACCACGGCAATGAGTATGGCCACGCCTTCCGCGACAAAGAACTTGAAGCCACACTTAAGAAAGAAGCTGAACGTCTCGGTCTCGGCGCACAGTTCGGTGGAAAATATTTCGCTCATGACATCCGTGTCATCCGTCTTCCCCGCCACGGTGCATCGTGCCCCGTCGGACTTGGCGTATCTTGCTCGGCCGACCGCAATATCAAGGCAAAAATCAACCGTGAAGGTCTCTGGATTGAGAAACTTGACAGCAATCCCGGCGAACTTATTCCTGAAGAATATCGCAAGCAGGGCGAAGGAAATGCAGTCAAGATTGACCTGAACCGTCCGATGTCGGAGATTCTTGCCGAACTCACAAAATATCCCGTGGCAACCCGCCTCTCGCTCAACGGAACTATCATTGTTGGCCGCGACATCGCACACGCCAAAATCAAAGAACGTCTTGACAAGGGTGAGCCCATGCCTCAGTATCTCAAAGATCACCCCATCTACTATGCAGGTCCTGCAAAAACTCCCGAGGGTATGCCTTCAGGCTCTTTCGGCCCGACGACAGCCGGACGTATGGACTCATACGTTGATCAGTTCCAGGATGCAGGTGGTTCAATGGTCATGATTGCCAAGGGCAACCGCAGCAAGCAGGTGACTGACGCATGTCATAAGCATGGCGGTTTCTACCTCGGCTCCATCGGTGGTCCCGCAGCTATCCTCGCTCAGAACAGCATCAAGAAAGTAGAGCTTCTTGAATATCCCGAACTCGGCATGGAAGCTATCTGGAAGATTGAAGTTGAAGACTTCCCCGCTTTCATCCTCGTTGACGACAAGGGTAACGATTTCTTCACTGAAATTTCCAACCGTTGCTCCGGTTGTGCTATTGTCGATGACAAGCACTGATCACTCAGTCTGATCACGCTGACAAAATAAGGCTGATAGGACTAACAGGCTTTTTATCGGGCCAATTAGTCCTATCAGTTTTGTTTATCCACCACACTAATACTCTGTGTCCAACGACATTCAAACCCTCTGCCTTGAATCCCAATATTTATGATCTTCGCCGTCGTGGCTTCATTGGCTTCCTGCTGCTGTCAATAGTGGTGGTAAGCGTATTCTTGCTGTATTCCGACTCGCTTGTCAGCGATCTTTCTGAACAGGAGCGCGAAAGGATGCAGATTTGGGCAGATGCCACGCGCGAACTTGTGAATCCCCCAAGCCCCGACAATCATTCGGGTGCAAATGTCGACTTCCTGCTATCAATCATCGAACGCAACCGGACAATTCCGGTGCTCCTCACGGATGACGCAGGCGAAATTATCATGCAGCGCAACTTTTCACTGCCGGAACCGGTGGATTCGCTTTCGTTGTTTTCATTGAGCGAAACCAACCGGAAATTTCTGACTGAAAAACTTTCGGAACTGCGCAACACCCAAAATGTGATTGAAATAGATATGGGTGAGGCCGGAAAACAATGGCTTTACTATGAGGATTCGAAGGTGTTGAAGAGTCTGAGTTTTTATCCATACGTCCAGCTCCTTGTCCTTCTGGCCTTCGTGCTGATTGTCTACTATGCCGTGTCGTCAACGAAACGCGCTGAACAAAACAAGGTTTGGGTCGGTTTGTCAAAGGAGACCGCACATCAGCTCGGGACTCCGATTTCCTCGCTGATGGCATGGATGGAACTGCTCGAAGAGTCGGGAGTCAGCCCTGAAACCGTCGCGGAAATGAATAAGGATGTGAAACGGCTTTCAACCATTGCATCCCGCTTTTCAAAAATAGGGTCGCGTCCTTCGATGGAACCCTATAACATAAATGATATTGTCGAACATGCAGCCGACTACATGGCCACCCGTATTTCCCGCCGTATAAGCCTGACGGTTGAGCCTTGGTCGGAGGCGCTGATTGTAACCTTATCTCCTCCACTGACAGAATGGGTCATGGAAAACCTCATAAAAAATGCTGTCGATGCAATGGAGGGAAGCGGTTCAATCTCCATAACAATACGCCCTGAGAAAGCAAAAGCGCTGATAGAAATATCAGATACAGGAAAGGGCATAGCCCGCAAAAACCAGAAGGCAATCTTCAATCCCGGTTTCACGACAAAGAGCCGAGGCTGGGGTCTTGGACTGACATTGACCAAACGCATTATCGAAGAGTATCACGGAGGTCTGATTTATGTAAAGAAATCGGAAATCGGTGTCGGTACGACATTCGCGATTGAGCTCCCGCTGGCAGACAAATAAACAGACAAACAGATGTTCACTTGAAAAAATTATAATCATGACTACCTTACGACAATTAATGGATGAGGCCCGAGGGAAACTCGCACCTATCTATGGAGATGGAGAGACTACTTGGCTTCTCCGAACAATCATGGAACATGTCAAAGGATGGAATCAGGTTGAACTTCTTCTCCGCGCTGACAAGGAGGTCTCGGATTTCACAATCGGCAGAGTCAATGAGGCTGTCGACAAACTCCTTGCGGGAGAACCGGTGCAATATATATATGGAGATACCTATTGGTACGGCATGACCTTGAAAGTCACACCGGATGTCCTGATTCCACGTCCGGAGACGGAAGAGCTCGTGGACATGATTGTCAAGGAAAATTCCGGAAATGACCTTCGTGTGCTCGATGTCTGCACAGGAAGCGGTTGCATTGCGGTTGCTCTTGCGAAATCACTGAATTTTCCTTCAGTAACGGGTATTGACATTTCGGATGCGGCCTTAGCTGTAGCCAGGGAGAATGCGTCAGATCAGAAAGTCAAAGTGGACTTTCGCAAAGCGGATGCACTTAACCTTACCCCTGCAGACGGTCAATATGACATCATCGTGTCCAATCCGCCATACGTCATGGAAAGCGAAAAGCAGGAGATGGACAAGAACGTGTTGGACCACGAACCACACCTCGCTCTTTTTGTGCCGGATAATGATGCGCTGAAATTCTACAAGGCCATTGCTACATATTCTCACGAAGCACTTGCCGATAACGGAACGCTGTATTTTGAACTGAATCCTCTGACCGCCGATGAGCTTGCAGACTGGATGCGTAAGGAGGGTTGGAGCGATGTCCAGCTATTGCCCGACATGCACTCTAAAATCCGTTTCATGATTGCAAAGAAATAAGGCTGAAAAATGTTGAAACGCAGTGTACCTCTTACATACGAAAACGCGCTTTCGCGTGCGGCAGGACTGTGCGCCAAGTGTGAGCAATGCACCCCTGATATACTGAAAAAATTATCGGCATGGGGACTCTCAGCCTCCGATGCCAACAAGGTTATCCAACGCCTCGAAGAACTGAATTTCATTGATGATGTACGTTTTGCAAAAGCCTACGCCCACGACAAACTTCATTTCAGTGGCTGGGGGCGTAGGAAAATCCAGCAGGGACTGTGGGCAAAACGCCTTTCTCCGTCAGTTATAGAAATCGCATGTGAGGATTTCGATGATGTCGAGGAGTCCAAAGCCTATCGCTCAATAGCCCAAAGGGTGATGAGAGCAAAAGCACGTCAACTGAAAGAGTGGCCCTTGAGCCGCGAAGCAAAAATAAAAATTATAAAATTCGCTATGACGAGAGGGTTTGAATATCCCATTGTGGCAGACATCATGCGCAGCGATATTTCCTCACTTCACGAATCGACAGAATAAGCACTTATTTCTATCATGTCTCTCTCCAACCTCAAACAGCAATGCCTTGCATGGACCGAAGGTTTTGTCAATCTCATATTCCCCAACCTCTGCACTGTCTGTCAGCGCACTCTCGTAAGAGGTGAACGGATAATGTGCCTGGAGTGTCGTGTCGGATTGCCGGTGACTAATCTCCATAGATTCCGTCCTAACCATATCCATGAACGACTGTTCTCTATCGGCCATCCCATCGAGAATGCGACATCACTCTTTTATTACTACCGGGAAAACAAATATTCACGGTTGATACATGACACCAAGTATCGGGGTCGGCCGATTGTTGGAAAAACATTGGCTGAGGAACATTCACGGACCTTGGTCGGTGATGGATTTTTTGATGACGTGGATTTGATTGTCCCCGTCCCGCTTCATCCGTTGAAGCAACTTCAACGTGGCTATAATCAGGCTGAAGAAATAGCCCTTGGCATCAACGCGGCAACCGCCCTACCCCTTGCCGATGCACTTGCCGCCTCATATCACCGGACCCAAACCCGGAAAAACGCCCACGAACGCCTGCTTAACACACGCAACATCTATAGGGTCAAAAACCGGGAAGCTATCGAGAATAAGCATATCCTTCTTGTAGATGATGTGATCACTACCGGAGCCACATTGCTAAGCTGTATGGAGGCAATCAAAAGCGCATCTCCGTCGACACGCATCAGCATCTACTCTCTTGCGATAACGCAACTCGTCTGAAACTTATTTACATCCCACAGCGTTTCTAAAATAGGAAAGGATATTATACTCAATGTCCAATCTTAGTCCTCAACCGAGGATGGTTGAAACTATTTATTTATGTAAATTTGCAGACATGTTTCGTCACGTTAACTATTTATTTATACCAGTTCTTCTATCGGTGTTTCCTCTCGCTATCAATGCAGAGGAAATGCCGGTCGAGGGCTTTGCTGCAACTGATTCAGCCACAGTATCCGTGCCGGAAAAGAAAGGTAACATCGTGTCGCGCGTAATTGAATACTTTCATCAGAGCAATAAGCGCAAACTCACACGGCGACCGAATTTTGCCCCGTTAGGAGGCCCATTTTACACAAGCGAGAAAGGTTTTGGCATCGGGCTGATTATTGCGGGCGACTATTCCACTTGTCCATCCGACACATTGCTTCCGACATCCAATGTATCCCTTACAGGCAGTCTGGCCACAAAAAAATATTATTCTATCGGCATTGAGGGTACTCATGTTTTCCCGAAAGATACACGACGATTGAATTACTCTCTCGACTTTGTATCGTTCAATACTTATTTCTGGGGAATAGGATATAAGTGGGGGAATGATAATGCCAATAAAACGGAATACAGCCTTTTCGATATAACTCTTGCAGCAGATTACGAATGGAGGCTCGTCAACAACATCTTCCTTGGTCCGGCCATTGAAGTGAGCTATACAAACGCACACAGCATCAGCGATTACACTCCGTGGCAGGGTGAGGACCTCCGATATTGGACAATATCCGCCGGTGCGTTGCTGCAATCGGACACCCGCGACAACCTTACAGCCCCGAACAGCGGTCATCTCTTTGAATTGACCCAACTGTTCTCGCCCCGTTTTTTCGGAAACAGTAACCGTGCATTCACGAGCACAGAAATCGGTTATAACTTATACCGGACTGTATGGAACGGCGGAGTACTTGCTTCACGCATTCATGGAAAATGGACCTTCGGTCATACTCCCTGGGGCAAGCTTCCGAGTCTTGACGGTAATGCCATCAGGGCTTATTACAAGGGCCGTTACCGTGACAAATGCGAAACAGACCTGTACTTTGAATTGCGCCAGCATGTCTATCGCCGTTCAGGAATAGCAGTCTGGGCCGGAGTAGGAACAGTGTACCATAAGCTGACAGACATCTGTTTCAAACGTTTCCTCCCGGAAGCCGGAATCGGTTACCGTTGGGAATTCAAGAAAAATTCCAACGTCAGACTCGACTTCGGTTTTGGCAAACATTCCTCCGGTTTTCTTTTCAGCATAAACGAGGCTTTCTAAGCTTCATTCTTATACAGAATTGTTCCAGGCATCCGGTGGATGTCTTTCCACAAGTGGCCGTCATCCGAAACGGCTTTCAAATATCCATAATTCTAATTTAAATTCGGTTAGTCTCATGTTTAAGAATATTGTCTACTATTTCTTTTTGCTGTCATTGCTGCTGCCGAATGTCATACTGTCATATACCGAGCCTCTGACTCCGCTGGGGGCAATCACAAATATCGTGCTCCCCGGTGGCATCATTTACCTTTTGCTAAGCCTCTCGCCAAAATTGGGACGCAGCATCTGGCTGATGTTTCCGCTCGTGTTTTTTGCCGCATTTCAGCTCGTTTTGCTCAACCTTTACGGACGAAGCGTAATAGCCGTGGACATGTTTTTGAATCTTGTCACGACGAATTCATCGGAAGTGACTGAACTACTCGGCAACATGCTGCCTGTAATCACATTCGTCATTCTGCTCTACGTTCCTTCACTCATAATAGCATATATATTCATCCGCAAGAAAATACAACTTACACCGATTTTTGTCAAGAGCAATTTCAAAATTGCATCTGTCGTGTGTCTCATAGGCGCAGGGCTATTGGTATGTTCTTTCCGTGCTCCGACCCCCTACTCGACCAAAAGCGACCTGTATCCTGTCAATGTCGGTTATAATATTTACCTTGCTTTTGACCGCACAAAACGGACATCGGAATATCATCAGACTTCGGCAGACTTTCGTTACAATGCGCAATCCACTCATCCGAAGGATGAACGTGAGATATACCTGCTCGTAATCGGCGAGACATCCCGCGCGGCCAACTGGCATCTGCTCGGCTATGACCGGAATACAACACCGCGTTTATCAGCAAGAGACAATATAGTCTCAGGGAAGAAGGCATATAGCGAAAGCAATACCACACATAAAAGTGTCCCGATGCTTCTGAGTCCCGTTGATGCAACCAACTTCGATACAGACATATATCGAGTCAAAAGCGTTGTGACAGCTTTCAAGGAAGCAGGATTCTCTACTGCATTCCTTTCGAATCAGCGTTACAATCATTCTTTCATTGATTTTTTTGCATTCGAAAGCGATACCACCATATTCATCAAGGAAAATGATCTTGGTGGAAATCCATTGGAAATAAACAGGAAACCGGACTCCGAACTTCTGCCGGTGCTCGACGAAATAATAGCGAATGGAGCCGTGAAACAATTGGTCGTCATCCACACCTACGGCTCCCATTTCAACTATCTCGACCGTTATGCGGATGAGGATAAACGTTTCACACCCTGTGACTACGAAGAAGCCGTCAAGCGCAATCGCGAACAACTCGTGAATGCATACGATAACACTATCGTTGCAACAGACCGCTTTCTCGACGAATGTATCAAGAGGCTTGAATCAATCCCGGAAGCGAAATCAGGCTTGCTATATACGTCGGACCATGGAGAGGATATTTTTGACAACGGTTCAACTCACTTTCTCCACGCCTCGCCTCGTCCATCCATGAACCAAGTCCATGTTCCGTTTGTCGCATGGCTTTCAGATTCATATCGTGAAGGATACCCTAAGCAGGGCTCACTGCTCCGTACCAATATCAGCAAACTCATCTCAAGCTCGCGCTCCTTCACACCAACAGCTCTCGATATGGCCGGAATCAAGGTTGACAAAGGCAAGGTAGACCGAACGGCGTCTTTGTTTTCAAGCTCATACAGCCCGCGCACCCCTCTTTATCTGACTGACCACAACAAGTCCGTAAATCTTAAAGACATCCTATAATCGAATATTATAAAATATAGCAAGGGTAAAGAAACTGATTGGCATCACAGCCGTTGTTTCTTTGCCCTTGCAGTATTTTGTGCCTTTAATTCAATCCGGCACAATTATATATTCTTGGTCTTATCCGCAACGGGATGAACCACAAGATGTACAGATGAGGCAACCTTCCTGATAAACGAGGGTTTCCTGTCCACAGTTCGGACATTTCTGACCACCGGCAGGAGTGCCTGAAGGAAGATACTTCTTCAAGGCTCGTTCAACACCCATCTTCCAAGTGTTGATTGATTGCGAATCAAGTTCAAGGCCATTGACGAGTTTGATAACCTGGTCAATAGGCATTCCGTAACGGAGCACACCGGAAATCAGTTTCGCATAATTCCAGTATTCAGGATTGAATTTATCCGAAAGACCTTCAATGGTGGTCTTGTATCCACGTTTGTTGATGAACTGGAAGTCGTAGCGCTTTGTGCCCTTGTCATCCGTAGCCTTGATGATTTTTCCCTTCGACACAGATTTCGGGCAGAAAATACCGTCGTCGTCATCGGCAAGACCGGTGAAGATTTCGTATGGACGACCATCTTTGAGTCCGACGAAAGCAATCCACTTTTCCTTGTTGTTCTGGAAGCGGACCACATCAGCTTCAAGCTCGTTCGGGCGTTTAACCTTGGGCATGGCAGCAATGACATCAGCACTTGGAAGAGCGTTTTTGCCGTCAATCGACTGGGGAGCGTCAGTACCGGCTGATTCCACTCCTTTCTCTCTATCCTTCTTCTTGTTTTCTCCTACAGAAATCAACACACCTGAACGGCAACCGTCACGATAGATTGTACAGCCCTTGCATCCGGCTTTCCAAGCTTCCATGTAAAGGCGGTCAACAAGCTCAACAGATGTATCAGCGGGAAGATTGATGGTTACGGAAATCGAGTGGTCAACCCACTTCTGCACCGCGCCCTGCATCTTGACTTTTTCAAGCCAATCAATGTCATTTGCAGTAGCTTTGTTGTAAGGTGAACGGGCAACCAGCTCATCAAGCTCCACCTGCGAGAAGTCACGGCGAGGTTCGATGCCGTTGATGCGCATCCACTCAAGGAATTTAGGATGATATACAATGTATTCCTCAAAAGCATCCCCGGACTCATCCACAAAATCAATATGGACATCAACATCATTGGCATTTACCTTGCGACGACGTTTGTAGACAGGCATGAATACCGGTTCGATACCGGAAGATGTACGGGTCATGAGGGATGTGGTGCCGGTCGGCGCAATAGTCAGGCAGGCGATGTTTCTACGGCCATTCTGTTCCATATCCGCCACGAGTTCCGGAGCAGCCTCACGCAGACGGGAGATATAAGGATTGTTGCGCTCGCGTTCAGCATCATAGACTTCAAACGCACCACGTTCCTTAGCCATCTGAACAGACGAAGCAAAGGCAGCAAGCGCAAGCGCACGATGCACCTCGACAGATTTTTCAGTTGCTTCGGGTGTGCCGTAACGGAGACCGAGGGCGGCAATCATATCTCCCTCGCCTGTTGTGCCGAGACCTGTACGGCGTCCTTTGAGAGTCTTTGTCTTTATCTTTAACCAAAGGTTAAGCTCTGTATCCTTCACCTCCATGCTCTCCGGATCACCCTTGATTTTTTCGATGATGGCATCAATCTTCTCCATTTCAAGATCAATGATGTCGTCCATGAGCCTCTGAGCTTTCACTATATGTTCACGGAACAAATCGAAATCAAAGTATGCTTCAGAAGTAAACGGATTCTTCACATAAGAATAAAGGTTGACGGCAAGCAGACGACAACTGTCGTAAGGGCAAAGCGGAATTTCTCCACAGGGATTGGTTGAAACAGTCTGGAAACCCAGATCAGCATAGCAATCAGGAAGAGATTCGCGCAAAATAGTATCCCAGAAGAGCACACCGGGTTCGGCCGACTTCCATGCGTTAAATACAATTTTGCTCCAGAGTGCTTTCGCGTCAATCTCGGATTTCACTTCAGGTTCATTGCTGTCAATCGGAAATTGACAGGTGTAGGTCTTCTCTGCTTCCACGCAGCGCATGAAATCATCGTCGATTTTAACCGATACGTTGGCACCTGTTATCTTGCCCTGTTCGAGTTTGGCATCGATGAAACGCTCTGAATCCGGATGCTTGATGGCAACAGTGAGCATCAGCGCACCGCGTCGTCCATCCTGCGCCACTTCACGGGTCGAGTTGGAGTAGCGTTCCATGAAGGGGACAAGACCTGTCGAGGTCAGAGCCGAGTTTTTGACGGGCGTACCTTTTGGGCGAAGATCGCTCATGTCATGACCGACACCGCCACGGCGCTTCATCAACTGAACCTGCTCCTCGTCAATCTTGATGATGCTTCCGTAAGAGTCCGGATGTCCGTCAAGACCGATTACAAAGCAGTTGGACAGAGAACCGGTCTGAAAATTATTACCGATTCCTGCCATGGGGCTGCCCTGAGGCACGATATAATTGAAACCGTCGAGAAGATCATATACCTCTTTCTCGCTCATCGGATTGGGGTATTTCGCTTCAATCCTTGCGAGTTCGGAGGCAAGACGATGGTGCATGTCGGCAGGAGTCAGCTCATAAATATTCCCTTCAGAATCCTTAAGGGCATACTTGCTTACCCATACTCTCGCGGCGAGTTCATCACCACCGAAATACTTGACCGAGGCATTATAAGCTTCCTCGAAAGTATATTTCGCTTTTTCCATTACTATTAGATTGCTATATAGAATTGTGTCCTTTACTTTTGCGGATGCAAAGTTGGCCAAATATTTCCTATCTTGCAAAATTTTCTCGCCTAAGTTATTTACATCCGATAATAAAATCGTAACTTGCACTCCCTTTCGTCCTCGACGGATTTTATCAACTATTATTTTTGTTTAACATCATGAATACTCCAGATTATTTCTCTTCGCGACGCACAATCCGCAAATATGATTCCACACGTCAGGTTGATCTGACCTTGATTGACAAAATGCTTGAGGATGCAGCTCGCGCAGCCAATACGGGAAACATGCAGACATATTCCGTCATAGTCTCCACAGACCCTGACGAGATTGCCAAGCTTGCCCCGGCCCATTTCAACCAGCCCGCAATAACGAACGCGAAAGCCGTCCTGACATTCTGTCTTGACTTCAACAGATTCAACCGCTGGTGCAGACTGAACAATGCAGACCCGGGGCTCAACAATCTGCAGGGATTCACTTGGGGTGTCATTGACACGTCGCTTTTCGCACAGCAATTTGTCACCATCGCAGAAATGAACGGCCTCGGAACTTGCTATCTCGGCACAACGACCTATAATGCCGGCCAAATCGCGGAGACACTCAATCTGCCATCGGATGTGGTGCCTGTAATAACCGTGACAGTCGGCTATCCCGCCGAGTCACCCGAACTTCAAGAACGTCTGCCCATCGAGGCTATCGTGCATCATGGTCATTACAAAAATCCATCTGATGGTGCGCTCACCGAATTCTATGCAGAGAAGGAGGCATTACCCGCCTCAAAGCAGTTCGTGAAAGAAAACAATAAGGAGAATCTCGCGCAGGTCTTTGCGGAAGTACGTTACCCCAAGTCCTCTAACGAACAATTTTCAAGGGTCTACAAGGAATTCATGAAAAATCAGGGAATCAGCTTATAGGCATCCTGTAAAGGAAACATACACAAGTAAAACGGCGCATGGTCATTTCGAAATAACCATGCGCCGTTTAAAATTATATCACTTCCATCATTCATATCTTTGCAAACGTGCCAAAGCAAGATGATAACGATAGTGTATGTCAAGGAAATCCCGACGTGCCGTGAGGAAATAGTTGAGTTCCTGCATGTAGGTCAGGAAGTTGATCTGACCGGCATCAAGAGCCTTTTTTAGCAGTTCGAAATTTGAGTCATCATCCATGACTCCGCGATACTCATCAAGCAGCTCCTGATAAGCGAGAGCTGTTTCATATTCACCGCTCAATTCGGATTCAAGTTTTATAAGTGACATTTCACTTTCAAGTGCTTGAGTTTCCAGCCTCATCACAGCAGCCTTAGTTTTGCGACGCTGAGTCAGGAAAGGCAAAGTAACTGAAACCGAAAGGCCATTGAAAGTCTCACCGGCCTCCCATTCATGGAGATAAGCGACTGAAAAGCCGGGAAGCAACGAGCGTTTTTCCACTTTTACGAGCGATTTCTGAGCCTCCAATGCAGCTGCTGATGCAGCCATTGCGGGATCCTTCACACGCAGATTCTCACGATTCGGACGCAAAGCCTCAAGATTGGCATGAGGATAGCAATCTTGGATTTTATCTACAATAGAGCTTACCGGTTGTCCTCCGTTAAGGTTCTGAAGTCCTGCCAGCAACACCGCTTCTTCACTTTTCAGCGTTTTTAATTCACGGGCTGCGTTTATATGTTCAACCACCGCCTTGTTGTAATCAAGGCGAGTTTCCAATCCTTTGTCAACTGCTTCTTTGAAGTAATCAACCATAGCAGCCATTCCCTCACAGATTTTCTTGGTAGTCGCAATACGCTGACGGACATACACAAGGTCGATAAGGGCAACCCGGATTTCCATACGTGTCGCCAGAATCTCCGACTCCCGAAGATATTGCATCGCAGTTTCAGATTTTCTTATAGCGTCACGCCGTGCAGCATACACTCCCGGCCAATCAAAAGACTGCCCTATGGAGAAATTACGCTTGTCACCGGCCTCTTTAGATCCCCAGAGATTTTCAAACGAGATTTCCGGAGCTTCCAATGTATTTTCAGCTTTCAGCTCTTCAATGGTGGCTGCATTTTCAGCTACACCATATTTGAGTGTAAGATTATTGGACAAGATTGTGTTGACGGCATCGTCATAGTCAGATGCAAAAATTGTTGTTGGCAGAAGGGAAAGAACAATAATACTAAGTTTTTTTAACATACAATGGGTTATTCTGTCAAATTAGTTAAAATACTCTTTTGCGGAGTGCAAAGTTAGTAAAATTTTATTATTTCTCCTCGCTGCGGTTAATGTAACGGTAGACGAGCGGGACAATGAAAATATTGAGGACTGTAGATGTCAGAAGACCTCCAAGAATCACTATGGCCAGAGGCGACTGAATCTCATTACCGGGTTTATCACCATTAACAGCCAATGGGATGAGTGCAAGAGCCGAACTCAAAGCCGTCATCAGAATAGGGTTGAGACGGTCAGCCGAGCCATGCATAATGCGTTCATGCAGACTGACTCCTTCGGCGCGCAACTGGTCATATCGCGACATCAGCAGCATACCGTTGCGGGTGGTGATGCCAAGCAGGGAAATGAAACCAATGATTGCAGGAATATTGAGTTCACCACCGGTTAGGCGCAGAAGAATCACCCCGCCGATAATGGCCAACGGCATATTCAAGAGAATCACCAGCGACTGGCTGACGCTGTGGTACTGACCGTAAAGGAGCAGGAAGATGATTATCAACGCGACGAGCGAAACGAGGGCAAGAGTAGCCGAAGCCTTGGCCTCATTCTCAAACTGTCCGCCATAGCTTATGAAATATCCTTCCGGAAGAGTGATTTCCGACTCAATAGCCGAACGGATGTCATTAACTGTACCGCGCAAATCACGGTCTGCCACGTTGGCTGAAATCACGATGCGACGGCTGACATTTTCACGGTTAATCGTATTAGGACCTGTCGTGGAAACAATTTCCGCAACCTCACTCAACGGGACCTTGCCCTTGTCGGTGTCAATGACAAGATCAGAAATCTCCTCCATAGAGCTGCGGCTTTCAGGAGCCATACGCAGAGTGAGATCGTAGGGAAATCCGTTTTCATACACTTGGGAAACTTTTTCGCCTGCAAGCGCCACATTTATAAAATCAGCGAATTCACCCATTGTCACACCATAGTAGGCAAGCATGTCGCGCTTGGGACGGATGTCGAGCTGCGGACGTTCAACCTGTTGCTCAATATTCACGTCAACGACACCTTCGACTTCCGATATGCTGTGTTTGACCTGATTTCCGATATTATACAACTTTGCAAGATCATCACCAAAAAGCTTTATGGCAATCTGGGCTTCAGTACCCGAGAGCATAGCGTCGATTCGGTGTGAAATCGGCTGTCCGATTTCAATATTAACTCCCGGAAGATGCGAAAGCTCATGACGCAAATCTGCAAGGAGTTCACTGCGTGAACGCCCCTTGTCAAGTTTGTATGGCGCTTCGATTTCCGAGACATTCACTCCGAGTGAATGTTCGTCAAGTTCCGCACGTCCGGTCTTTCTGGCCGTAAGCGCGATCTCAGGCATGGAGAGTATGATTTTCTCCGCCTCACGTCCCAGACGGTCACTCTCTTCAAGCGATATACCGGGAAGCGTACTTACATTTATGGTCAATGAGCCCTCGTTAAATGAGGGAAGGAAGCTCCGGCCGAGAGTAAAGAAAATTCCTGTCGCTATGATAAAAAGTGCGGCTGTCCCAATGAAAAGCGGGCGCGGGCGGTTCATGGCTTTTCCAAGAGCCCGCTCGTAGGCAAGACGTAGCGCACGGGCAAACTTAGGCTCTTTGTCGAGGGCTTGCATTGCCTTTTTGCTTCCGAGAAGATAGGAGCAAAGCACAGGTGTGACAGTCAGGGCCACTATTGTCGAAGCAACCAATGCCACAATAAAGGATATGCCTAAGGGTTTGAGCATCTTGCCCTCCATTCCATCAAGGAAGAAAAGCGGCAGGAAGCTCGCCATGATAATGAGGGAAGAATTGAAGATAGGTAATCTCACCTCCTTTGAGGCATCGTAGACAATCGAAAGTATGGTTTCTCCGGAGCGATGACGTTCACGGAGACGCTTGTAGACATTCTCGACATCTACAATGGCATCGTCCACAAGCGAGCCTATAGCGATGGCTATACCTCCGAGGCTCATGGTGTTGATGGTCAGTCCAAGGAAATGGAGCACGAGAACAGTAACGATAATTGAAAGAGGAAGTGCAACCAGAGAGATTATCGTCGTGCGCAAATTCATAAGGAAGAAGAAGAGCACAACTATAACAAAGATTGCACCGATGAAAAGCGACTCCTGAAGATTGCCGATTGAAGTAGTGATAAAATCTGATTGACGGAAAATATCGGTGTTCACTGAAACGTCGCCTGGGAGAGTTGCCTTAATCTGTGCAAGACTGTTCTCAATTTCGTCAGTCAGCTCTATTGTTCCGACCGCAGGCTGTTTGGTTACTGTTACGAGTACTGCTGGTTGAGCGTTGAGTGAGGCTGATCCCAACCGAGGCTCGGCCGCTCCTACTTTTATGGTCGAAATATCAGACAAGCGCACCTTCGAACCGTCTGATGTACGGATTAGGGAGTTGCCGATGCTCTCCTCGTCATTGGTGGAAATATCACCTTTTATAATATACTCATTGCCGTGTTCGTAGATTACACCTCCTGAAGCATTGGCATTCATCTGCGCGACGGCATCACGCACATCCTGCAGACCGACACCATAACGCTGCATGGCCTCAGGATGCAGCAGGATCTGATATTCCTTCGCATCGCCACCAATCACACTCACTGAGGCAACGCCTGAAAGGGAAAGCAGACGCGGACGTATCTGCCTGTCGGCAATCGTGCGCAGTTCTTCCTGAGAGGTAATCGAATCGGCTGTCAGTCCGATTATCATTATCTCTCCAAGTATTGATGACTGTGGGCCGAGGGTCGGCTTTCCTACCCCGGGAGGAAGATCGCTCTCAATTTCAGAAAGTTTCTCCGAAACAATCTGACGAGCGAGATACACATCGGTACCCCAATCAAATTCCACCCATACAGATGAAAGGCCGGTAGCGGATGCCGAGCGGACTCGTCTGACTCCGCTCGCGCCATTGACAGCCGTTTCTACGGGATATGTAATCACCTTTTCAATCTCCTCCGGAGCCATACCGGGAGCCTCAGTCATGACAACTACCGTCGGAGCATTAAGGTCTGGAAAGATGTCGACTTCAGTACGGAGAAGCACAATCATTCCATATATAAGCAGGACAACAGACATTACAATGACGGCAATTCTGTTGTCAAGAGAAAACTTTATGATTCTGTTGAGCATTTTGGCCGATTATGATAATGAAATGATTACTCTGATTAATGAGAATGTGAATGACCCTCCGGAACGACTGTGGATGTCTCGGCAAGTCTTACAAAGGTTGTGCCTACAGCAACTACGGAATCACCCTCTGCCACACCATCAATGATTTCAACCCGTTGGCCATCATTCCGTCCTGCTTTTACTGGCCGTTTTGAATAAGCATGGTCATCCACCTTTATATACACGAATTTTTCGCCTTGCTGTTCTGACAAAGCATCAACCGGCACAGTAACGGCATCAGAGCGTTGCGAACCGATAAGGAAGACCTCCGCAGGTGTGCCGGGGACTACATCCCCGTGGTTGTCAAACGTGAAATATACCGGAAGATAGCCGGGTGTATTGTCTGCTCCAGACGTGGATGACGACAGCAATTTACCACCTCTGTCGGCAAGGCTGACAGAATGACCGAGGGAATGTGAAGGAATGAAATTGGCGGTAGAGATTCTTGGAAGGAAATCCACGTTTCTTGCAGGGAGAAGAGCTTTTAGTGTGAGTCGCTGACTGCGTGCGACGGTCGCGATAGGCTGTCCGGCTTCCACATAAGCCCCATCATTCACAAGAAGTTCTGACACGACACCGGCAATTGGGCTAACCGCACGTCCGGAAGCCGCCGTCGGGCTATAGGAATTCTTTGCTTCCTCGTAAGCCTGCAATGCATCATTATACTCTTTTTTTGTGATAAGTCCGTCCTTCAGAAGGGGTGTCACACGGTCGAATTCACGTTTAGCGGCATCAAGCGTAGCCTTGGCTGTCCTGTTGGCATCTCCACCGGAGACATTCGCTGCCGAGATGGATGCGATTCCTTCTCCAGCCCTCACATTTTTTCCGGCCTCGATACCCGGTGAGAGCTTCACTATTCCTGAAGTGGGAGCAGCGACAATCGAACGGTCAGTGGCTGCCGGGAGAATTTCACCCGAGACCTTGACTACTTCGCTGAAAGGGGCCTTCGAAGCCGCTTCTGCTTTTACCCCGAAGCGCGCAGCGTCCTCAGGCGACATAACAATGTCATCATGATGGTCATGAGCATGTTCCTGAGGTTCTTCCTTGTGATTGTCGGAATGATTATGAGAGCAACTGTTGAAGAGCGCGAAAGCAACAATCGCCGAAGGTATTAAAGTCCTGTACGAAATTGAATAATTCATGGTTTGTTGAGTTAGACAATAAAAAACGTCACAAAATTCTATATGCAAAATTAATCATGAATGACATTTTGACTGTTACATAATTTAGAGGATTTCTTGCAAAATTCGCAAACATAAGACTATGTCACAAACTTTTTAAAGATGTGGATGCGATTATTCAACGCTTTTTCATAATTTTGTAGGTCAAATTGAATTTATGGACAAAGATACACGCCTTGAAGGCTTGAAACTACACTATACCGATTCGGAAAAAGGAGACAAGACCATAATCCTGATGCACGGCTGGGGTTGCAACCACACGACGCTAGCCTCAATCGAGAGAGTGGCTCTTTCTTGCGGCTACCGCGTAATCAATGTCGATTTTCCGGGCTTCGGCTCTTCCGAAGAGCCTGCAGACGTTTGGGGAGTCGAACAATACACCCGACAGATTGAAGCATTCGTAAAGGAGCTCGGCATCACTTCCCCTATCCTGCTCGGCCACTCATTCGGAGGCCGCGTGGGCATTCTGTATGCCTCGCGCAATCCGGTAGAGAAACTTATTCTTGTGGATGCAGCCGGTATAAAACCGCGACGTTCCTTGAAATATTATTGGAAAGTCTACTCATTCAAGACCATCAAGAGGCTAATGTACCTATTCCTTGGGAAAGAGAAAGCCGAACAGCGCCTTGATACCCGCCGCGCCAAAGCCGGCTCAAGCGATTATGCCAACGCCACTCCGATGATGCGGCGCATTCTTTCTAAAGTGGTCAATGAGGATCTTTCCGACCGTCTGCCGTCAATACAGGCTCCGACCCTGCTGATATGGGGCGAAAATGACACCGCCACACCACTTGCAGATGCCAAAAAGATGGAAAAGCTGATTCCGGATGCAGGATTGGTATCATTCCCCGGATGCGGACATTATTCATTCCTTGACAATCCAGGACAGTTCGCAGCCGTATTGCGCAGTTTCCTTGGAAAAATCTGAAAGCCACAGAATTAACACTTCAATTAAGAAATAACCGAAAAAGACCGTAAAATAAGCTATGCTTGTCTGCAATATTATAGCCATTGTCCTTGCTGCCATCTGCGTGATTTACGAATTCCGCCGTCAACTGATGATGCTCCAGCAAAACTCCTATCGTAATGAACGGTACAACCGTTGGCTCTCAGCCTCGCAGGACACCACATCAACCATGCGGCTTATCTCCGGCGCAGCCGCCCTCGCCGCATTGTCGACACTCTCAATCCCGATGGTGTCCATGGGACTTGTAGCCATTGTTTCTATTGTCAATATCTTCAGTCTTGCCGGGAAGAAATACAAGAAACCACTTGTGATGACAAATCGCGCCAAGCGCATACTCGGAGTAATGCTTACACTTGCGACGCTTCCGGTGGCAGGAGTCATTGTATTCTGCGTGTTGGGCCATCACTCTCTCGACAGGGCAGCCGTGACAACATTACTCATCTATTGCTTTTCCCCTCTTTTTGTTCTTGTAGCCAACATGCTTCTTAAGCCCGTTGAAAAGCATATCAACAACAAATACTATAAGGATGCGGAAAGAATCCTGGATTCGATGCCGGACCTCAGGATAATCGGAGTTACAGGCAGCTATGGAAAGACGAGCACAAAACACTACCTGAACCGTATACTTTCCGAAAAGTATGATGTCATGATGACTCCGGGCAGTTTCAACACGACAATGGGTGTCATCCGCACCATCCGCGAATACCTCAAGCCTTACAATGAAGTATTCATCGTAGAAATGGGTGCGAAGCAGCCAAACGACATCAAGGAAATCTGCGACCTTGTCCATCCTTCAATCGGAGTGGTCACCGCCGTTGGCGAACAGCATCTCGAATCATTCAAGACAATAGAGAATGTGCAGCGCACAAAGTTCGAACTGATTGACTCCTTACCCGCCGACGGACTCGCAGTCATCAACGACGATTTCCCCTACGTCGCCAACCGCCCCGTGAGCAATGTAGAATGTATCCGCTATGCCGTCTCCGCGACAGGCGCCGCTCAATACACTGCCGAGGATATTCAATACTCCCCTTCCGGCACCACTTTCACGGTGCTTGCACCTGATGGGAAGCGTCTGCCATTCGCGACAAAACTTGTTGGAGAATGCAACGTCTCAAATCTTCTTGCTGCAATCATCATCGCCTTGCACATGGAGGTGCCTGTCGATAAAATACGCTATGCCGTGGCCAACATAGAGCAGGTCGAACACCGCTTGAACATGAAGCGCACCGCAGGTGGTGTCACCATCATCGACGACGCATTCAATTCCAACCCGACCGGCTCAAAGATGGCGCTTGATGTTTTGAAAATGATGACGGGAGGCCGTCGCATCATCGTCACCCCGGGCATGATAGAACTCGGCGACCGACAGGAAGAGCTTAATGAGATTTTCGGAGAGCATATCGCTTCTTCTGCCGATATAGCCATAATCGTCGGAGCCTACAACCGTGATGCTATCGTGGCAGGTGTTGAGAACGGCAAAAACCGTATTGCCCGCCTCCACAAAGTTGACTCATTCAACGAAGCGCAACAACTCCTCGCAACAATGCTGCAGCCGGGTGACACTATTCTCTACGAGAATGACCTTCCGGACACATTCAAGTAGGCCAATAGCTGCTGATTGATTTCTGACAACACATATTTATAATATATTCCACTCTACGATTCAAAGAAAATGAAAACCAACATCGGAGTCTTTTTCGGCGGACGCTCAACCGAGCATGAAATCTCGGTCATATCCGCTTCGCAGGCAATGCATGCCATCAACCGCGATAAATATGACGTGACACCTATATATATATCCAAACAAGGAAAATTCTATACCGGCGACGCGCTTTTTGATGTGGCCAACTACCGCGACATTCCGGCACTTCTTGCTCGTTGCGAAGAAGTCTACATGCGTCCTGTCTATGGAGACTACAACCTCTACCGTGCCAAGGCTGCAGGACTTTTCGGCAACAAGGGACCTCTGTCCACGCTTGATGTTGTCATCCCTGTGCTCCACGGCTCAAACGTGGAGGATGGCATCTTCGAGGGCGTTCTTGAGACTATAGGTATCCCCTACGCCGGTTGCGACACTCTCGCAAGCGCCAACGGCATGGACAAGATAACAATGAAGATGATTCTTCGCGAATCCGGTATTCCGGTCATTGACTATGTATGGTTCACCGATAAGGAATGGTTTGCAAAACGCGACGCACTGATTGAGAAAATCGAAAGCAAAATCGGCTATCCTGTCATTGTCAAACCGGCCAATCTTGGATCGAGTGTGGGCATCGGACGTGCAGCCAACCGCGAGCAGCTTATCGAGAAGGTGGACACCGCACAGAAGTATTCTTCTCGCCTCATTGTCGAGCACATGGTCGACAATCTTAAGGAAATCAACTGTTCCGTTCTCGGAGACTGCGATGAATACCGGTCATCCGTTCTTGAAGAGCCTATCAAAAGTGCGGAAATTCTCTCGTATGAGGATAAATACATGGGCGGAACCAAGGGCGCGAAAGGTATGCAGGCATCGCAAAAGCGCATTCCTGCCGATCTCCCCGAGGATATGACCAAACGCATCCAATATCTTGCCGGAGAGACATTCCGTGTATTGAGCTGCCACGGTGTCAGCCGTATCGACTTCATTATCGACGATGACTCGAAGGAAATATTCGTCAATGAAATCAACACCATCCCCGGCTCACTCTCCTTCTATCTCTGGGAGGCTACCGGACTGTCGTTTGACAAGCTTATGGACAAACTCGTGCAGCTTGCACTCAAACGCAAACGCGAACAAGGCCTTAAGACGGTCAGCTACGACCAGAATATATTCTCCCTTTCCGGAGGAGTCAAAGGTGGCGTGAAGGGCGCGAAAGCCCCCCGTCATTAATATAATCAGATTTTAAAATGAATTGCTCATGGGAAGCATCGGTTTCTGGATTGCCTACTGCGTAGGCTTCGGCATACTCGGCGGAGGTCTTTACACATATATGTCCGGGCGTAAAAAAAAGCGCTGGATCCTTTTTGTCCGGAGCGCTTTGATATACACGGCCTTTGCCTTGGCCTTTGTATGGTTTCTTTACAAGGTTGCCTGAAACCGGTGGCCTCTCACAACGATAAGGATTTCTATCAGTCATGATGATAAGGCTCTCCACGCATTATCGTCATGGCACGATAGATCTGTTCGGTGAAAAAGAGCCTGACCATCTCATGGGTAAAGGTCATGCGTGAAAGCGACAGTTTGTCGTCCGCACGCTCGTAAACCTCGCGGGCAAATCCGTAGGGACCGCCTATGACGAAGACAAGGCGCTTGATTCCCTGAATCATCCGTCGTTCAATCAGTCCAGAAAATTCGCGTGAGGTGAGTTCTTTTCCGCGTTCATCAAGAAGTGTGACAACGTCACCCGGCTGCAACGCGGCAAGTATTGCCCGTCCTTCCTGCTGTTTCTGGGCATCCTCGGTCAGTGCTTTCGAGGATTTGACATCCGGGATGACAGTCAGTTCAACCCCGACATAACGGTTTGCACGTTTCAGGAACTCCTCAACGCCACGGGCCACATAGTCGGTAGATGTTTTCCCGACAGCTATAATCACAATTTTCATGAATAATCAAATTTTATTAATCTAAGAAAAGGATATGAAGACTAAAGACGAACTTATCGACGACCTTCTTACCCTGGCATTTGCCGAGGATGTAGGCGACGGCGACCACACCACTCTCAGCACCATTCCTGCCGACGAACGAGGCGTGCAGCGTCTCATCGTCAAGGAGGAAGGCATACTTGCAGGCGTTGAAATCGCCCGCAAAGTTTTCGAGAAATTCGATCCCGAACTTAAAATGACCGTCTACATCAATGACGGAGCTCATGTGAAGCCGGGCGACATAGCCTTCGAAGTCGAGGGAAGTGTCCGTTCGCTCCTTCAGACAGAGCGAGTGATGCTCAACATCATGCAGCGCATGAGCGGTATCGCCACCCAGACAGCCAAGTACCAGCAACGTCTCGACGGCCTTAAGACCAAGGTGCTTGACACACGCAAGACCACTCCGGGTATGCGTATGCTTGAAAAAGAGGCCGTGCGCATCGGTGGCGGTTGCAACCATCGCATCGGTCTTTTCGACATGATTCTCATCAAGGACAATCATGTGGATTTTGCAGGAGGTATCAAGCAAGCTGTCGAAGCCGCCCGCAAATACTGCGCCGAGAAGGGCAAGAATCTGAAAATCGAACTTGAAGTCCGCAACGAGGATGAAATCCGTCAGGCACTTGAGGCCGGCGTGGACCGCATCATGCTCGACAATTTCACACCTGAACGCACACGCGAGGCTGTCAAGCTCATCAATGGAGCCGTCGAGATTGAATCATCAGGAGGCATCACCCTCGACACACTCCGCGATTACGGAGAATGTGGTGTCGACTTCATCTCCGTCGGTGCGCTCACCCACTCTGTCAAGGGACTTGACATGAGTTTCAAAGCTGTAAAATAAATTTTCAGGAGACTCTGACCTCAGACAGTAGTCTCCTGAGGAAAAATCAACGGGTCACTTCTTGCATCCGTTCAATCGTAAAGCCTGCAAAGTCATCAATGATTTTGTGGGCTCTTCCTTTTAATTTCTCACGCGAATTGGTGGTGGCAAGACCTATGACAGTCGCACCCGAACGCATTCCTGCCTCCAGCCCCTGCAAAGAATCCTCGAACACATAGCAATCCTCTACAGGCACACCGATAAGTTCAGCCCCTTTCAGATAGCCTTCGGGGTTCGGTTTGCTGTGTTTGACCATGGAGCCTGTCACGAGAGCCGTGAGCTTGTCGCGCAACTCCGGATGGGCGGCAAAGAGATAACCCATCTTCACGTCATCACTGCTGGTGACGATTGCAAATGGAATTCCTGCACCAAGGAGCTCATCGATAAACTTTTCAGCGCCCGGAATCCAAGGATATTTCATGGCCTTTTCATACTCATGGAGTTCCTCGACAATCCCGTCCCTTGCATCCTCCGGAAAGGCGAGAAGTATTTCACCAAGGGTCGTACCTTTGATGTCGGCTGCGAATGTCGGACTCGGGACATTGAATCTCCGGCCCATCGGACCCCAGAAATTAGAGTATTCGCCCTCGCTGTCAACGAGGACACCGTCCAAATCAAAAAGTACACCTATTTTTTTATTGTTCATATTCTTTTTATACTTATAGTTTTATGTATAATAAGCTCTTTTGAAGCTAAAAAGTTTTCTGTCCGGGAAAATTCCGTTCCGGGTTCTTCAAAAAACCGTTTTGGAGCAGCCCGGTGATATTGATGTGACAAAGTTACGACAAATTCTCTAAATAGCCTCCAACTCTTGGTGATATGCGAGATTTATCGTAACTTTGTTGCGAGGAATGCCCTCATGCATCCACTCTTCAACTCACGATTTTTACTCCATTCATTGCATATTTCACTTATGGTCGTATTTTTCAAAAAAGGTGCAAACCTTATTTATGCTGTTGAAACAAGCCACAAGTTTTCAGACGAAGAAAAAGAAAAACTCCAATGGCTCTTCGACGGTGCTACTCCCCTCACCTCAACTTCAGTAAAGGGCCGCTTCGTTGGTCCTCGTAAAGAGATGATCACGCCGTGGAGCACAAATGCGGTCGAAATCACCCAGAACATGGGTCTCGAAGGAATCACCCGCATCGAGGAGTTTCATCGCGTGACAACCGACGAACCGGCATTCGACAAAATGCTGTCGCGTCTCTACGACGGTCTCAATTCTAAGGTGTTCACCACATCGGCCACCGCAGCTCCCATCGAGCATATCGCCGACATCAGTGAGTATAACAAACGCGAGGGCCTGGCTCTCAGCGTAGAAGAAGAGAATTATCTCCGTGAGCTGGCAGAACGCCTCGGCCGTCCTCTCACAGACAGTGAAGTGTTTGGTTTCTCCCAGGTCAATAGCGAACATTGCCGTCACAAAATATTCAACGGTTCGTTCGTCATCGACGGTGAAGAGAAACCTCTTTCTTTATTCAAGCTTATCAAGAAGACCTCACAGGTCAACCCCAATAAACTCGTTTCGGCCTATAAGGACAACGTTGCGTTCGTCGAGGGTCCGACTGTAGCTCAGTTCTACCCCACTCACCCCGAACGTTCCGACTTCTTTGAAGTGCGCGACCTCAAAACCGTGCTCTCTCTCAAAGCCGAGACCCACAACTTCCCGACAACTGTCGAGCCGTTCAACGGTGCCGCTACAGGTAGCGGTGGTGAAATCCGCGACCGTCTCGGCGGTGGCCGTGCCAGCCTTCCACTTGCAGGTACGGCTGTCTATATGACTTCCTATCCCCGCCTCGGTAACTATCCCTGGGAACTCATGATGAATCCCCGTGCCTGGCTCTATCAGACACCCGCCGAGATTCTCATCAAGGCTTCAAACGGAGCATCCGACTTCGGCAACAAGTTCGGTCAGCCTCTCATCTGCGGTTCACTCCTCACCTTCGAACATGATGAAAACGGCAAGATGTATGCCTACGACAAAGTTATCATGCTCGCCGGTGGTGTCGGCTATGCAGCTGCCAAGGATGCCATCAAGGGTACACCCGAAGCCGGCGAAGCTGTCGTTGTGATGGGTGGTGACAACTATCGCATCGGCATGGGCGGTGGTGCGGTATCGTCAGTCGAGACCGGACAGTATGCTTCGGGCATCGAGCTTAACGCCGTGCAGCGTGCCAACCCCGAAATGCAGAAACGTGTATCCAACGTCATCCGTGCACTTGCCGAAAACGACAACAATCCTATCGTATCCATTCACGACCACGGTGCAGGCGGCCATCTCAATGCCCTCTCCGAACTTGTCGAGGAGACCGGCGGTAAGATTGAAATCGGTGCGCTTCCCATCGGAGACCACACCCTTTCATCAAAGGAAATCATCGGCAACGAAAGCCAGGAACGCATGGGTATGGTGCTCAAAAAAGAAGACATCGATTTCGTGCGCACTATCGCTGACCGCGAACGCGCTCCGATGTATGTTGTCGGCGAGACTACCGGTGACCATCGTTTCGTATTCGAGCAGAAAGATGGCGTGAAGCCCATTGACCTTGCCATGACCGACATGTTCGGTTCTTCACCCAAGACAACACTCGTCGACAACACTGTCGAAACTTCATACACTGACGGTGAATATAACGAGGATGACATTGAGCGCTACACCGCCTCTGTCCTCAGCCTCGAAGCCGTTGCATGTAAGGATTGGCTCACCAACAAGGTTGACCGTTCCGTGACCGGCAAAATCGCACGTCAGCAGTGCCAAGGTGAAATCCAGCTTCCGCTCAGCGACTGCGGCGTGGTTGCCCTCGATTACAGCGGTACAAAAGGCATCGCAACATCAATCGGCCATGCACCCCAGGTTGCACTCATCGACTCTGCAAAGGGTTCGGTTGTAGCCGTGGCAGAAGCACTCACCAATATCGTTACTGCACCTCTTAGTGATGGTATAAAGGGTCTTTCGCTCAGTGCCAACTGGATGTGGCCCTGCAAGAACCCCGGCGAGGACGCAGCCCTCTACCGTGCGGTTGAGGCTTGCTCGGATTTCGCATGCAAGCTCGGAGTGAATATCCCCACCGGCAAGGACTCTCTGTCCATGACACAGAAATACGGTGACGACAAGGTATATGCCCCCGGCACCGTCATCATCTCCGCAGCCGGTGAGGTCAGCGATGTCCGTAAGGTCCTCTCCCCTGTCCTCGGAAAGAAAGGCTCTATACTATATTATATAGACTTCTCGTCCGACAGCCTCAAACTCGGCGGTTCGGCCCTCGCACAGACTCAGGGCAAACTTGGTTCGGAGGCTCCCACAGTGACAGATACCGACGCATTCGTGAAGGCGTTCGAAACTGTACAGGCGCTTGTGAAACGCGGCAAGCTCATGGCTGCCCACGACGTTTCTGCCGGAGGTCTTGTCACCACTCTTCTTGAAATGGCCTTCGCCAATACTGACGGCGGCGTCGAACTTGACACTACAGGCTTCGCTGATCTTGGCGAGACTGATCTCGTGAAGATACTTTTCGCAGAGAATCCTGCCATTGTTGCTCAGGTTGAGGCATCAAAAATCGCATCTGTCGACGAAATCCTTACAAAAGCAGGAGTACGCTTCTGCCATATCGGTGCTCCGACCGACGAACGTACACTCATCGTCAATCACAACGGCACCCAGCGTCTCCTCGGAATCGATTATCTCCGCGACGTATGGTTCCACACAAGCTACCTCATGGATGCAATCCAGAGCGGTGAGAAGTGTGCCCGCAGCCGTTTCGACAACTATAAGAAGCAGCCTATCCGCTACCGTTTCCCCTCAAACTACAACGGCAAACTCGCTTCACGCGACATCACCCTCCGTCGCGATGGCCACGGTGACCGTGTCAAGGCAGCCATCATCCGTGAAAAGGGCGTGAACGGCGACCGTGAGATGGCCTATTCTCTCTATCTCGCCGGATTCGACGTGAAGGATGTCCACATGACCGACCTCATGAGCGGACGCGAGAACCTTGAAGATGTCAACATGATTGTGTTCTGCGGCGGTTTCTCCAACTCCGACGTTCTCGGCTCTGCAAAGGGTTGGGCTTCCGGCTTCCTCTGGAATGAGAACGCAATGCGTGCCCTCAAGAACTTCTATGCCCGTGAGGATACACTCTCACTCGGTATCTGCAACGGTTGCCAGCTCATGATTGAGCTCAATCTCATCAATCCCGAGCACCCCAAAAAGACCAAGATGCTCCACAACGACAGCCATAAGTTTGAATCACAGTTCCTTGGCGTGACCATTCCTGAAAACAACTCTGTGATGTTCGGTTCGCTCTCAGGAAGCAAACTCGGCATCTGGGTTGCACATGGCGAGGGCAAATTCAACCTCCCGATGGCAATGGGCGACTACAACGTCGTTGCGAAGTATAACTACAGCGCATATCCCGGCAATCCCAATGGCTCTCGCGCCTCTGTCGCAGGTATCTGCTCTGCCGATGGCCGTCACCTGGCAATGATGCCTCACCTCGAACGCGCCATCTTCCCCTGGCAGTGTGGCTACTATCCCGCTTCTCGTCGCACCGACGAAGTCACTCCGTGGATCGATGCCTTCATCAATGCCCGCAAATGGGTTGAGGAAAAAGTGAAATAATCCACTTCCACTCTGATACTTACCCCTGAAACTATTCCGGCTGCTTTTCGATGGGTCAGAAATCCAATCTGGTTTCTGACTCATCTGAAAGCCGCTTAAAAACCGATAAAGAATTACCAATCTAATAACCCAAGTATTTAACAAACCGATTATGAATCTCAACATCATCGTGCTCGCCAAGCAGGTGCCCGACACCCGCAACGTGGGTAAGGATGCGATGAAGGAGGACGGCACCATCAACCGCGCTGCGCTGCCGGCCATCTTTAATCCCGAGGACCTCAATGCCCTCGAACAAGCTCTCCGTCTCAAGGACAGCAATCCCGGATCAACAGTCACTCTGCTTACAATGGGTCTCCCCCGCGCTTCTGAAATCATACGCGAAGCCATCTATCGCGGTGCCGACGGCGGCATTGTGCTCACTGACCGTACCCTCGGCGGTGCTGACACACTTGCCACTTCCTATTCTTTGGCACAGGCTGTGAAAAAATTCGGAAAATATGATATTATCCTCGGTGGCCGTCAGGCAATTGACGGTGACACCGCTCAGGTAGGTCCCCAAATTGCTGAAAAGCTCGGCATTCCTCAGATTACCTACGCGGAGGAAATCCTCGACCTTTCAGATGGTCACGTCACTGTGAAGCGTCGTCTTGAAAACGGTGTTGAAACCGTCAAGGCTCCCCTTCCCTGTGTAGTGACTGTTAACGGCTCCGCTCCCGACTGCCGTCCCCGCAACGCAATGCGTGTGCAGAAGTTCAAATATGCCGCTTCTCCCAGCGAGGCCGCCAAGCTCTCAGATGAGCGTAAGGCACTTCTTGAAAAGCGCCCCTATCTCAACCTTCAGGAATGGAGCGCAGCCTACGTTGACGCAGATCCTGCACAGATAGGTCTCCCCGGTTCACCCACAAAGGTAAAAGCTATTGAAAATGTGGTCTTCACAGCCAAGGATTGCCGTGTTCTTACCGACAATGATGCTGAAATCGAAGATCTCGTCAAGGAACTCATCACTAACCACACTATCGGATAAGCAGCACTATGGACCAGAACAACTTAATTGTATATCTCGAATTTGAGGATAGCCGCGTGGCCGACGTTAGCCTCGAACTTCTGACCAAAGGACGTGTGCTCGCTTCACGCCTCGGTGTAAAACTTGAAGCAGTCGTTGTCGGTGATGACCTCACAGGTGTTGAGGAGCAGGTATTCCCCTACGGTGTAGACCGTCTCTACAAGGTTTCCGACAAGCGCCTCTATCCCTATACTTCCAATCCCCACTCTGCAGTTCTCATCAACCTGTTCCGCGAAATCAAGCCTCAGGCCTGTCTTATGGGTGCCACCTGTATCGGCCGTGACCTCGGTCCCCGTGTCAGCTCATGCCTCCACAGCGGTCTGACTGCCGACTGTACCGCACTTGAAATCGGCGACCACACTGATCCCAAGACCGGCAAGGAATATAAGGACCTTCTTCTTCAGATTCGTCCTGCTTTCGGCGGCAACATCGTGGCAACTATCGTCAATCCGGAATGCCGTCCCCAGATGGCAACTGTCCGCGAGGGTGTGATGAAGAAAGAAATCTTCGATCCCAACCACAAGGGCGAAGTTGTAGAACTCGATGCCAAGAAATATGTTTCTGACGAGGACTTCGTTGTAGAAATCCTTGACCGTCACATCGAGAAATCGAAAATCAACATCAAGAACTCCCCCATCATTGTTGCCGGTGGCTACGGTGTGGGTTCGAAAGAGAACTTCCAGCTTCTCCATGAACTCGCTGACACACTCGGTGCAGAAGTCGGAGCTTCACGCGCTGCTGTCGATGCAGGTTTTACAGAACACGCACGTCAGATCGGTCAGACCGGTGTCACCGTCCGTCCGAAACTCTACATCGCCTGTGGTATCTCCGGACAGATCCAGCACATCGCAGGTATGCAGGACAGCTCTATCATAATCTCAATCAACAACGATCCCGCCGCACCCATCAACACTATCGCCGACTATGTTATCACCGGCAATCTTGAAGAGGTAGTGCCCAAGCTGATCAAGTACTACAAAAAGAACTCCAAATAAGCAGAGAAATGGCTAACTTTTATACAGATAATCCCGATCTCAAGCACCATCTGACCCATCCTCTGATGGAGAAGATTGTTGCTTTGAAAGAACGCAACTATACTGATGCCGAGAAGTTCGACTACGCACCTCTCGACTATGCCGATGCTCAGGACAGCTATGATAAAGTCCTTGAAATCGTTGGCGAAATATGCGGTGACATCATCGCACCCAATGCCGAGGATGTTGACCATCAGGGTCCCCGCGTGGAAAACGGACGCGTCATCTACGCCGATAAGACCAAAGAAAATCTTGATGCTTGCCGCAAGGCCGGTCTGATGGGTATGGCAATGCCCCGCCGTTTCGGTGGTCTCAACTTCCCCATCACTCCCTACATCATGGCTGCCGACATCGTAAGCCGTGCCGACACCGGTTTCGAAAACCTCTGGGGTCTTCAGGACTGTGCCGAGACAATCTATGAATTTGCCGACGAGGAACAGAAAGCCAAATTCATTCCCCGTGTATGCAAGGGCGAGACAATGTCTATGGACCTTACCGAACCTGATGCCGGTTCCGACCTTCAGAGCGTCATGCTCAAAGCGACCGAACAACCCGACGGTACATGGTTGCTTAATGGTGTGAAGCGCTTCATCACCAACGGTGACAGCGACATTCATCTCGTGCTTGCCCGCTCAGAAGCAGGAACTAAGGACGGACGTGGCCTCTCGATGTTCATCTACGACAAGAATGATGGTGGCGTCAATGTCCGCCGCATCGAAAACAAGATGGGTATCAAAGGCTCTCCGACTTGCGAACTTACATATAAGAATGCCAAGGCTGTGCTTTGCGGCTCACGCCGTATGGGTCTCATCAAGTATGTGATGGCTCTCATGAACGGTGCCCGTCTCGGCATCGCGGCTCAGAGTGTAGGTGTCAGCGAGCTTGCCTACCGTGAGGCTCTCGCCTACGCCAAGGATCGCAAACAGTTCGGCAAGGCAATCATCGAGTTCCCCGCTGTCTATGAGATGCTTTCTGTAATGAAGGCCAAACTCGACGCTTCCCGTTCGCTCCTCTATGCTTGCGCCCGTTACGTTGACATTTACAAAATCTATGACGACCTCGCAAAAGAGCGCACTCTCGCTCCTGAAGAGCGTAAGGAATCGAAATACTACAGCCGTCTGGCCGATGCTCTCACTCCCCTTGCAAAAGGAATGGGTAGCGAGTATTGCAACCAGAACGCCTACGACTGTATCCAGATTCACGGTGGATCAGGCTTCATGAAGGACTATGCCTGCGAACGCCTCTACCGCGACGCGCGCATCACTTCAATCTATGAAGGAACCACCCAGCTCCAGGTTGTCGCTGCAATCCGCCACGTCACCACAGGCACTTACCTCAATCTCATCAAGGAATACGCTTCCGAAGAGGTTAAGCCCGAACTGCAGGCTCTCAAAGACCGTCTCGCAGCAATGACAGAGCGCTATGCGAAGGCCGTTGAAACCGTCACTTCTGTTGACGACACTGCATACGGAGATTTCATGGCCCGTCGCCTTGTCGAGATGGCCGGTTGCATCGTCATGAGCTATCTGCTCCTTCTCGATGCCAACCGCAACGACAGCTTCAAGCGTTCGGCTGAAGTATATGCAAATCTTGCTCAGACAGAAGTCACCAAGCACTCCGACTTCATCGCTAACTTCAACCCTGCAGAGGTCGCTCTCTACAAAGTAGACTGATTCACGTTAGGCCGACATCGGATTATTTTTCCGATAGCCAACGGTTGAACCAATACATCAATCTCCCGGTGCGTCATTTAAAACGCATCGGGAGATTTTTTCTTTCATTAAGTATTTGGAAGTCGGAATGAATCGGCATCAAAAGCGCTTGTCATCTTCATATTGAAGCCCGGATACGACTGAGGCTTACCGGTGTCAGGCCAAGGTATGACGCAAGATATTCGAGAGGGATACGGTTCAGCAAATCCGGATCTGTTTTCAGAAGTTCAAGATAGCGGAATTTTCCTGTTGTGAAAAGTTGTGGAATCAGACATTTTTCGGCTCTGAGAATCTCCCTTTCAGCAAATTTTCGTCCCCAATTGGAAAGATGGACATCCTTCTCATAAAGCGCATGGAGCGAGGCTGAAGAGATGCGGAACAAAACCGACGGTTCAATCGTAACGATGGATTCATAGCCCGGTTTCAAATTGATGTAGCTTTCAAGTGACAGCGCAACTTCACCCTCACGTCCAATCCAAAACGTGATTTCCTTATCGTCAGAGCGCACATATCCTCGGACAATTCCCGATTTTATCAGATAGATGTATGGCTCAACGTGTCCGCTCCTTATAAACTCGATATTCTTATCGATAGTCACTTCCTCGACTTCCGCAGCAAGCATTGTAAATGATTCCTTCGGAAGAGTGTAGATATTGTTTATGATTGCCTCTAATTCCATGTCGGCAAAATTAATAAATTATCAAATGATAAGGAAACGGAGTGATATAATCGCTAACTTCGCAGCCTGAAAACAGATAAAAACATAATAAGCATATAAAATATGAACTGGATTATTCTGATTTTAGCCGGACTGATGGAAGTGGCTTTCACATTCTGCCTCGGCAAGACAAAGGAGAGTACCGGAACAGAATCCTACTGGTGGTGGGGTGGTTTCATTGCAGCCTTGACACTCAGCATGTATCTGATGGCCCGGGCATCACGGACAATTCCGCTTGGGACAGTATATCCCGTCTGGACGGGAATAGGTGCGGTCGGGGCAGTCATTGTCGGCATACTTTTCTTCAATGAACCCGCCACCTTCCGCCGGATTTTTTTCATCACCACACTCATTGTTTCAATCATAGGATTAAAGATGAGTTGAGATTTTAGCTACCATTGCTTAAAACCAAGAATAAGTAAAAGATATGAAAGATAAGATGAGACGGTTCAAACAACTTCTGCCTGACAGCGAAACAAAAGCGATTCTCATCACAGCGACCAACGGTATTCTCTCGCTCACAGGCCCCGACGGTACGCCATACGGTGTGCCTCTGAGTTTCGTCTACGATGGTGGCAGTGCTATCTATTTCCACTCTGCCCGCAACGGCTACAAGATGGAGTGTATAGCGGCTGATAGCCGATGCTCATTCTGTGTCGTAGGGCAAGACATGATTGTTGCGGATGAATTCACATCCTACTTCCGAAGTGTAATTGCAGAGGGGTGCATCAATGTTGTCACTGAAGAATCAGAAATCAGAAAAGGTCTGGACCTGTTGTGTGAGAAATACTCACCCGACATTGATTCCACGGATGAAATTAAGAAATGTATCAATCATGTAGCTGTCCTCCGGCTCGACATAATCCGTATGACAGGCAAGGAAGCCATTGAACTTGTCAGAATGCGGGAAAAGAAATAGGATTAGGGATACTTCTATCCCTAATTATCTGGCAAGCGAGAGATTGATATTGAATCCGAATGAACTGTTGGTAGTCGGATAGGATGTCGAGGAGACAATGGGAGTGTTGACCTGATGGTCGAAGTACGCACCAAGAGTAAGACGGCGTGACATGACGTAGGATGCGGTGAAATTCAGAGTCAGCGAACGTGTACCGGAGGTTGCCTGAGTGTAGGCTGTCTCGATGCGGCGGATGAGCGCCTGAGTTTCCGCAAAGTTGAAGTCGGCATTAAGGGTAAGGTCGTTTGAGATTCCACGGCCAGAACCTTTCATCTTTAGCACTGTGTTGAAGCCGATGATTTTGTAACCGAGGCCAAAGGTCATACCGCGCTGATTTGCCTCCACAATCTGTCCGGCAGATGTATTCAGCGTCAGTGTGCGCGAATCGCGGTATTCGGCAGAAAGTGTGAGGTCATTTTTCAGTGTCACAGCAGCACCGATAAGCGGTGCGAATTTCTCGGTTATGGCTACTGACGAAATATTGTAGGGAGATGTCGGAATGGGATTGCCGGTAAGTTCATCAACAGTAAAACCAAGGTCTCCGCCGTTGTTGGCACTCATCCAATTCAGATATGACGAATAGGACCCCACGGAGTAGGTACACTGATAGGCATGGCTGAGTGTGAATGCCTTGAAAATATTGCGGAGATTGCCGATGTAGAGCAGACCGTCGTAAGTCACTCGCCAGTTCGGAAGTGCGTTGGCAAATGACGGGAACGGAGTCAGATATTGCTTCTTTGCATCGGTTCCGGTGTAAGCCGCAAGGAAGGCCGGAATCAGAATGTCGGAACTTGTCGGGCTGACATCCCCGACCTCCGGGTTGAATGGATTTCCGGCATTGACATTGCCCTCCATGAAACCACCCATCGGGTAGTTCAAACCGGCATATTCCCCACGGACACGTTCGGTAATCACGGGTATATTCGCGAGGAACTGATTGAAAGCCTCGGACTCATAACCATTATCAGCCTTGAAATGCTTCAGGGCACTCTTCAAAGCCACATGGGTCTTCGTATATGAACCGGCAAGTGATGTCGGCATGTTGTCATACATGAATTGAGTCGAACGGGTGCGGTTGTCAGTGCGGTTGGTTGTAAGCATGATTTTCAGTCCGCGTATAGGTTCAAGTGTCAATTCTATGTTCAGTTCATTAGTGCGCGAGAATATCGCTGGCGAAGTCTGCCCGTCGTCCGTGATGAGCCATCCGCGACGAAGAGCCTTGTTGATATAGTCCTCCCCTGCGAAGCCGAAGGCAAAGTCAAGACCTGGCGACATCGGACCATAGCTGCGAGACTGACCGAACACATTGCCTATGTCGGGACGGAAGAGCGGAAGCGAAAGCGATTGGGTGGAGCGGAAACGCACTGAAGCAGAACGCGGCGACATGAGCAGACGTGTGCCGTACTCGCCGATTTCCTTCCAGAGCGATTTATCCTCCTTCAAGATTTCTTCAACGGTAAATTTGATATTCTCCTCACCACGGTTAAGGATAGTGATGTTGTTGACATCGACAACCTTGTGGGTCACGCGGAACGGTTTGCCATCAACGGTGGTAGCCGTGACCTTCACCTTTGCATTGCGGAGATTGTGACGGATGTTGAGTGTGGTATCGGGGCGCAGTGTATATGTGCGCTCAAACTTCTTAGGCTTCTTTGCCTTGGCGGTTGTACGGCGCGCCTGGAAACGCTGATTGACTTTCTTCGTGTAGCTCCACTTGTTGTAGAGAGTCTCGAAATTGATGCGCCCGTCCATATTCCATGACGATTGGTTGGCGATAGAATTTCCGGTCTCAACGCCATCAACTTCCGCGCCTCTGTCCCAACGGTAGGTTGAATTATAAGAGGTATTACCCGTGAGCCAGTCAAGGACGGGAATACGGCTGAATGGCGCACGGTAGGTCACCACGAAGCTCTGGTTGTAGCTCCACGGAGTGCCGAGGCGGAAAATGCTCTGCATGACTGTGTCCTTCCATTCCTTATACTTGTCGGGGAAGAGCTTGCGGTTAACCGCACCGATAGGCTCGTCAATGCGGGCAGAGGTATTGCTGTTGAAGTTGACCGAAAGTGATTTCGTGAGGTTCCAGCTTAGGGCAAGCTGACGGTCCCAGATAAAATTCTTGCTCACTGACACGGGAAGCTGGAAGTCAACGTCGGTCTCCGAGCGGGTCTGAAGCTCATAGTAGTAACGCGACATTGTCGTGAGGAAGGATATATTTGTCGGGAGATAATTAAATTCCCATTCCTTCAGGAATTTCGCATGTTTCGATTTGCTCTTGATGAAACTGAACGGACGGAGACCCTTGACGTAGGGAGTGTAGGAATACTGGAATGAGCCACGATAGTCGTTGGTATTCTCATATTCAGTGGTCGGGTCTGTCTTTGACTGTTTGTTGAACGAGAAGTTAAACGTGAAGTTAGCGGGATCCCACGGCATGGGATTCTTGGATTTAACATCAAATTTAAGTCCGGAAATAGAGAAACTCTTGACGGTGTTGTTCTCGACAGCAAAAGCACGGATTGAATCCTTCTGTGCCTCAGTCGTGCAGGCATCCAGCGCATCTTTCAACTTTACGTCCTGATCGAGAGGATTGTATTTCGGTGTGATGCGCTCCTTCGATACCGAATAATAAATAGGCGCGCGAAGCTTGACCTTTTCCGGAAGGAAACGACCGGCATCGACCTGCATGGCAAAGTTATACTGCTCATAGTCGTCCATACGACGGGCGTTGAGCGATTGGTCAACAGAACCGAAACCGGCAGTCTCGATATGAGCACCGACATTGAGCGTGGCGATGTCGGAAACACCTATATTCATATTAGCTTTGGCAGCCCAACCGCCTTCGCTTTCGAAATCCGTCACCTTAAGTTCATTGAGCCATACAATGGCATCCTTGGTAGTAGATGCGTTGTTGCGCACACCGACGAGCATCACCCTGATGTCGCTGAGCGACGGATTGCCCATGACGGCCATGCGGTTGCGCTCGTTTTCAGGATCGCGACCGGTGTAGAGAGTACCGAATCCGACACCGGGCTGCTGCTCATTTTTAGCACGGTTGCGATCTTTCTTCAAATTGACAAGGTTCTGAAGCTCGAAATCCATATAGTTGCTGCGCGGCCACACGATGTTGCGGTCAGCTCCATCCTCGGCATATTTACCTGCCGGGGTCAGTTCAAGCGGAATTTCATATTCATAGAAGTTGCTGCGCACATCAGATCCGAGGCGGATGAACACCGACACCTCACCCGAACGGAGATTTGTCATGTCGTCAATAAGCTTTTCAGCATGAACCCACATCTGCATACGCTTGTAGTTGCGCAAGTCGAGCTGAGTGTTGCGGTAGACACCACGACCGTCGCCGGGCTGAAGGTCTGTTACCTTCAACGACATTGACTGCTCGTTGAGCTGCACAATCTGCTGCTGACCGGGGTCTGTGATTCGGGTGACACCGGGAGGAAGAACATAGTTGACCGGCTCACGTTTGGAGTTCTCTTCAATATTCACAACTGACACGTCGAGCTGACCCTCGGCGGGAGCATCGCCACGGGTATTGAGATTGAACAGATAGGGACGCCAATCGCCCTTGACAAGTTCGAACGTTGCAAAACGCAGGTGAGTAGGCGCCTTGAAGCCGGTCATGAATAATCGGGCAAAACGGATGGTGGAGAAGTCGGTGATATTGCCGACGACCTTCTCGTAGTCATTCAAAGGTATCTTGAACTGATACCACACCATCTCCTGCTGCGAACCGTCGCTGTTGGGGACGAGGGTCACCTGCTTGTCGGTGATATAGTTCTTTCCTACCACGAGGTCTTCCGGACGTATCGAGACCTTGTATTGGAAATAACGCTCATATTCATTGAGGGTATTGTCCTGGTTTATATCCTCGACATCGGGGAGAGCGCGCGAGGATTGATAGAGAGGGTCAGGCGCATCCTCCGGAGAGAGCGAGTTGCCTTCGACACCATTATAGCGCTTGTAGCGTTCGAGCACACCCAGACGCTGCTCATCATAATCATATCCACGGAAGAAATGATAGTTGTCGCCAGCCGGGTCATTGAATGGAGAGAAAGCGTCGGCCTGCATACGCTCTATTGCAGCCGGTGAAAGTTTCGTGCGGAGACGCTCAAGATAATCGGCGTAAGATGAGAAACCGAATTCGTCCTCGTTGATGAGCCCGTCGAGACCCACGTCCTGAGGCAAACGCGAATTCGTATTATTGTCGAAAGCGTATGTCAAGGAGTTCTGCGTGGAGACGCGACCCCAGTTCGTTGTCTGAAGGAACTGGTCATCACCATCGACAGGAATACCGTTCTCATAACTCTTGAGACCATCCTTCAGAATGTCTTCAGATATTTCACCGAAGTTAAGATACAGGTCACCGCCCGAAAGGTTATCGTTTTCGGGGTCAAGGAAAGGAGAGAGCATCCAGAACTGGACATATTCAATGTTGGAAGCATCGAAATTGGTATTGTCCATCTTACGCATGATGCCACCCCAACGGCGTTCGGGATGCAGGAGGTTGCCCTGGTCGTCGATGTCTGTAGCATCAAGGTTGTAGGGGCCGCGCTCTGTGGGATAGAACGAGAGATTCAGTGTCTGAATGGTGTTGGACTCTCCGTAGGTCTGCTGACGGCCGGGGAAAACCTCGTAGGTGTAAATCTCGCGGACGTAAGGATTGTTGAGCTGCTTCTGGTCACTCTTTATATATCCGGGACAGAGGGAAGAATTGCGGGCAGTGAACATTCGGTCTATGAAATACCAGTTCAGCAACGCACGGTTCTTTCCGTAAGCCACATCGTTGGAAAGCGCAGCTTCGGGGAAAAGCGCATCGCCCGAAGGATCGTAAGGAGTCGAGGCAAGGAACCAGGAATAAGGCGAGCGGAGATCTATGCCATACTGCGCGGTCTCAAAATCGTCGATATACGATGAGCCCTTGTTGCTTCCGCTCTTCTGCTTGTGAGGGATGAGATTGGCAAATTCTGCCTGCAGGCTGAGTGTCGACGGTTGGATGGCATTGACTGTCGGAATCTTGTTGAGGAGGTTGGTGAGCCACATGAAGCGGGTGTTGTACTGCATATTGAGGCCCCAAATAGTATTGTTGACAACCTCGTCACCGATATTGACCTTCTCCGTTATTGATTTCTCGGAAAAATGCATGACTGTGGCTCCGAGATTGAAATCTTTGTTGAACTGATAGTTAAGGTCAAGTCCGAGAAGTGTTTTCCGCTGCAACGAATACTGGGATTGATCTTCAAGCGAGACATTGATGCTCTGACCCGAGTCGATGATGCTCTGGTTGGTGATAGTGACAACACCCATTGCATAGTCCACGGTATAATCACTGTTCTCCGTCAACACGACGCCTCCTGCAGTAACCACGACCGAACCTCTGGGAACATTGAAAGCATTGAGACGGATTTGCGAACCGCCCCCTGACGACTGATAACGACCTGTAAGGATAAACTTGTTCTTGTCAGCAAACTGGCGGGCTACAACGAGCGTCGAGTCATAGAGTTCCTTATAAAGATAAGGTTCGGCGACGGTCGGATTGCCAATCTTGCGTTCAAGATTAGTGCCGAAAGGCTCGACTACCGGGAAAATAATCTTACCCTGATTTGCAAGCACGGTGTAACCCTCGATAAAGTCAAAGAAACCGTCAGGATTTGAAGCTTCGTTCGAGTCGATGCGGTCAAGGTTCATGACCTGCAGAAGCGGGACATTGGAGATGGAGGGAACCGGCAGATAGTTGATTTCCGTACCCGTCGTGTCGCTGAGATACTTGATATTCAAACGGAAATTCTGCTTCTGAATCATCGAGGCACCGAGTGAATAGACGTTTTTCATCATGAGGTCCCACATCGGCAGCTTCGGAGCCACAGTGGTCGATTTCAGCATTTTCAGATACAGCGACTGGTCTGTCGACGTAATATCGGCCGAGAATTCACCCACCTGATAGACCTTGCCGTTATATGTGTATTCATAAGCGACACCGAGAACCTCGTCGGCTGCAAGCGCGCTTTTGAGTGAGATGTAGCCAAGAGTCGGGTTGAGGGTATATTCCGATGACGAGAGCAGACGCGCAGACTCTACCTTCTCATAATCAATTCCACCTTCAATACCGTATGCATTGAGAGGAGAGAGAGCCTGGGTGACAGAGTTGATATTTCGCGCCCCGGGATAGTCCTCCTTAATGACTGAAAGAAGATTGTTTGAAAGATTCGACGGCTGAGTGTATGCCGGATTTGTCTGCCAGTAGTTGCTGGCTGTATGACTGCTTTCGCCAAGGTCCATGAAAGCAACAAAGTTACGGCTTTGGTCGAAACGGGAGTTGCGGTTGGTTATCCACACTTCGATGCGCGTAATCTGTATCCCTGACGACACAAACGGAAGCCGCGAGGCAAACGTGTCGTAGTTGTCGCGGAAATAGTGACCGAGGAAAAAATGGCGGTTGGCATCGTAGTTGTCGGCCTTGATGGAGAAATCCGTGGTCTGCGCGCCACCTTTGGAGCTGACGGATGTGGTCTGCGAATTCTGCTGTGAGACAAGAGCCGTTGCAGTAAGCTTGCCGAACTGGAGCTTGGTCTTCATGCCAAAAAGAGCCGAGCTGCCGCGTATGAGAGAAGAACCGGTAGTCATTGAAACATTACCTGCTTCAATCGACTTTACGATGTCGTCCTCCTTCCCTTCGTATGCAAGTTTAAGGTTTTTCGAGTCGAAGTCAAATGTGGCATCCGTATTGTATGTCATATTGAACTTCATACGGTCACCTACGGAAGCCGCTACCGTGGCCTGTATCTTCTGGTCGAAATCAAAATAGGTCTTTCTTCGTGAATCGAGCGACAGCGCCGGATTGTCGGTCTTGTTGCTCTTGACACCCATCGAGATATTCACCGAACCCTGTGTCTTCAACTGCACGCCGCCGGGTCCGAAAATCTTTTCAAGCGGACCGAGGGCAAAATTCATATCGAGGATATTGAACGGTTCCTTGTCTGGCTTCGTCATAGCCTCGGAATTGCGCAGGTTGAAATACTGCTGCATCTGCTTGCGCGTCTGCCATCGGTTGTATTGTTCCGGAGTGAGATAGAATGGAGTCGTGATGTCGTAGTCACCAAGTTTGGTGCGGATGACGTAGTAACCCAACTGCGGATCAAACTCGGCAACAGTCGATATGTTTGACGGTGTCGAAAGATCGGCGGCAAGTTCCTGCTGCATCAGGTCCTCGTAGGTCTGCGGAATCGGACGGCTGACCGGGAAAGGGATTGTGACCGAGTCGGTTTTCCCTCCCGGAGCAGGGGCAGGAATGACAGGTGCGGGAGGATTGAAATCGGGTGTGACGCTCTGCGAAAAGGCAAAAAAAGTACCCGTCGCCGTTACGGTGACCATACCGGCGAAGAGTGAAGCGTAAATGAATATGTCGCGCCGTCTTTTCAGGGCTGTTTAAAGCTAAAACAATGATGAACTATCCATGGGAGAAAACCGGGCGGCAACTCCCCTATCAATCCATAAGTCCGGCCACAGCCCATTCGGAGAGGGCCTACATCATGCTCAGCGCTTTCTTTATGGCGGTCTCGACCTTGATGGCCGGATCGGCATCGAAAATTCTCTTCAACACCTTCTGCGACTGCTGGCGTACGAAACCAAGCGCGGTGAGGGCTGCAAGAGCTTCTTCGTAGACCTCGCTGTAGGAGCTTGATGCGTCGGACTGTAAAGATAACGTTGCATCAGTCGGTTTTATTTTATCCTTGAGGTCAACTATTATGCGCTGGGCCGTTTTCACCCCGATTCCCTTGACGTTCTTCAGCCTTGAATGGTCACCGGAAGTAATCACTGCTTGCAGGTCAGTGACAGGAATTGACGACAGGATAAGCAACGCCGTCCCCGGGCCTACGCCCGACACACCTATCAGCAGACGGAACATCTCACGCTCTTCCGCTTTGATAAAGCCGTAGAGAAGATGCGCATCCTCACGTATCACCTCATGGAGAAGCACTTTGAGTTCTCCCGACGAGCGCTGGATTTCCTCGAACGAGGCAAGGGAAATGTTGACAAGATAACCGATCGAGTTGACCTCAATCACGGCATAAGTCGGAGTTAGCTCAGTGGCTATACCTTTTATATATTCAAGCATCCGGAATAGTTGTATTGACTGGATTATGTTTCTTTAGATTTCACAAATTTACTCTATTATTTCCAATTTAGACCAAAAACAGCTAATTTTGTGTCTATAATCAGGAATAAAAATTTTGTCATGCAAGTTGTTTACGAAGACAACCACCTTATTATAATAAATAAGGCCCCGGGAGAGATAGTCCAGGGAGACAAGACAGGCGACGAACCGCTTGTCGAGACAGTCAAGAAATGGCTGAAAGAAAAATACGACAAACCCGGCAACGTGTTTTGCGGTGTGGTCCATCGCCTTGATCGCCCTGTCGGTGGTCTTGTCGTGTTTGCCAAAACCTCGAAGGCACTCGCCCGCCTCAATGACATGTTCCGTAACGGTGAAGTCGAGAAGACTTATTGGGCTCTGAGCCGCAACATGCCCGAACCGCCGGAAGGACGGCTCGTCCACTTCATCACCACCACCGAACGCAACAACAAGAGCTATGCGTCGCTCACTGAAAAGAAAGGCTCCAAACGCGCCGCTCTCACCTACCGTCTGCTCGGAAGCTCCGACCGCTACCATCTGATAGAGGTAAAACTTGAGACAGGACGCAAGCATCAGATACGCGTGCAGCTCTCGGCCATCGGCTGTCCCATCAAAGGCGACTTGAAGTATGGCGACAAGCGCAGCAACCCCGACGGGTCGATTTCTCTCATGGCCCGGCGCATACGTTTCACTCACCCTGTTTCCGGCAAGGAAATCGACGTGACTGCCCCGCTCCCCTCCGATCCTCTCTGGCAGGCATTCGACAAAATCGAAGCACAGGATGGAGAATAAGCCACAACCGATGCGGATCGACATCGACGCGGTGTTGCGTCAGCGCGCATCCGCTTACTACAAATTCATACCCCGCTTCATTATCAAAGCCCTCGAACGCACCATCTGTCAAGATGGACTTAACCGGCTGCTCTCACACAATGCCGACAAAGTCGGAGTGGATTTCTGCCGTGGCGTTGTAGAGGACCTCGGCGTCTCCTACCGTGTTCACGGTTCGCTTCCGGTTGATGATACACGCGTCATCATCGTCTCCAACCACCCTCTCGGAGGTCTTGACGGAATGGTGCTTGCAGCGATGGTGTCCGAACTCTACGGCGGACGCAAGGATGTGAAATTCGTGGTCAACGACCTTCTGACTTTCGTCGAGCCCCTACGCCCGATTTTTCTCGGTGTAAACAAACACGGAAAGCAGTCACGCGAAGCCGCCGCCAGACTCGACGAGGCATTCGAAAGCGATGCTCCAATAGTCATGTTTCCCGCAGGACTCGTATCCCGAAAAGGTGACGACGGAACCATCGCAGACCTCAAATGGAACAAAATGGTAATCAACAAGGCCATTTTGTCACGCAGAAACATAATTCCCTTGCATTTTGGGGGTGAGAATTCCCCGTTTTTTTATAAATTTGCACGCTTAAGGACTCGTCTTGGATTAAAATTCAACATCGAGATGGTCAGGCTGCCGCGTGAAGTGTTTGAAAGTGCAGGAAAAACTTTCGACATCCAAATCGGGAAACCGATTCCATGGGAAACTTTCCACGGTGGTAAAGATGCAGCAAACGAAGCTTCCGCCCTCCGCGAAGAAGTCTACCGTCTTGCTCCTATCGACCTTCCGGCCGATCCTCAAAACGATAAAACAACCCGCAACTCTGATTCATGACCGAAAAGATAATCGACCCTATTGACAGCGCTCTCATCGAAGCGGAGCTGACACGCGACAAATTCTTGCGCGAGACCAACAAAGGAAACAATGAAATCTACGTCGTCGACGGTCGCGAATGCCCCTCGACGATGCGCGAGATCGGGCGTCTGCGCGAACTCGCTTTCCGCGCAGCCGGAGGCGGCACGGGCAAGGAATGTGACATCGACGAATTCGACCTCATGAATCCGCCATGCCGTCAGCTCATAGTCTGGGATCCGGAATCGAAACTGATACTCGGAGGCTACCGTTTCATCATCGGGCGCGACATACGTCTCGACGACCGGGGTCGTCCGAGAATCGCCACCGCCCACATGTTTGATTTCTCCGAACGCTTCGTCAAGGAATATCTGCCCAACACAATCGAGCTTGGACGTTCGTTTGTCAGACTTGAATATCAGTCATCGCGCGCGGGTGCCAAAGCCATCTTCGCGCTCGACAACCTCTGGGACGGTCTGGGAGCGCTCACTGTGGTCTATCCCGAAATCAAATATCTTTTCGGAAAGATGACCATGTATCCAAGCTACCACCGCGAATGTCGCGATATGATTCTCTATTTCCTCCACAAGCATTTCCCCGACACCGAAGAGCTTGTCCGCCCCATCAAACCTTGCGCCACAAGCATCGACGAAGAAGCGATGGGCCGTCTCTTCACCGAAAGCTGCTTCAAGGAGGACTATAAGATTCTCAACCATGCGGTGCGTGAATTCGGATTCAACATCCCGCCTCTCGTCAACTCATACATGAGCCTTTCGCCTACGATGAAGATGTTTGGCACTGCCATCAATGATGAATTCGGCGATGTGGAGGAAAGTGGCATATTCTTTGCCATATCCGACATTTTCGAGGAGAAAAAGCAGCGACACATCGGCTCCTACCATCCGCTTCCGGATGCGGAACGGACATTGTCCTGACACTCAAAGCTCCCGGCACACATAGGAACAGCAAACCACTCCCCCACGAAATTCAATCAATATTTAACCACAATAAACAAAACCTTATCATGGACAGGATTTTAGTGACAGGCGGTACAGGCTATATCGGCTCCCATACCGTTGTCGAACTGCAGAATGCAGGCTATTCAGTCGTTATCATCGACGACCTTTCCAATTCAAACCGCGATGTGCTTGACGGAATCGAACGCATCACCGGCATACGTCCCGACTTTGTGGAAGGCGATTGTACCGATATCGAGACCTTGCACAAACTCTTCGCCGACTACCCCGGCATCAAGGGTATAATAAATTTTGCAGCCTCAAAAGCTGTCGGCGAAAGTATGCAGAAACCAATTCTGTATTACCGCAACAACCTCAACACACTCCTCAATCTGCTCGACCTGATGGCTCCCAATGAAGTAAAGGGCATAGTATTCTCTTCATCATGCACTGTCTACGGTGAGCCTGACGTGAATCCCGTCACCGAACAGTCACCCATCAAGAAGGCAACTTCACCTTACGGCAACACCAAGCAGATTTCCGAGGAAATCATCACCGATGTCATCAATGCGGGTGCGCCGTTCAAGAGCGTAATCCTCCGCTATTTCAATCCTGTCGGCGCACATCCGTCGGCAGAAATCGGCGAACTCCCCAACGGTGTTCCGCAGAACCTCATCCCATACCTCACACAGACTGCAATAGGCATCCGCAAGGAGCTAAGCGTTTTCGGCGATGACTATAACACCCCTGATGGCTCATGCATCCGTGACTACATCAATGTCGTGGACCTTGCCAAAGCCCATGTGATTGCCGTGAAACGTATGCTCGATGACAAGAGCGACGACAAAATCGAAATTTTCAACCTTGGGACAGGCAATGGCGTCTCAGTCCTCGAACTCATCAACACCTTCGAAGAGGCAACCGGTGTGAAAGTGCCACACAAGATTGTAGGCCGTCGCGCAGGCGATATAGAGAAAGTATGGGCCAACCCGACATACGCCAACGAAGTCCTCGGCTGGAAAGCCACATCAACCCTCGCCGACACCATGCGCTCCGCATGGGCATGGCAGTGCAAGCTCCGCGAGAGAGGCATAATGTAAGAGCCGCCCTCAAGATTAATTGAAATAAAGGAAAAAACCACCGTCCTGTCGGTAAAATCAACGACAGGACGGTGGTTTTTCTTTATAATACATACATTTGCTAACACATGTTAAATACACAAATCTATCAATAAATACCACCTTATTACTACGAAATATTACTAATTTCGCCATTTTTATTAAAATTTATTCATGATTTAAGAAATATTTTGCTATATTTGCAATATTAAACATGATTCACGCGAAGCCGAGATGGCCGCCGTGACATAGCTATAGTTAGAAAAGAGACAATCAAATTTATATTATTCACAATTCTTGTTCTATGAGAAAAATTATGCTGATTTTAGTATTCCTGACGGCCTTCGTCGGGAGTGCTTACGCGCAACTTACGCGCGTGTCGGGACAAGTGTTATCCGCAGGTGACGATCAACCGGTCATCGGAGCTACCGTCAGGGTCCAAGGGACCATGAACGCAACAGCGACCGATGCCGACGGACGGTTTACGCTCGTGGATATCAAAGCGTCCGACAAAAATCTTGAAGTTTCATACATCGGTTATGAAACTGCGATCGTACCCATCAAATCCGACGTGAAAATCTATCTCAACGTCTCCTCCGAGATGATGGACGAAGTTATCGTTGTAGCCTTCGGTAAACAAAAAAGAGAAGCATTCACGGGATCGGCATCCGTTGTTTCTGCTGATGAAATCATGCGTCAGCAGGTGACCAACCCGATTCAGGCTCTCAACGGAACCGTGTCGGGCCTCAACATGCTTGAGACAAACTCCTTCAATTCCGATCCGGCTATCACAATCCGAGGCATCGGCTCACTCAACGCCTCGACAGCGCCGCTCATTGTACTCGACGGCTTACCCTACAATGGCTATTGGAACGACATCAATCCTACTGACATCGCCAACATAACCGTTCTAAAGGATGCCGCATCCAACGCGCTCTACGGTGCACGCGGTGCCAACGGTGTCATCCTAATCACCTCAAAAAGTGCTGAGCGTGGGAAAACCAAAGTTTCGTTCAATGCCAAATGGGGTGCAAATACCGACGGCCGTGTCAAATATGACGTAATCGACAATGCCGGTGAGTACTATGAAGCCCACTATCTCGCCCTCAAAAACTATTATGTCAACGACCGCGGCCAGAATATGGCTCTCGCTCATATCAATGCCAACAACACTCTTGGCGCTCCATACACTGAAGGTGGTCTCGGCTACATGGTCTACAGTGTTCCGCAGAATCAGCTCCTCATCGGAGAGAATGGCAAAATCAACCCCAACGCCACTCTCGGCAACCGTGTGGCCTACGGAGATCAGATCTACACCCTCTATCCCGACGATTGGACAGACGCAGGCCTGCGCACCGGTTTCCGTCAGGAGTACAACCTGAATCTTTCAGGTGGCAATGACAAGTTCACCTTCTACGGCAGCCTCGGCTACCTTGACGAAGAAGGCATAGCCTACAACAACGACATCGAGCGCTACACCGCCCGCCTGAAAGCCGACTATACTGCTTTCCCATTCCTCCGTGTCGGCATGAGTTCCGCTTTCAACCACACAACTACCAACGCCATGGGCGAAGTGTTCAACACACTCACTGATGTCGCGCCAATCTATCCACTCTTCATCCGCGACATGAACGGCAACATCATGCGTGATTCAAGAGGAAAGATGTATGACTACGGCAACGGCGATAATGCCGGGCTCGTGCGTCCGGTCGATGCCAGCGGCAACTACATCCAGGAAGACCTTCTTGACCAAAACCGCAACGTCAGCAATGCTTTCAACATGCAGGGATATGCGACATTCGATTTTCTCAATGACTTCCATTTCACAGCAAACGCGAGCGTGTATGTGACCGAAAACCGCATCAACACTGCCTATAATCCATACTATGGATTCACTCAGTCGACCGGTGGTTCCACAAGCGTCTACCACTATCGCACAATCGACAGCAACTATCAGCAGCTCCTCAACTACAGCAAAAACATCGGAGCACATTCTATAGATGTCCTCCTCGGCCACGAATACTCGCGCAATTCGCAGACCTCGCTTTACGGCTCACGCAACAACATGGCCATTTTCCCCACAAACAAGGAGCTTGACGGAGCCATAATTGATGCCGGAATGGGCAGTAATGTAAGCGACTACAATGTCGAAGGTTATTTCCTCCGCGCACAGTATGACTATGAAAGCCGCTACTTCGCTTCCGGTTCTTTCCGCCGCGACGGTTCTTCAAACTTCCATCCGGACCACCGCTGGGGCAACTTCTGGTCGGTTGGTGGCGCCTGGATTATGAGCAAGGAAGAGTGGTTCCCGAAAAATTGGTGGCTCAACATGATTAAAGTGAAACTTTCCTACGGCGAACAGGGCAACGACGGCATCGGCAGCTTCCGGTATGTCAACACCTACAATATCTCCAATTCAAACGGCAAAGTCGCTTTCGTATTCAACACCAAGGGCAATGAAAACATCACATGGGAAACCGTCGGTAGCCTCAATGCCGGTCTCGAATTCGAGCTCTTCAACAGCCGTCTCAGCGGTGGGCTTGAATTCTACAACCGTAACACCCGCGACATGCTCATGTGGTTCTCGACACCTCCGTCACTCGGATATTCCGGCTACTACGACAATATCGGCGACATGCGCAACACAGGTATCGAACTCGAACTCAACGCCGACATCATCACTTCGCGCGACATCACATGGAGCGTAGGCATGAATCTTACATGGGAAAAGAACCGCGTCACCAGACTGCCACTCGACAAGCGCCTTCTTGAAGTCGACGGCTACGGCGGCTATCAGGATGGCGACCTCTTCTATGGCGAAGGCCTTCCGGTCAACACCTGGTATCTCCCCCGCTTTGCAGGCTTAAACGAAAATGGCGAATCCCTCTTCTACCGCACGAACTCGACAACAGGCGAAATGGAGGCAACCACCAACTATGAGACTGCTGACCGTTACCTCTGCGGGACAGCTCTCCCAACAGTATTCGGAGGGTTCAACACTACAGTCAAGGCTTTCGGATTTGATCTCAGCGCACAGTTCAACTACTCCATCGGAGGGAAAAAATATGACAGCACATACGCATCCCTCATGACACCGCCCTACAGCACTCTTACCGGCAATCAGCTCCATCGCGACGTGTTCAATTCATGGTCTCCCGAAAATCCTGATTCAAATATTCCCCGCTTCCAATACAACGACCAGTACACTTGCTCTTCCTCAGACCGTTTCCTCACTGATGCAAGCTACCTCGGCCTCCGCAGCATCAACCTCGGCTACACTCTTCCCGATGTACTCGTGAGAAAAATAGGCATGTCGAAACTCAGAGTCTACTGTCAGGCTGAAAACGTCTACTACTGGACCAAGCGGCAGGGATTCGATCCCCGAATGGGCAGCCTCTACGGTAACTACAACTCAGACTCCGGCTACTCATTCCCGATGCGCACACTCTCAGGCGGTCTGTCCGTAGAATTCTAAGAGTCAATCATCCGTTAATTTTAAAATCCTTATAGATGAACAAACATATCAAACATATAATGCTGGCATTGGCTGTTGCCCCGGCTTTGACTTCATGTCTGGATGAATTCACACCGACAAACGGAGTGACGCAGGACCAGGTCAACAATGCCGACAAGAGCGGACTGTCAAGTGCAGTGTCAGCCTACATGACATACGTCTACGGCACTTATACATACGATATCGGCATGGCGGCATGTGGAATCTACCGTGATGCCATGACCTGCGATTTCCCTATCTATGACCCCGCTTACGATTACTACAGCTACGTCGGCTTGACCACTACACTCGGGTCCTCATACGCTTCGCAATATTTCTTCTGGGAGCGCTACTATGCCCTTGTCCAGAAGGCGAATCTTGTGATTGCGGCAATCAACGATAATAATGAAGAAGATTATGTCTATGCTGCTGACGCTCTTGCCTACCGAGCCTCGACATATCTCGACATGGCCCGTTGGTATGAGTATCATAACACCGGAATTTCCGCGCTCGATCAGGAAGCGGAGGCCGCAGGTGTCATAGGGCTTACAGTGCCAATCGTGACTGAAAAGACAACTGAGGCCGAAGCCCGAAATAATCCTCGTGCGCCATTTTATAAAATGTACAGATTCATCCTCGACGACCTCAACCGCGCAGAAACCTATATGAAGGGACAGACCGCACTTGCCTCCAAGTCCGAAGCTGACCTTGGTGTCATCTATGGTCTCAAGGCCAGGTTGTGGCTCTATCTCGGCACTCGTTTCGACCTTCATCCGCAAGATCTCGCGACTGCAATCTCACATGAGAACGACAGTGATATTCCATACATCCAATTCGGTGTGAGCGATGCCAAGGAATGTTTCATGAATGCGGCCTCCTACGCACGTCTTGCAATCAATCAAGGCTACACCCCCGTGACCGAAACCCAGTGGTTCGACCCGACAACCGGATTCAACAGCGTCAACGCAGCATGGATGTGGGCAATCATCATCACCACCGACAATGCCCTTGCAACGTCCTATACTTGGCAATCATTCGTCTCCTACATGTGTCCCGAAGCTACCTACGGAGTCGCGTCATCCGACTACAATGCCTACCGCATGATCGACGCCAATCTCTTCAAGGAAATCCCCGATGCCGACTGGCGCAAAACAACATGGATTGCACCGGGCGATGTCGCTGATGAGAATGCGTTCAACACGAAGTATGCACGAGGGACATCCTTGGGCTTCAACGAGTGGAAAAGCTACAATGCCTATTGCGGCATGAAATTTCACCCCAATGGCGGAGACCGCAATGCATCCACCACAGGAAATGCAGTCAGCATTCCTTTGATGCGTGTGGAAGAAATGTATTTTATCGAGGCTGAAGCTACAGGTCGTGCCTACGGCGATGCTGCAGGCCGTCAGCTCCTCGAAACGTTCATGAACACATACCGCTACAAGGATGGATCATACAAGAGTACCGGTGCCGGTCTCTACGGATTCATTGACGATGTTTTCACACAGAAGCGCATCGAATTCTGGGGTGAGGGCCTTATCCTTTGGGACTACCGCCGACTTGAACGTCAGATTCTGCGAGGCTACGCCGGAACCAACTGGCCTACGCTCTACCGTTACAATTCGCTTCCAAATGCAATTGCTCCCTGGACTACCATGTGCCTCCCGGAACTTGAAAGGGACTACAATTCTGCAATCCTTCTCAATCCGGATCCGTCACACGGCCCGTACTACAGTCTTTGGGAAGAATAGGCATGATTTCAGTAATAAAATCATAAACTCAAAAAGTTTACATCAATCATGAAATTAAAATTCAATATAGCCCTTGTGACCTTGGTTGCCGGAATTGCCATGGCCTCATGTTCCGACTCCTCAGACTGGACGCCCGGGCCGCAGGACACGGAAATCGGCGTAAGTGCCTATTTCCCTCCTCAAAGCACCTATAATTTCATATTCAGTTCTGACTCTGATGTCAGCGACCGCGAAATGAAGGTAACCGTAAAACGAGTCAACACTGCGTCGGCCATATCACTTCCCGTGACACTCTCGACCTCCGCAACAGGCTTTACTGCTCCGGCAACAGTTGATTTCGAGGCCGGACAAGAAAGCGCCGACTTCTCCATAAGCTGCGCCGACATTCCGCATGGCACATTCCAGAAACTGACTCTTGTTCTTCCTGCTGATGAAAGTAACATTTATGGGCCCGGAGTAACATCTCTATCTCTCTCAGCAATCATATCGGACTGGGATCTGATTTCCGACAATATGACCTATTATTACTATGACGGCAACAATGCGGAAATGTATCCCTCTACCACCGGAGAGATGTATTACCTCAAAGGATCCAATATGTTTAAGATAACCGATTTTTACGGCTCCGGCCTGGAAATGCCTTTCACCGCCAATACCCCTGACCAGACTCTGTTCATGCCGACATCAAATCTCATGACCTACGCGGATTACTACCCCGACAGCGAGGACACATATCAAAGTTGGTATATATACGACAGCGCTACAGAGTCATGGCCGGAATGGACACCCGGAGGAAATCCCGATGCCGTCGGTGTGAGCTATGCCCTCTTCTATGGCACAACGGAATTCAGCAGCATAAACATGATTTATGACAGTTCCACCCTCTATGGCTACGGAAACAACACCATTGATCTTCAGTTGTCGGATGGCTCAAATGCCTGGGGTTACTGGCAGTATGATTTTAATCTGAAATACAATCCTTTTGCAGCCACTGAATAAATATGCAAAACAGACTAATCATGAAATTAAACAGAATATTACCTCTTGCACTCTTCCTTCTCATCGCCGCAGGTTTCACCTCCTGCAGCGATGACGATACAGTGCTCAAGGAATTGGATGCACCGTCTGTCAGCACGAGCCTGCAGACATTCAATTCACTCACATTTGAATGGAACAAGGTAGAGAATGCCGTGCAATACGGCTATCAGCTCCTCGACCCCTCCGGCAACGTTGTCTCGACCGGTACGACCACCGCAACAACTGCCACACTGACCGATCTGCAATATGCCACCACCTACACTCTCAACGTATGGGCATTTGCTGCCATGAACAGTGATTTCACCACGGCTCCTACCGTGACTCTCACTGCGAACACCGCACCGCTGACCAAGCTTGCCGTCCCTGTCGTTTCTCTTGCAACCGAAGGCAGTACGAACACTTTCAGCTGGGACGCAATCGACCATGCGGAATCCTACACCTACGAAGTCTCTATTGATGGAGAAGTAATTCGCACAGCAGACATAACCTCCACTTCAATCGCAATCCGCGGACTTGAGAAAGGTGACTATAAATTCCGGGTCAAAGCCACCACAACCGAAGCAGGATTCGAGAACGGAGACTATTCGGAAGAGACCGGTTTCAGCGTTCAACGCATGGTTGCATGGCAGGTCACAGGCAGCTATTATTCCTATCCTCTCAACAAAAGCTGGGATGCTGTCATGCTCGCATACGATGATGGATCATACTCCATCCAGGCTTGGTATGGCGTCGAGGGATACAACCTCGATTTCAGCATCAACAAGAGTGATGCTGACGGTTCGTTCCAAGTGCTCAACGGAACGTATGATGACAACACATGGCTTTACGGAGTCTCCACCGGCTTGAGCGACTATCCGGAAGTCAATATCTATCGTTGGTACGAATATTCCTATATGGATGGCAACTCCACTTCCGGCATTGTCAACATCAACCATCTTTGGGGAGAATATTATGTCAATGACACCTTCACATGGGAAGCTGCAAAGCTTAACATTGATGATCTCGTCGGCACATATAATAACACAATCTCATATTCTTCCTATGATGATAACACAGGCGACTGGACATATTACTTATACAACGATTGGGTAGCTACTATTGAGAAAGTCGATAATACTACAATTACTATCGACGGTCTGATATGGACAGGCTACCCCCTCACGGCAAATGTGGACCTCGACAATAGCACCATCACTATCCCAATTCAGGAATACGCAGACTGGTACACTTTCGCTCTTAACGACTGGACAAATTTCGAACCGACAAGCCCTGTCATCGGCACCATAAATGGAGACGGTACAATTGAATTGTCTGGCTTCTGCTACTGGTACTACAACGGATCATGGTGGACCCAGTATCTCGACAGCGCAAATGCGAAATTGACGAAGAATTAAAGCTCGCATAACCACTAAAAATAAAATCTCTGCAATCGTCCCGGACATATTGACCGGACGATTGCAGAGATTTTTTATACCCACGCACGTCGATAATTTTTATACATACGCACATCAATAATAAAAACAACAATAGCACCAACAGGACGGAGGCAATCCTAAAATCCTGAAAAGAGATACAAACGAACAAAATAGACAAAAGTAACAAAAGTATAATTTACCTGAAATTAAACCTTTGTATCTTTTGACCCTCTTTTGTATCTTCTGACCCTCTGTCGTTCTGTACCTTTCTGTACTATAATTATGGCCTGAGCCCATAAGAACTCGCCATATACGAAGCAAAGGGGGAGGAGACACAACGCATTCAAAACTCATCACAACAGTAGTGTCCGCAGGACACTGATTTTTTCGTAACCCGGCACATCTCCGCTTCGCTCCGTATGTGCCGGGACATGTATGCTCTCATATATATGGTGTCCGGTAGGACACCGATTTACCAATCTGAAGCCCATTATAGCAGCGTCATTTAAACGTTCCTGCATTTCAATCAATAATTCTACACAAACACACGCCTTTCTAAACCATTTTTCAGTTAATCAACCTTTCACAAGTGAAACAAAGTTTAAATTCCAAATATTTATAGTGAATTTATGTTAACATAAAGAAATTTTTATTCCTATGACTTGTTATATCAATGAACATCAAGAGGATGAAGGCTTTTAAACAGCCATTATTTACATTTTGACTCTAATTTTTATCGGAATCTCTCTATTTGCAATTGCAATCACAACCATCTCCACTGATAAGTTGCATTTACAAAACATCAATTTGCAAATTCAAATCAAATATTCAATTACAAATTCAACCTCCGATAATTCACAATTTATAATTGCAAATTCTATAATTCAACTTTACAACCTACAAATCTAAATTCAGGATTGCCACCCACCATCCTCAAACCCACATCACAATTTGCTTTTACAGATTGCAAACACAACAAATTGCAATTCCTAATTCCACATCAAAACATAGCGTTAATATTTTTTATGTTTTATGATAATATATTGATTATCAATATATACATAAAATTAATTTAAATAATAACTTTATGCTAAACCCCTCCAACATGCCGATATTACACATTATTTAACCCTTAACTACAACTTTGATTATAACACCCCGAATATATAGAAAGATAGTATGTTATATCTACACTAAAGCTTTAGCAGCATAGTTAATATTTGCAAAACCGACTTTTTGCTATTTACTTTTGCAAATCAACATACTCCTCCATCTATTCCCAAATCCAACCTATTTATTTACAAACACAAATTTGCTTTTTCAAAATTAAATGATTACATTTGCAATCGAATTACAAATCCAAATCTTCAAGAATTTGCATTATGGACCTTGTTTCAAGACTCAAACACTATCTCGATTCTCGGCAAATCAGCGTCACCCAGTTTGCAGATGAGTGTGCAATACCCCGCCCCACAGGAAGCCAGCTTCTTGCAGGACGCAATAAAAAGGTGAGTGACGAGATAATCAGCAAAATCCACACCGCTTATCCCGACCTTAACATCGTATGGTTGATGTTTGGCGAAGGGAATATGGTGACGAATGCAAATATTGAAATCTCAGAGCCTCAAAACGAGCAAAAAAGCGAAATTTTCGCGGAGGAACATCCTGCTGACCAACCAATTGACTTCTCGCTCGACTTCAATGAAAGCTTGCAGCCTGACACAGCCGAAAAAAATCAAGCCAACACTTCCGCCAACACTTTTACATTTGCAAGCCCTGCAGACCCGGTTTCAGCAAACGAGGAGGTCGAGTCGCCTATCCAACCAGAGAAAGAGCCGGCAGAGGCCGATTCCATCACCCTCACCACGGGGAAAGGCAAACGCGTCACCGGTATAGTTGTATATTACGACGACTGCACCTACGAATCATTCATTCCGGACCCGAACCACGGACATCCATTCATGAGGTGAGCTCCCCTCGTCGTAGCCACATCCAAAGAGAATCCCCTCCGACACATCCCTCCCGACCATAAAGCTATCCGGTCAAAGCATCCAAGCAAATTCCTATAGATTATCATGGCCACTACCCTCCCGGTTTTCAACTCCGGCGGGACAGTGGCCTTTTGGCAGTCTGCAAGATTCTGAGTAATTTTGCAGGCCGGTTCATGATAGACCGAACAAAAGCAAATTCAAAACCATCCCCATAAGTCAAAAATGAGCATTTCTATAAATAGCCTCAAAGTCGAGTTCAGCGCAAAATGCCTTTTCGACAACATTTCCTACATCATCAACCCCAAGGACAAAATAGCCCTCGTCGGGAAGAACGGAGCGGGAAAATCGACCATGCTCAAAATAATCGCCGGACTGCAGAACCCCACTTCCGGAAGCGTCGCCATGCCGAGGGACACGACCGTCGGCTACCTCCCGCAGCACATCACCGTCAGCGACACCTCCACCGTCATCGATGAAGTCCGCAGCGCCTTCAGCCACGTCGACGAAATGAAGGCACGCCTTGACGAAATCAACCATCAGCTCGCCACTCGCACCGACTACGAATCGGAGGCCTATCAGGAACTCATCGAAGCGATGACCTCACTCAACGACCGGCTGGCAATGGAACAGAGCGAGAACTTCGAAGCCGAGATGGAAAAGACCCTCCTCGGCCTCGGCTTCCTGCGTTCGGATTTCGACCGCCCGACTTCGGAATTCTCCGGCGGATGGCGAATGAGAATCGAGCTTGCAAAAATTCTTTTGCGCAGACCCGACGTGTTGCTTCTCGACGAACCAACGAACCATCTTGACATCGAGTCCATCCAATGGCTCGAAAACTTTCTCATCACGAAGGCCAACGCCGTCGTACTCGTCAGCCACGACCGCGCCTTCATTGACAATGTCACCAACCGCACCATCGAGATTTCGCTTGGCAAAATCTACGACTACTCCGTCAACTATTCAAAATATCTCGTCCTCCGTCAGGAGCGTCTCGAACAGCAGATGCGCGCCTATCAGAATCAACAGAAGATGATTCAGGAAACAGAGGACTTCATCGAGCGCTTCCGCTACAAAGCGACCAAGAGCGTACAGGTGCAAAGCCGCATCAAGCAGCTCGCGAAAATCGAGCGCATCGAAGTTGACGAAGTCGACACCTCACACCTCAACCTAAAATTTCCTCCGGCCCCCCGCTCCGGCGACTATCCCGTCATCGCTGACAATGTCGGGAAAGCATACGGCGACCATCAGGTGTTTGACCATGCTACCTTCACCATCAAGCGTGGCGAGAAGGTTGCCTTTGTCGGAAAGAACGGAGAAGGAAAGTCTACGCTTGTGAAATGTATAATGGGCGAGATACCTTTCACCGGTTCGCTGAAAATCGGCCACAATGTGAAGATAGGATACTTCGCCCAGAATCAGGCCACACTTCTCGACGAGGACATCTCTGTGTTCGACACCATTGACCGCGTGGCCGTCGGTGACATCCGCACAAAAATCCGCGACATCCTCGGCGCATTCATGTTTGGCGGAGAAGCATCCGACAAAAAGGTGAAAGTTCTTTCGGGTGGCGAACGTACGCGCCTCGCCATGATCCGTCTTCTTCTCGAACCGGTCAACCTTCTCATCCTCGATGAGCCGACCAATCACCTTGACATGAAAACCAAGGACATCCTCAAGCAGGCCATCAAAGACTTCAACGGAACTGTCATCGTGGTCAGCCACGACCGAGAGTTTCTTGACGGCCTTGTCGAGAAGGTCTACGAATTCGGAGGTGGAGAAGTCAAGGAATGCCTCGGCGGCATTTACGAATTTCTTGAAAAGAAAAAACTCGCATCGCTCTCCGAACTGGAGCGCAACACCATCCGTTCTGTCAGCGGTCAGAATCCCGACGCATCCGCAAAGAAGCAGCCCCAATCTTCCAACTCATCCCCGACATCAGCTACCACCACGCCGACATCCGGGCAGCCCCGCAAACTTACATACGCAGAGCAGCGCGAGCACGAGAAGCTCGTCCGCAAAGCCCGCAAAAAAGTAGAGGAAGCCGAAGCGGAAATCGCGCGCCTCGAACAAGAGATAGCCGACATCGAAGCGACCATTGCCGCCGGAAACCCTCCGGCTGATATTTACGACCGACACGCCTCAACGACGAAGCAGCTCGAAAATGCCATGTCGCTTTGGGAACTCGCTTCAATGGAGCTCGACGACATCTCCAAAGCCTGACCACTCACTCATTCCTCCGGCAACGCAAAAGCGCACAGACATAAAAATGGCAGGATGCAAAGATACGCATTCTGCCATTTTTATGTTTCCGCATGTTTTGATTATTCAATTCAATCCGGCAACGCGGATGCGTCGAATCATTCCGCAAGACGTATGCCGCCGTCGGTGATGACAATTTTCCTGTCGCGATACAGATGGCCTATAGCTTTCTTGAAATCTTTCTTCGAGCATTGGAATGTGGCGCGTATGGTTTCAGGAGAGGCCGAATCCGAAATAGGCAGGAAGTAGCCCGGCTGATCTTTGAGCCGGCCGAGGATTCGCTCCATCAGGGCATCAACACGACCGTCGTTCCCGCCGCTCAACACAAGGTCAATCTTGCCATCCTCCCTGACCTGTTTGACGTAGGCCGGAATTGCCTTGCCTATCTCAAGAGGCTTATAGAGTTCATTTTCATAGACCATGCCATGGAAAAGATTATCGACGATAGCTTTGTAGCCAAGCTCAGTGTGCTTGTAGACCAGTGCTTCAACCTTGTCACCGAGTTTATAGTCGGGATAGCGGTTGCCAAGGAATTTTTCAATTTTGGCGGATGCTACCACGCGTTGGGTTGCATTGTCGAGATAGACATAGACAAGCACGACCATGCCTCTCGAAAGTTTCATCTTCTGTTCGCTGTAAGGGACAAGGAGTTCTTTCCCGACAAGACCCCAATCAAGGAATGCGCCGGTATTGTTGACCTGCGTCACCTGAAGATAGGCAAACTCGCCGACTTCAGCAAAGGGGTGTTCGGTGGTGGCGACGGGACGGTCCTCCGAATCTTTGTAGACGAACACTTCAAGTTCGTTGCCCGGCTGAAGGGGCACAGTGATATAACGTGCAGGCAGAAGGACTTCGTTTCCGTCGCGGTCAGCAAGATAAGCCCCGAAATCTACGTTGCGGGACACTTGCAGTGAATTGTATTTTCCAATCTTTAGCATGGGATTGTTCTAATTTTTTGGCAAATTTAACCAAAATCTCATAAATTACCTATAATTTTGCAGATGAGTAGGAGTCCCGCCACAAGACGGAAGCCTAAAACCTGCTGAGACGGTCTATTGTTTTATAAACGTCTGTCGGCACTCATTTGTTAAATTAAATCACAAAGACAGTTTTCATATCATCTGCATAATCATGGAAGAGATACTCAAATATTTCCCTGACCTCACACAAGAACAGAAGGAACGCTTCGCCGCCCTCGGACGGCTTTACCCCGAGTGGAACGAGAAAATCAATGTCATTTCCCGCAAAGACATTGACAATCTCTATGTCCACCACATCCTCCATTCCCTTGGCATCGCGAAGTTCATCACCCCTGTCGATGGAACACAGATGATCGACCTCGGCACAGGTGGAGGATTCCCCGGAATCCCCCTCGCTATATTCTGGCCCGGATGCAAGTTCCACCTCATTGACCGTATCGGGAAAAAGATAAAGGTAGCCTCTTCAATCGCCGAAGAACTCGGCCTCGACAATGTCACATTCCAGCACGGCGACATGGGTGAATGCAAACTGAAAGCTGACTATGTGATTTCGCGCGCCGTGATGCAGCTCGACGAACTTGTCAAGATTGCCATGCGCAACGTCTCGACCCAAAACCGCAACAAGCTCCCCAACGGACTGATATGTCTTAAAGGCGGTGAACTTGCAAGCGAGCTCGGCCGAGTCAAACGTCCGCTCATTGATGTGCCGCTCAGCGACTACTTCTCTGAGGAATATTTCACGACCAAAGACTTAATTTATGTAAAGCTATGAAAGTAAGCAGATTTGTCTTCAACATGTTCGGAGTCAACACATACGTCGTTTGGGACCCCGAATCGCTCGAAGCGGCCATCATCGACCCCGGAATGATCGATGATGACGAGCGTAACGCACTCGACAGCTTCATCGGGAACCGGGGCCTGAAGGTCACACAGCTCATCAACACACATTCCCACCTTGACCACATTTTCGGCAACACATATATAAAAGAAAAATACGGTCTCGAAATCAAAGCCCATCCTGCCGACGATTTCCTGGCCCGCACCCTTCCCGAGCAGGCCGCCCGTTTCGGCCTTCGTATGCCCCTCCAGCCGCAGCAACTTGATGTGGAGCTCCACGACGGCGATACAGTCTTCCTCGGCAAAGAACGCATGGAGGTGCTGGGCGTCCCCGGCCACTCTCCCGGCGGAATAGCGCTCTACTGTCCGGAATCCAACTTCGTCATCACCGGCGACACCCTCTTCCCCGGGTCAATGGGCCGAACCGACCTTCCGATGGGCGACTACGCCACCCTCGTCGATGCCATCAGCCGCAAGCTTCTCACCCTCCCCGACTCTACAGTGGTCCTTTCCGGCCACGGAGGTGAGACCACTATCGGCAATGAAAAGAAATCCAATCCATTCTTAAAATAATTTTTATTTTCGCCCAAAATAATTAAAGAATTTTTTCTTTAATTAAAAAAGAAACTTTAAATTTGCGAACGAAATGACAGCCCGAAGGCCATTCACCGACCGTCCCGTCTGCCAAACCACACAATCACGTTAACAGTCACATTTATTATGACACGACCAAAACTTAAAATCCGCGACCTGACGTTGCGCGACGGACAGCAGTCCCTCTTTGCCACCCGAATGAATCAGGAGACAATCAACAAGCTTCTCCCCTTCTACGAAGACGCAAACTTCTACATCATGGAAGTCTGGGGCGGTGCAGTGCCTGACTCAGTGATGCGTTACCTCGATGAATCTCCGTGGGAACGCCTGCGCACCTTCTCAAAGGCCATGGATTCAAAGAGCGAACACCCGAAGGCCCTGCTTTCGGCCCTTTCGCGCGGACGTAACCTTTTCGGTTATGTACCCTATCCCGACTCCGTGCTCGAAGGATTCTACAAGGAAGCCATCCAGAACGGTCTCAACGTGATGCGTATCTTTGACGCACTCAACGACATTGACAACGTTAAGGAATCAATTCGTCTCATCAACCAGCTCGGAGGCATTGCCGACGGTGCTGTCTGCTACACGGTCGATCCCAAGCCCGAAGCACCTGTCGAAAACAACGGCGGTGGCATCTTCGGCAAACTCAAATCAATGTTCGGCGGCAGCAAACCGGCTGAGCCTGAAAAAATCTTCACTGATGAATATTTCGTCGAAAAAGCCCGTCAGATGGAAGCCCTCGGCGCAAAAATCATCACGCTCAAGGACATGGCCGGTCTGGTCAACCCGAGCCGTGCGGCCTCTATCATTTCAGCCCTTAAACGCTCCGTCAAAGTCCCGGTTGACTTCCATACCCACTGTACACCAGGCTACGGTCTTGCATCCTCACTCATGGCCATCATCAACGGTGTCGACATCCTTGACACCAACATCTGGTGGTTCGGAGGCGGTTCGGCTGCTCCTGCCATCGAGCTCATCTGGCTCTTCTGCCAGCGCTTGGGAGTAGAAGTCGAGGTCAATATGGAGGCTGTCGGCCGCATCCGCGCCGAACTCCTCGACGCCCGCAAGGCTCTCGCACAGTTCGACCTTCACCGCGACGACATGCAGCGCCCCTTCGATCCCCTCAAGGATCAGCTTCCCCCCGAAGTGCTCGCCCTCTTCGACAGCGCCATCGAATTTGCAAAGGCCGGCGACGAACCTGCCCTCCTCGATGCCTGCCACAAGATTGAGGCGTATTTCGGCTTCCCCAAACCCAACGAGCTCGTCAAGACTGCAGAGGTTCCAGGCGGTATGTACTCCAACATGGTCGCACAGCTCCGTGAACTCAAGAGCGAGGATCTTCTTGAAGATGCCATGCGCCTCATCCCGATGGTGCGCCGCGATGCCGGTCTGATTCCCCTCGTGACTCCGACCAGCCAGATTGTAGGCAACCAGGCTGTACTCGTTGCTCTCGACCGCAAGAACGGCAAGCCTGACTATACAAACAAGTCAAATCAGTTCATCTCACTCGTGAAGGGTGAATACGGACGTACCCCCGTGGCCATCGATCCCGCTTTCCGCGAGAAAATCACCGGCAGCCCAGAGGAGAAACCCTACGATGTCAGCAAGTACGTCAAACCCGAAAATCCCGAAATTGCGGAGATGGGTGGCAAGAAGCTTGCGTCGAACAATGAGGAATATCTCCTTCTCGAACTCCTTCCAGCTGTAGCCAAAGGCTTCCTCCGTCGTCGTCGCGACGAAGAATTCAAGGCTGAGGAAGCAGCCAAAGCTCCCGCTGTTGAAGAAGTGAAAGAAGAAGTAGCCGCAGTCGAGCCTATCACCGGTCCTGTCATCTCAGCCCCGATGTGCGGACGCATTGTTGAAATCAAGGTGAAACCGGGTCAAAGCGTCAAGAAGGGCGACACCGTGCTCGTCTATGAAGCCATGAAGATGGAAAACGATGTTGAAGCCGAACAGGATGGCATCGTAAAGCGTGTGCTTGTCAACCTCGATGACCAGGTGAGCAACGATGCTCCCCTCATCGAATTCGAATGAAGATGACAATCTGAAAAAACGCCTATACAATCTTCTTCAGATTAAAGATTAAAGCAAATTCACCCGGCACTGTGTCAGTTTTGACACAGTGCCGGGTAAAATAGCAAATGTCACATTTATAACTTTAACCTATTCATTTTATTTTTATGAAATCAATCAAAGCACTCCTGCTCCTGTTCGTTATGGTAATCGGAGCATCTGCAATTCCCGCGCAAGCACAGTTCAAATTCGGTCCGAAGGTCGGTCTCACCGTAAATGACTTCCATTTCAACAAGAGCATTGTCGATGCAGAGAACCAGACAGGCTGGACAGCCGGCCTTATGGCAGAATTCACCGTTCCGATCATCGGTATCTCCGCCGACCTCTCAGCCATGTATGTGCGTCGCAACACAAAGTTCCTTGAAGAAAACGAAGTGTCGAAGGACAACCGTGATTACATTGAAATCCCCCTCAATATCAAATACAAATTCGGCCTTCCCGTTGTGAGCAAGTTCCTCGTCCCCTACGTTGGTGTAGGTCCGAGCGTTTCGTTCCTCACAAGCCGTCGTCACATCTCCGATGCATACAAAAATAAATCAGTTGACTGGGCGCTCAACTTCGGCTTCGGCGTTCAGCTCCTAAGCCATATCGACCTCAATGCCCGCTACGGCCTCGGCCTTACCAAGGCTGTAACCACAGTTTCAGGTGCGGACAATGCCGGAATCGAAGGCAAGAACCGCTATTGGACAATCTCCCTCGCATATCTTTTCTAAGGAACGAACAAAAGCGGGCCATTGAGCCCGTTTTGACAATTAGTCATAAGCCGGACAATCCCTTCGAAGTTTTAATAGTTTCAGCACCTCGCTGAGTTTTATTAAACTTCGAAGGGATTGTCTGGCTTATGGCTTAGTCGATAATATGCTACCGCCACATCGCTGCTCCGCAGCTCATTAATTGCCATACGGAAACGAAGCCCACTATAGCCCCACAGCTATAACCAACCAAGCCCGACGGGATTTCTCCCATCGGGCTGATTATCTTTGTCTGTAAGAGAGATTCTTACTTACCGGCGATAGAATCGGAAACGGTCAGACGTGCGCGACCTTTAGCGCGACGACGAGCGAGGACCTTACGACCATCGGGTGTAGACATGCGGGCACGGAAGCCGTGCTTGTTAACTCTCTTTCTGTTAGAAGGTTGAAATGTTCTTTTCATTGCCGTATATGTTTATTTTCTGTTATTCTATATTTCGAGGTGCAAATTTATGAATAAAAACTCATACGGACAAATATTTTTCACATTTTATAACATAAAATCTTAAACAATTTCCTCTTTTATGGCATCGCACCATGCTTTTACACGCGCTTCAGTCTCGTCGGCATGGTTAACATTGTCTATACAGAGCCCGACAATCATGCCGTGGACATCGCTATCGGAATGTTGGTAATTGTAGCCATCATTATTGAAAGGTGCGATAAACATGGCCTTGGTGTCATGGAGACGATGGTAGATCTCCCCTACCGAATTGCAGAAGGTGTCCGACATCGAATCGTCGCCACAGCCGAAGATAGCGACCTCCTTGCCTTCGAGGTCAAGTGACTGGAGGCCGTCGAGGAATGTCGCCATGTCGTCCTGCAGATCGCCGGCACCCCATGTGCTCGCACCTATCACAAGCACATCATAGTCGGCTACTGCCGATGGCGCAGCCACTGCCACGTCGTGAACATCCTCAGCTTTCACATCAAGCTGACGAGCTATCTCCTGAGCCACTTCAAGCGTAGTGCCGGTGGTGGAACCGTAGAATATACCTATTTTTTTCATTGTTTCTGTTATAATATATATGTTTAGTCTTTTTTGTAATTGAATCTGTGTTTTTGATTTTGACGGATTGTCTATGATTATGTTTTTATAATGTTAACATTCGTCGGGAAATTAGGTTCGTTTCTATCCTGCAATTTGGGGCTTTAATTAAAAATAATTACTTTTGCATACGGAATTTCACATTTTTTGCAAGGGAATCAACTCACGCACAATACGAAATAGCGATTAAATCGTCATATCTACTATTTATAATATTTACTTTAAATTCAACATGAAAAAAACTTTCATTTCCTGCATGGCTTTACTGGCTTCGCTGACTTTGTCGGCCCAGTACTCCCACACGATTCAGGCCGAGAAGCTTGACCGTGGAGTGGTGGCAGTGAAGACCAACAGTGGAGTTTTTGTCTCATGGCGTTCACTTGTCAGCGATGACAAAGGTTTGACCTTTGACCTCTACCGCGACGGTGTCAAGGTCAATGAAACTCCGCTCAAGACAAAAACAAATTTCACTGACGCGGCAGGCACAGCAGCTTCAAAGTACACAGTCAAAGCAATCCTCAACGACCAGGTCACCGAGACATCGGCTGAGACATCCGTATGGGAAACTCCCTATCTCAAAATCCACCTCGACCGTCCGGAAGGCGGTACTTCTCCAGCCGGTGGTGCCAATGAGGACCGCAACTACACCTATACACCTGATGACGTGTCCGTAGGTGATGTCGACGGTGACGGAGAATGGGAACTCATCGTAAAATGGTTCCCCACCAATCAGGCCGACAACTCATTCTATCGTTATACCGGCAACACCATTATTGATTGCTACAAGCTGAACGGCAAAAAGCTCTGGCGTATAGACCTCGGTCACAACATCCGTTCAGGCAATCACTACACGCAGTTCATGGTCTATGACTTTGACGGTGACGGAAAAGCCGAGCTTATATGCAAGACCGCACCCGGTACAATCGACGGCAAAGGCAAAGCTGTTCTCATGGGCGATGACAAAGTGACTGATGACTACCGCAATTCACAGGGCCATGTCATCTCCGGCTCAGAATATCTCACCGTGTTCTCAGGAGAGACCGGCGAAGCCATCAATACAATTGCCTACAACCCTCCTCACAATATCCGTGCGTTTGATAAGTCTTCAAACGGTTGGGGAGACTCCTACGGTGGTCGTTCCGAACGATACCTTGCCGGTGTAGCATATCTTGACGGCAAAAAGCCAAGTGCTATTTTCTGTCGAGGATATTACACCGCAGCCTACGTCTGGGCTGTTGATTTTGATGGTCAGAAACTCACCGAGAAATGGCTCCACAAATCAGAAACCGCCCGTCAGGGACTCTATGGAGAAGGAACCCATTCACTCACAATCGGCGACGTTGACGGCGACGGATTTGATGAGGTTGTTTATGGTGCAGCAACACTTGATCATGATGGCAAAGTCCTTTACCGTACCGGTGGTGGCCACGGAGATGCCCTCCATCTCGCAGCAATGCTCCCCGACCGCGAAGGCCTCCAAGTGTTCATGCCTCACGAAGAAAAGGGCTCTGCATATAAGTATGACACCCATGTGCGTAATGCCAAGACCGGTGAAATCATTTTCTTCGAACCACAGTCCGGAAAAGACATCGGCCGTGGATTGGCTGCGAACGTCACATCAATGTATCCCGGCTATGAATATTGGTCATCAACTGGAAAGGTTTTCAATAACGGAGAGCAACTGACAAGCGCAAAGCGCCCGTCAATCAACTTCCGCGTTTACTGGGATGGCGATTTGCTTGATGAACTTCTTGATGGGACATCTATCACCAAGCCCAACAACAGCATGACATCAATCAGCACTTTGGTCAACTTCAACAAGTATTCCAACGCTGCTTCATGCAACACCACCAAGGCGACCCCCAACCTTCAGGCCGACCTCTTCGGCGACTGGCGTGAAGAAGTGATACTTCACGACGGTCAGACCGAGTCAGACCTCATAATCTTCACCACGACCACGCCTACCGACTACAAGGTCCCCACTCTCATGCAGGACCGTCAGTATCGTGTGGCTATCGCATGGCAGAACGTAGCCTACAACCAGCCTCCTCACCTCAGCTACAACCTTGAGGAACTTTTCAACACCCAGGGTGCAATCACCATCAACAGCGGAGCGCTCAACCAGGTAATCTACCTTGGCGATGAGATTCAGCCAATCGCATTCACCGTGCAGCGCGCCACAGGGGCAGTCTGCGAAGGTCTACCCTCAGGCATGAACTTCAAATTCGATCCCGCCACCCTCACCGGAACCATTTCAGGAACACCGTCAACGGAAGGCGAATACACGTTCACCGTGACAACCACCGGTGCGGCTGATGATGCAAACGCCGCTATCAGCGGAACAATCAAGGTACGCAAGAACACCTCAATTCAGCTCGTGGCCTACTTCCCGTTTGAAAAGATTGGCGCAACCACACCGAACCTTACAGGCGGCGAAGCCGTAGCCTACAAGGATATTCCCGGCGCTGTCGCAGAAGGCAAGCAGGGCAACTCACTTGCTCTTGACGGAACCAACTGCTACATCCATGACAGCTATGACCTTATCGATTTCGGCGACCAGTCTTTCTCCATTGAACTTTGGATGAACTCAACAGCCATAGATAAAAACTGCTATCTGTTCAACAAGGGCGTCATCGCACCCGCCAACGGCTCAGGAAACTGGTATGGCATAGAGTACAAGGACAACAAGGGCACAAAAGAGCTCCGTTTCGCTGTCGATGACAATGTGACCAAGAATCAGGTTGTCGTAACCGGTGCCGACAAATATTTCGACGGTTCATGGCATCAGATTGTGGCAGTCCGCGACGCGGTTGAGAAACAACTGAGACTTTATGTCGACGGCGAACTCAAGAACACCGCCGCCGATGGCACTATCGAAATCCTTTCTGACGAACCTCTCGTGATAGGCAACGTTAACGGCGGCGACGGTTGGGGCTACGATAACTTCTACACCGGCAAACTTGACGAATTCTCTATCTACCGCGGAGTGATGAGCGCAAGCAAGGTCAAGGAACACTTCGAATCGCAGGGTTCGGAATACATCGCTTACTTCCCCATGGACGAGATGGGCGAAACAACTCCCAACCTTGTCTTCGGAGAAGCCACCGCACAGAACGGCATGGCCGTATCGGTTGATGGCCTGAAGGGCGGAGCTATCCAATTTGACGACTCCTACTATCTTACCCAGCCAATCTATGATGCGATCAACATGGGCGATAAGGACTTTACCATCGAAATGTGGGCACGCTCCACCGACGAAGACGGCTATCTCCTCTGCATCGGTACCCACAACAAGACCAATGTAGAGGGTGGTACAGGCAACTGGATCGGCCTCGAACGCAAGAACGGCTATCTCAGCTTCTCAATTGACGACGATGTCAAGAAGACGGATTGCAAGATGGAAGATGCCAATAGCGTGTTTGACGGAGAGTGGCACCACATTGCATGTGTGCGCAACTATGCCGACAAGACCTTGACACTCTATATTGACGGCAAGGAGACCGCAAGCGTAAGCGGTGTGGCAACAGGTGCTCTCAACTTCTCAGCTACCGAGCTCTTCTTCATCGGCGGTGACGACGAAAGCGGCAACCGCACATTCGCAGGTGCTATCGACGAACTCACCATCCTCCCGAAAGCACTTTCTGCCGACGAAGTGGAAGAACACTACAACCTCCTCCGTCTTTCTGAAATCAAGGATATAATCGCTTCTTCCGCCAACGCACGTTACACAGTTGTCGACGCATTCAGCGGACGCATCATCCGCACAGCCGTTGGAGCTGACCGCACGGACATCATCGACACTCTTGAGCAGGGAGTCTACATCCTTGTTGTTGAAAACGGCAACGGTGTCGAGAACTACAAGTTCATCAAGAATTAAAGACTGATTGCCGGCGCTTCAAGCGTCCGGTAATCTACCGACCCTTCCACCGGCTGCAATCCATAAAATTCGGATTGCGGCCGGTTTTTGCTTTTTTATCAATCTGAGGTTGAATTTGTGAAATAAAAATTGTAATTTTGTTTCTCATAAACTCAATTTTGAGAAAGCACACTCTGATTAGCTATGTCATCATCCTATTCCCCAATCGACGAACCATCATACACTGATACGGCTTTCGATCCGGAAGCCATACTCAACGGAGCTGACACCCGTGGCAACTCCGAACCATCAACCATGCCCGGAACAAATTCGCCTGTCAATGACGGAGCGGCAGAACGCACCAACGGCTTCTTCGGACGAAATGCCGGAGGTGAGACTGCCCGTCAATCCAACTCCGCTACAGCCGCTCAGCCCAAAGCTACGAAGCAAGGGAAAGCCCCTTCGGCTCTGGCCCGCGCATTGCGTCTGATAGGCGATTCGCGCACAGTCATGTTCATCGGCATCATCTTCGTAATCGCCGCAGGCTATTCGCTGATAGTGGCAATGTCATATTTCGCCCATATCGGCAACGACCAAAGCGCGCTCCTCAACAACGACTTCGACCCTGAGATGATAAAGAATGCAGGAGGGCCGTTCGGAGCGTGGCTTGCCCACACATTAATCTACAATTGGCTCGGAATCGGCTCCTTAGTGCTCATCTACTACATAGCCGTCTGCGGTATAGGTATGCTGAAGGTCTACCGTCCGCATTTCTGGTCATTGACCCTACGCTGCCTTCTGACAGCCGTCTCGCTGTCAATAATCTGCGGATTTGTCACCTACGAGATGGCCTCGCCAATCTACTGGGGTGGCCGTCACGGTTATCTCCTGAACGAGAAACTTATGATATTCACAGGCTTCTGGGGTGCACTTGCAGTCAGCGTAATCATGGGCGGACTCGTCGTAATCCTCTATCTCACTGAATTGAAGCGTGTGATTGGATATGCGGCTGAGGGAATCAATGCCTATCGTGCACGCATGGCCGAACGCCGTGCCGAACGCGAACGTATCCGTGAGGCAGAGGAAGCCGAACGCCGCGAACGCGAGGCTCGCGAAGAGGCCATCAGAGCTGCCGAGGAAGCAGCCCGAATGGCCGAACAGCAGCGTATTGCCGCCGAGCAGCAAGCCGAAGCGGAAAGAATACGCCTGACACAAATGGCAATGCAACCTATTGCCCCGGTACAAGCAGCGATGGACCGAATGCCATCAGTCCCGAATCCTGCAAATGCAACTGCACCACTAAATGCAACCGCACCGTCAACCGACAGTCTTTTCATCAATCCGGAGTCTACTGACACGAATCAAAACGACAATATTTCCGATTATGAAGCGCCCGCTGTCGTTGGCGAATTTGAAGAAACAGAGGTCATGGACGAAATGGCCGACACTTCTGACTTCAATGAAGAATCGGGCCTCAATGAGAGTGAGGAGGAGAAGGATTCGGCCATCTCTACCAAATCCAATGAGAGTGAGATTGCTCCTCTTTTCGCCGATGACGAGTTGGAAGACGAGGAGGACACCTTTGAAGAGGCTCCGCTTTTTGCAGGAGAGACTCCACGCGAAATGCAGCCGAACCGTCCCTCATCCGCTTCAGAAGTGCTGGAAATGGCTCCGTTTGACCCACGGGCTGAACTTTCACACTACAAATTCCCATCTGTTGAATTTCTCCGCCCTTCAAGCAATTCCGGTGTCAGCGTCGACGCGCAGGAAATGGAGGAGAACAAGCAGCGCATCACCGACACTCTAAACCACTACGGAATACCCATCTCCAAAATCGAGGCAACTGTAGGCCCGACCGTGACACTCTATGAAATCATACCTGCAGAGGGCGTGAGAATTGCAAAAATCAAACGTCTGGAGGACGACATCGCACTTAGCCTCGCCGCCCTCGGCATCCGCATCATAGCTCCTATCCCCGGCAAGGGCACAATCGGCATCGAGGTTCCGAACAAGGACCCACAGGTAGTGTCAATGCGCTCAATCATCGAGTCGCCGACATATACCAACAGCCACATGGAACTTCCAATGGCTATGGGACGCACCATCAGCAACGATGTCTTCATGGCTGACCTCTGCAAAATGCCCCACCTCCTTGTCGCCGGTGCGACAGGTATGGGTAAATCAGTCGGCCTTAACACCATTATCGCCTCTCTGCTTTACAAAAAGCACCCGTCAGAGCTGAAATTCGTACTTATCGACCCGAAGATGGTGGAATTCAGTCTATACGCACGACTCGAACGCCACTACCTCGCTAAACTTCCCGAGGAAGAGGATGCAATCATCACAGACCCGCTGAAAGTTGTGGCTACGCTCAACTCCCTCTGTGTCGAGATGGACAACCGCTATGCGCTTCTCAAAGACGCCTCAATGCGTAATATAAAGGAGTATAACGACAAGTTCATCCACCGCCACCTCAATCCGGAGAAAGGCCATCGCTTCCTCCCCTATATCGTCGTCATCGTCGATGAGTTCGCCGACCTTATCATGACAGCCGGCAAGGAAGTGGAAACCCCTATCGCCCGTATCGCCCAGAAAGCCCGTGCGGTCGGCATCCACATGATTCTCGCCACCCAGCGTCCGTCGACCAACGTCATCACCGGTGTCATCAAGGCAAACTTCCCGGGACGAATCGCATTCCGCGTCTTCCAGATGGTCGACTCCCGCACCATCATCGACCGTCCGGGAGCAAATCAGCTTATCGGCCGAGGCGACATGCTTTTCAGCAACAACGGCAAACTTGACCGTGTGCAGTGTGCGTTCATCGACACTCCTGAGGTCAGCGCTATCTGTGACAGCATCAGCGAGCAGGTCGGTTTCCCGTCGGCCTACGAACTACCCGAATACATTGCCGAAGGTGGCGACGGAGGCAAATTGGCAACCGTCGGTGACCGCGATCCGCTATTCGATGAGTGCGCCCGACTTGTGGTGACTACCGACACCGCATCAACATCTTCGCTCCAGCGACGTTATTCCATTGGCTACAACCGCGCCGGAAAAATCATGGATCAGATGGAGGCTGCAGGCATTGTAGGGCCTTCGCAGGGTGGCAAACCCCGCCAGGTGCTCGTCGATTCACTGACCCTCGAACGGATCCTTGAAAACAACTGATGAATTTTAGAAACCTCGTTTGAAATGACCCGAACTTTTATCAACCGCATACTTTTTCTGATTGCCATGCTTGCCGGTTCTACGGCCGTCATGCAAGGCGCAGAGAGCGCGACATCGATTCTCGACCGTGCATCGGCAAAAATTCGCAGCGACAAATCCATCGCTGCAACCTACACCATCAGTGCCGACGGTCATCTGCAGAGCGGCACCCTGACGATTGCCGGAGACCGCTTTATCCTGACCTCACCGCAGATTTCCTCGTGGTATGACGGCAAGACCCAGTGGACCTATTCCACTCAGACCGGTGAGGTAAACATCACCGAGCCTACTCCTGAGGAACTTCAACAAGTGAACCCCTTTGCAATCATCAACTCTTTCCGCAAACTCTACAAGGCTTCACTTCTGAAATCGCCAGCAACGGAAAAGAAAATCAAACTTACGGCATCGAATCCTAAAAGCGACATCAAAAGCGTAGTTCTCACGTTGAATGCATCGACCCTCTATCCCACTGCCATCGAACTGACAATGAGCAACCGCCGGATGGTGACCATCCATGTCACTTCAACCAAAAGCGGAGGGGCGCTTCCGGTGTCAGACTTCCAATTCAATTCCAAGAAGTATCCCGGAGTGCCGGTCGTTGATTTACGCTGACACTACCGGCTATAGATGTTAATCTGTCTAAATGGAGGAATCAATCCATGCCGCTCCGGCGTTTTTATTAAATCTATACCATACGAATCATCAATTCCAAACCAAAATAATCATAAAATAATTATGGCTGAAATCAAAACCCGTTGCCTTATCATAGGCTCAGGCCCCGCAGGCTACACTGCAGCAATCTATACCTCACGCGCCAATATCTCCCCGCTTGTAATCGAAGGTCAGCAGCCCGGCGGACAGCTCACCATCACCACTGAAGTTGAAAATTTCCCCGGTCAGCCCAACGGCATCACCGGTCCGCAACTCATGGAGGATATGCGCGCCCAGGCCGTTAAATTCGGTGCCGACATCCGTACCGGCCTCATCACTGAGGTAGACTTCTCGACCCGTCCTTTCAAGGCAAAGACCAACACAGGCCTTGACATCACCGCCAACACCGTCATCATCTCGACCGGAGCATCAGCCCGTTACCTCGGACTCCCCGACGAGCAGAAATACTCAGGCCTCGGTGTATCGGCCTGTGCTACCTGCGACGGTTTCTTCTATCGCAAAAAGCGCGTGGCGGTGGTCGGTGGCGGTGACACCGCTTGCGAGGAAGCCCTCTATCTCAGCAATCTCGCATCCGACGTGTTCCTCATTGTCCGCAAACCTCACCTCCGTGCATCAAAGGTGATGCAGGAACGTGTGCTCAACAAGAGCAACATCAAGGTTCTCTTCAATACCAATACAACCGGTCTTTACGGCGAAGAGTATCTTGAAGGCGCACACCTCGTTGAAAACGTAGGCACTTCAAACGAACAGCACTACGACCTTGCCATCGACGGTTTCTTCCTCGCTATCGGCCATAACCCCAACACAGAGGTGTTCCGCCAGTACATTGACTGTGACGCTTCCGGTTATGTGAAGGTGAAAGGCGCAGGAACCCAGACCAACGTGCCCGGTGTCTTTGCCGCAGGTGATGTCGCCGACCCGACTTACCGTCAGGCCATTACCGCAGCCGGAATGGGATGCAAAGCTGCTCTTGATGTCGAACGTTTCCTCAACGAAGAAGGATTATAAGCATTCATAATGCTCACCGACGGAACTATTTCCCTCAGGGCACTTGAAATAATTGATGTCGACACTCTGTATCGTTGGGAAAACGACCCTGCGCTATGGAGTGTCGGCATTACTCTTGCCCCCTACTCCCGGAAGCAATTGTGGGACTATGTCAACAATTATGACAGCGACATATATGCCGCCAAGCAGCTTAGACTGATGGTCACTCTCAATGCCACAGGTGAGACTATCGGAACTCTCGACCTCTTTGATTTCGATGCGGCCAACTCCCGCTGCGGAATAGGAATATTGATAGCTACGGAATATCAGAAATCAGGCTACGGACTGCGCACACTTGACCTTGCAGCCGAATATTGCCGCAAGACATATTCGCTGCATCAACTCTACTGCACAATCGGGGCCGAAAACCGTCCGTCACGCTCACTGTTCGAAAAAGCAGGCTACAGGGCATCCGGCTGTCTGCGCTCATGGCTGCGGACAGCAAACAAATATTCTGACGCATATATATATCAGAAATTACTCTGAAAAGCGGTTTTAGCTATCTCCGTATTGAATCTGTAAACAGTGTACGGTTGATAAGCGAACGTCCGAGAGTCACTTCATCGGTATACTCAATCTCATTGCCCACCGACACTCCGCGGGCAAGCTGCGTGATGCGCACATCTGAATACTCAGCCAGACGGCGGAAAAGATAGAAATTTGTGGTCTCCCCTTCCATCGTGGCGCTGAGAGCAAGAATGACCTCCTTTATACCACCGGCAGCCACACGCTCGACCAATGAATCTATAGCTAACTGGTCAGGGCCGACTCCGTCCATGGGGGAAATCACACCTCCAAGCACATGATACACGCCTCCGAACTGACCGGTATTCTCAAAACTCATGACATCCTTCACGCTCTCCACCACACAGACCGTCGAGCGGTCTCGCCTGGTATCGGCGCAAATCGGACAGATTTCCGTTTCAGAGATATTACGACATACAGTGCAGTAGCGTATGCCACGGCGCATATTGATTATGGATTGTCCAAGAGCGACTCCTACGCCCTCGTCCATCCGGAGTATATGTAAAGCAAGCCTCAGAGCCGTTTTCCGCCCCACTCCGGGCAGACGCGACAACTCTGTCACTGCACCTTCAAGCAATTTTGAGGCAAATTCCTGTTGCATTTTATTAATTTGAAGTCAATTTTACTTCAAAATTACTAAATTTAGCCCAATCTGAGGCACAGAGGCTTCCATTCTTTGAAATTTTTAATGATTAGCGTCAGTTCCACAAAAATGCTGACTCGGTTTTGTGTCTGTTCCCGAAAATTGCCGACAAGCTTTCGCCACTTCGCCAACTGTCGGCCCCCGATAATCATTGATAATCTTTTTTATTTGCTTGTTGCATAAATAATGTTTAATTTTGCACTCTGAAATTTCAGACATATAGTTAAAGAAATGGAAATAATTCGCACTGTAGCTGAATTAAAAGCCAAGCTCGACGAAGCCCGCGAGAAAGGCAGCATCGGTCTCGTCCCCACTATGGGGGCGCTCCACGCCGGACACCTCTCGCTCATCCAGCGCGCTCGTCGCGAGAACGATACAGTGGTGGTTAGCGTATTCGTCAACCCCACGCAGTTCAACAATCCGACTGACCTCGCCACCTATCCCCGCACGGAGGAGGCCGACACCGCCATGCTCCGCGAGGCCGGTGTCGATTTCGCGTTTATACCGTCGGTCGAGGAGATATACCCCGAACCGGACACCCGCCAGTTTGACCTCGGCCCTGTGGCAGAAGTCATGGAAGGTGCAATGCGCCCCGGCCATTTCAACGGTGTAGCCCAAATCGTCAGCAAGCTTTTCGACTTCACGCGCCCGACACGCGCATACTTCGGGGAGAAAGACTTCCAGCAGATTGCAGTCATCCGCAAGATGGCTCAGCTTGAAGGATTTGACCTTGAAATCGTCGACTGTCCCATCAAACGTGAGGACGACGGACTGGCCATGAGCTCGCGCAACGTGCGCCTGACACCCGAACAGCGTGCAATCGCCCCCGCCATCCACCGCACACTCGAAAGCAGCCTGTCATGGGCCGCTGACCACAGCGTCGAGGAAACCAAACGATATGTGATTGACGAAATCAATTCCTTCCCACACATGCAGGTGGAATACTACGAAATTGTCGACGCACTCACCATGCAGCCCATCTCAGATTGGGCAGAAACCGAGAGCGCAGTCGGCTGTGTCACCGTATTCTGCGGAGATGTCCGCCTGATTGACAACATCAAATACCCCAAAAGGAAATGACACTCGAACTTATCAAGTGCAAGATCCACCGTGTGACTGTCACAGAAGCCCGTCTGGACTACATCGGCAGCATCACAATTGACAGTGAACTCATGGACGCCGCCGGAATCTTCCCCGGTGAGCGCGTTTACATCGTTGACAACAACAACGGCGAACGTTTCGACACCTACGCCATTCCCGGCGAACCCGGCTCAGGCGTAATCTGTCTCAACGGAGCTGCAGCCCGCAAAGTGCAGGTAGGCGACATCGTTATCCTCATGTGCTACGCACAGATGACACCCGAAGAGGCCCGCAACCACAAACCCGTGGTCCTCTTCCCCGACACCCGCACCAACCGTCTGCTCCCGGAATAATCCGCGCGACAGACCACCGGCGACTTGCAGAACGCCACCTATATTATATATTATCAGTAAAGTTTTTTTAACCCTCTATCCCCCCGCCATTCCAAGTGTTTGAGAATCTAAGCGAGAGACTTGAAAGAAGTTTCAAGATACTGAAAGGTGAAGGTAAAATCACCGAAATCAACGTAGCAGAGACCCTTAAGGACGTGCGCCGTGCGCTCCTCGAGGCCGACGTAAACTTCAAGGTTGCCAAGCAATTTACCGACGAGGTAAAGGCAAAGGCACTGGGTATGAACGTAATCAACGCCATCAAGCCCGGTGAACTCATGGTCAAGATTGTCCATGACGAACTCGCTCGCCTTATGGGTGGCGAGACTGCCCAGGTCAATCTGTCAGGCAATCCTGCCGTCATCCTCATGTCGGGTCTGCAAGGTTCAGGTAAGACAACCTTCTCCGGCAAACTCGCCCGCAAACTCAAATCCGAGCAGGGGAAACGTCCGCTTCTCGTTGCCTGCGACGTCTACCGTCCCGCAGCTATCGACCAGCTGAAAGTTCTCGCCGAGCAAATCAACGTCCCCGTCTACACCGAGGATGGCAACAAGAACCCGGTTGAGATTGCTGAAAACGCAATCCGCTACGCCAAGGCAAACCACCACGACCTCGTCATCATCGACACCGCCGGCCGTCTTGCGGTCGATGAGCAGATGATGCAGGAAATCGCAGCCATCAAGAAGGCCGTCAAGCCTCAGGAGACTCTCTTCGTTGTTGACTCGATGACCGGTCAGGATGCGGTCAACACTGCTAAGGAATTCAACGACCGCCTTGATTTCGACGGCGTTGTCCTCACCAAGCTCGACGGTGACACCCGTGGCGGTGCAGCCCTCTCAATCCGCACGGTAGTCACCAAGCCCATCAAATTTGTGGGTACAGGTGAAAAACTCGATGCGCTCGACCTCTTCCACCCCTCGCGTATGGCCGACCGTATCCTCGGCATGGGCGACATCGTTTCGCTCGTTGAAAAGGCACAGAACGCCTATGACGAGAAGCAGGCCCGCGAACTTCAGCGCAAGATTGCCAAGAACCAGTTCAACTTCAACGACTTCCTTCAGCAGATTCAGCAAATCCAGAAGATGGGCAATCTCAAAGAACTCGCCTCTATGATTCCCGGTGTCGGCAAGGCAATCAAGGATATTGACATTGACGACAACGCCTTCAAGGGCATTGAAGCAATCATCCAGTCAATGACCGCACAGGAGCGTGAGCATCCCGAAATCCTCAATGGCAGCCGCCGCAAGCGTATCGCCAAGGGTTCAGGCACCGACATCCAGGAGGTCAACCGCCTCATAAAGCAGTTCGACGATGCCCGCAAGATGATGAAGGCCGTTTCGGGAATCAAGAACCCGATGGCCATGATGCGCAATATGAAAGGAATGAGAAGATAAGATTATGACACTGATAGACGGAAAAAAGACAGCAGACGACATCAAACGCGAAATCGCGGCTGAAGTTGAAGAAATGGTGGCGCAGGGCAAGCGTCGCCCCCACCTCGCAGCCATCCTCGTCGGTCACGACGGTGGCAGCGAGACCTACGTTGCAAACAAAGTGAAGGCATGTGAGGCTTGCGGTTTCCAATCCACACTCATCCGCTACGAGGACGACGTGACCGAAGAGAAACTTCTTGAAACCATCGCAGAACTCAACAACGACCCCGGAGTTGACGGATTCATCGTCCAGCTCCCCCTCCCCAAACATATCTCCGAGCAGAAAATCATCGAGGCTATCGACTACCGCAAGGATGTCGACGGTTTCCATCCCGTCAACGTAGGCCGTATGTCCATCGGTCTCCCCTGCTTCGTATCTGCCACCCCTTCGGGCATCATGGAACTTCTCAAACGCTACGGCGTAAACACCAAGGGTGCGAAGTGTGTGGTCCTCGGACGCAGCAACATCGTCGGTAAGCCCGTGGCCTCGCTCATGATGCAGAAATCCAACCCCGGCAATGCGACAGTGACCGTACTCCACAGCTCATCTACCAACATCAAGGAAGCCTGTGCCGAAGCCGACATCATCATTGCTGCCCTCGGCAGCCCCGGCTTCGTTACTGCCGACATGGTCAAATCCGGAGCAACAATCATTGATGTCGGTACCACCCGTGTCCCCGATGCTTCGCGCAAGAGCGGTTTCCGTCTGCGCGGCGATGTCGACCTTGAGAATGTGGCTGAGAAATGCGCCTTCATCACTCCGGTTCCCGGCGGTGTAGGCCCCATGACCATCTGCTCCCTCATGCGCAACACCCTCCTCGCCGCAAAGAAGGAAATATATTCTTAAACCCCGTCAAAACCACCGCAGGCTGTGAGCATGATTGCCGTTTTCCTTTCGCTTCTCTCGCTGCTTGTCCCGCAGGACAGTGCTGAAATTGTCTTCGCAGGAGATGCCATGCAGCATCAGCGCCAGATCGACGCCGCCTTGCAGCCTGACGGTTCACTTGACTATTCGCCCTACTTCACATCTCTGCGCCCCTACATCTCATCGGCCGATTTTGCAGTCGTGAACCTTGAGACACCGCTTGGTGGCGCGCCCTATTCTGGCTATCCGATGTTCTGTGCCCACGACAATTATGTCGACGCATTGACCGATGCCGGTTTCGACCTCATGCTTGCGGCCAACAACCATATTCTTGACCGCCGTGACCGGGGTGTCCGCCGCACGATTGATACTTTCGAGTCAAAAGGTGTTCCTTATCTCGGAGTTTACCGCAACCGTGCCCACCGCGATTCGATTCTTCCCATGATTCATGACATCAAGGGGTTCAAGGTTGCTTTTTTGAACTATACCTACGGAACCAACGGCATCACAAAGAAAACTGACATTGAGATTGACTATATCGACCGTCAGTTAATGGTCTCCGACATACGCAAAGCCCGCGAGAAAGGGGCGGAAATAATAGCTGCATGTATACATTGGGGAGATGAATACAAACTTCTCCCCAATGCATCGCAGAAAAAGTTGGCAAAATTTCTCGCTGAAAATGGAGTTGAATTAATTATAGGCGGTCATCCCCACGTCATCCAGCCCATGGAACTGCAGATGAACGACTCGACAGGCCGACCCTGTTTCACCGTCTACTCCCTCGGAAACTTCATTTCCGCCATGCGCACCACCGACACTCGCGGAGGAGCTATGGCCCGCGTGAAACTCGCACGCGACATTTTTGGCCGTGCCTACGTATGCAATGCCAGCTATCGTCTTGTATTCACAGAACCATCGACAGGCCGTGGCAATAATTTCCGTCTCATACCGGCTGAAAGCCAAGACCTTCACCACTCGATGGAGCATCACCGCCGGGGATTTGTACGCAACGCGACAAATATATTCGACCGCCACAACATCAACGTTCCCCGCGACACGACCGCACTCTGACGTCACAAGCCTTCATCCTCCACTGCAAAATTGTCAGTGCTTTTAACAGAATTTGTCAGTTTTTGCCTATGGCATTTTATTTGCAATATTGTTAATAAGTAATAGATATAAACTTATTAAACCGATATATTATGCAGAAAGGACAAATTGGAGTAACCACCGAGAACATTTTCCCGGTAATCAAAAAATTCCTTTATTCCGACCACGAGATTTTCCTCCGCGAACTCGTATCCAATGCCATCGATGCCACCCAGAAGCTTAAGACCCTTGCCTCATTCGGCGAATTCAAGGGTGAACTTGGTGAGATGAAGGTGCGTGTGACTGTCGACAAAGAGGCCGGAACGCTCACTGTCAGCGACCACGGTATCGGCATGACGGCTGACGACATCAATAAATATATCAATCAGATTGCCTTCTCGGGAGCTGAAGAGTTCCTCAACAAGTACAAGGATACTGCCAATGCCATCATCGGCCACTTCGGTCTCGGATTCTATTCAGCCTTCATGGTTGCCAAGAAAGTGGAAATCCGCTCGCTTAGCTACAAGGATGGCGCGGAAGCTGTAAGCTGGGTCTGCGACGGTAGCCCCGAATACACTATGGAACCGACCGAAAAGGCGGAACGCGGTACCGACATCATCCTCTACATTGACGATGACAACAAGGAATTCCTTGAACAGGCCCGCATTGACACCCTTCTGAAAAAATATTGCCGCTTCCTCCCCGTCCCCGTCGTATCCGGAAAGGAACAGGAATGGAAAGACGGCAAATATGTCGACACCGACAAAGATAAAGTCATCAACGACACCGAACCTACATGGACAAAGAAGCCTTCGGAGCTTACCGATGAGGATTACAAGAAATTTTATCGTGAGCTCTATCCCGGGCAGGAAGATCCCCTTTTCTGGATTCACCTAAATGTCGACTACCCCTTCACACTCACAGGCATCCTCTTCTTCCCCAAAATCAAGAGCAATCTCGACATCCGCAAGGACCGCATCCAGCTCTATTGCAATCAGGTCTATGTCACTGACTCTGTGGAGGGCGTAGTGCCTGAATTCATGATGCTCCTTCAGGGTGTCATTGATTCTCCCGACATTCCTTTGAACGTATCGCGTTCCTATCTCCAGAGCGACACAGCCGTAAAGAAGATTTCAGGCTACATCACCAAGAAGGTTGCATCGCGTCTCGACGAACTTTTCAAGGAAAACCGTTCGGATTTCGAGTCCAAATGGGACGACATCAAGATTTTCATCGAATATGGTATGCTCACCGATGAGAAGTTCTGCGATTCAGCCATGAAGTTCGTGCTTCTCCGCGACACCGAGGGCAAATATTTCACTCTTGATGAATACCGCACTCTCGTCGAAGCTTCGCAGACCGACAAGGATGGCAATGTTGTCTATATCTACGCTACCGATGTGACCGCGCAGTACAACTATATCCATGCAGCCAACGAGAAAGGCTACAATGTCCTGCTCATGGACGGACAGCTCGACGGCCACTTCATCTCAATGCTCGAAAGCAAACTCGAGAAGACACGTTTCGTGCGCGTAGACAGCGATGTTGCCGAAAAACTCATTCCAAAGGAAGAAGAGAAGGACAGCGGCCTCAAACCCGAACAGATTTCACTTCTCACTCCTCTCTTCCGTAGCCAGTTGCCGGAGGTTGAGAAAGCCGATTTCCTTGTGTCGTTCGAATCCCTTGACCCTGCTGCCAACCCGATTCTCATCACTCAGAATGAGTATATGCGACGCATGAAGGACATGGCTGCCACTCAGCCCGGAATGAGTTTCTACGCAGAGCTTCCTGATAGCTACAACCTTATCGTCAACACAGCCCAACCTGTCGTTGTCAAGATTCTTGACGAAGCAGAAAAGGCTCTTGCCGACCAACTCCAACCCCTCAACTCAGCCATTGATGCCGACAACGAGAGAATCACTGTTCTCCGCTCGGAAATCAAGGACAACAAGCCTACAGACGAACAGCAGGCCGAAGAGAAGAAGTTGACAGAAAGCGTCGAGAAGAACCGCAAGGAAAAGGAAGAGATCATTGCCAAATACGCAGCCGAGAAACCGGTTGTAAAACAAGCCATCGACCTCGCCCTTCTCGCCAACGGACTTCTCCGTGGCCGTGACCTCAGCGAATTCATCAAACGCTCGGTCAAGATGCTCTAAGAAATTCGGAATAAGCCGTCAAGCAGCAAAGTAACATCCCTTGCCGGATGGCAACCTGTAAGCCGCGAAGCGGCGATATAATAATAACCCCGCATCGAGCGGCAACGCAATGAAGCCCGTAGGGCGAAATTGCGTGCCGCGAAGGTGTGGGGCTATCTGTATATACACGGAACGGGCATCGAAGATGTCCGATAATAACCAACCAATCTCCAAATAACGAAACCGACAGTATATTTCATATATTAATAAATTTTAAGCAACCTGTACCGTGATATTGCCCACGCCTGCTATTACCTTTGCATCATAAACCTCCACATCCACTCTCCTCCGACTCATTCCCCCTCATCCATCCTCACTTTCAATCAACTCCACTCATCATGAAAACTCCTCTAATCATCAGCCCGCGTGTCATCGACACAATCAACTCGCTCCAGCCCCTCGACCGGACACCGATAACCAATGCCTTAAGCATGGAGTTCATCCTCGGACAAAACCCCGAAGACACCCTCACACCGATGCAATCCATCATCTACGCCGTTATCCGCTTCTACGTCACCCAAGACACCCATCGCCACCTCAATACGGCTGCAAGTTAAATTGTTAATCTTCAAAAAAACGAAACCCCACCATGTTTATCATTGCTCTCACCATCTGGGCCGTTTGCTATTTCTTTGATGTCATGACAGGCAAAGGCGGCAACTACAACTGACTATCAGTTCCTCATCACTGATACTATCCAATCCACACGTCCGGCTCCTGCACTTGGTGTCGGGATGATTTTTCAATTAAGCAACAACTATAAGATTCTTGATTCGTTCAACGCTAAAACGCAGATGTGGACCCTCTGCGAAAGAGTGTCCACATCCCTTTATCTTTTTTAATATAGCTGTTATCTGTGATAAGCCGGCTCGGATTCTATGGAATTTCCGGTAAGCGTCGTCACAGCGTATGCCATTCCGGCAGGAACAACCGCCGCCGTGCCGTAACTTACGCCCACGAGATACGCACTGCTTATCCCGTCGCCGAGTTCATCCATCACATCATCATCCGAAAGATGCTTAGGGAAAGCATATACTGCATAGCGTGTCCTTCCGGACTTCTTGGACGGTTCCTTCCACGAAAGCACACCGCTTTTCACTGCAACTTTTTCCGGAGCCTCAGGCCGCTCCGCCAAACCGTAGTTAATCGCAGGGCTCAACGCCTTTACTGCAAAATGGCCCCCCTTCAGCTCAGATGCAAGCTTAGGAAGAAACTTGGCACTGTACAGAACCGAACCAAATTCACCGGTCAGACTAAGCGAACGGTTGGCAGACACCTGCTTCAGAAGCTCGCGCCTCTGCTCGCGCGTGTCAGATTTTTCAAGAGGAGCAAGCGTCATACTTGAATAGAAATGACAGCCGTAGAGACTCGCAGCCTCGCTCCACCATCGCGCTATCGACTCGTATGGCGCAGTCGCGTGTGTCGTAGGCCAATAAATCTGCGGCGATATGAAATCAACCGTGTTCTGATACAGCCATCCTAACGGGTCGGAATAAATCTCCTTATACTGCCAATCATCAGCCTTCACACCACACGATTCCATGCCCCATTTCACGGCAGAAGTATGCGTCTTACCGGCTACACCGGCAGGAGAAATGCCGAACCGCACTTCCGGACATTCATCCGCTATCATGCAATGGACATCGGCGATAGTCTTGTGGACATTGGCTCGCCTCCAGTCACCGAAACTCATCCACGGGGACTGCTGTTGCCACAATTTGTAGTCCGGCGCGGAAGAATCTTCCGGAATACGGTTGGGGTAGAAATAGTCATCGAACACCAGACCGTCGACCGCATAGCCTGTCACAATCTCACGGCAGATGCCGACTATATGGTCACGCACCTCTTCAATACCGGGATTGAACACCGTGTATTTTCCGTAGCTGAGCAGCCAACCCTTCTTTTTCCATTCGCGGTCCGGGGCGCTGTTATAGTCTGTGCCTGAGCTCCACCTGAAAGGATTGACCCACGCGTAACATTCAAGCCCACGACGGTGACATTCCTCCACGACAAATTTCAGAGGATCCCAGCCGGGCGATACCCCGCGAGAACCCGAGACAAACGATGACCAAGGCTCCGACGAGGATTCATACATGACATCCCCCATGCCTCTAACCTGAAAAAACACAGAGGTCAGATTCATGGCTGCACAGCGGTCGAGAATAGCGGTCATTTCCGCCTTCTGCTTCCGACTTACCGCCTCGCTCGTACCGGTCACTGAGGGCCAGTCTATGCCCCATACGGTTGCAAGCCACACTCCGCGCATTTCCCTCTTGGGTGAGGAAGCCTGGGCCACGTTCGCGGTGGCCACGACTCCTGCAAGGATATAAAAAATGAATCTTAGCAATGAATTCATGAGTATATTTGCTGTTTGGGCTACAAATTTAGCTGAATAAATTGTAAAAATCCTCCGTATGGCCCGATTTATGTTATTTTTCGCAAAAATATTAGGGTGCCTTTGCGCTTAATCCCCAAAAAAGACTTAAATTTGCAAGTTGAAAAACCAATTCTCTCAAGTAGACCACCTCAACAAACAGTGATCAATAACATGCGAAAGTACTTAGTCATGCTCGCCACTGCCGCACTCCTCACTTCATGTGGAGAGTACCAACGTGCGCTGAAGAGCACTGACGCCAACTATCGCCTCGACTACGCAAAGCGCGCTTTCGAGGAGAAAAAATACACTCAGGCCTCTACGGTCCTTGAGGATATAGTGACTCAGTTCAAAGGCTCTGAAAAGGCCGAGGACGCGCTCTATCTCCTCGCTCTCTCCAACTACGAAAACAAGGATTACCAGACTTCAGGCGAATACTTCAAGACATACTATGCCCGATTCCCGAAAGGCAAGTACACCGAACTCGCCCGATTCTATACAGGCTACGGCTACTATCTTGATTCACCCGAGCCTCAGCTTGACCAGTCAGGCACAATAAAGGCTATTGAGGAGCTCCAGTCTTTCCTCGACTACTACCCCAAAAGCGACAAGGTCTCGATTGCCCAGAATGCAATTTTCGAGCTTCAGGACAAACTGACCCTCAAACAGCTTGAGAACGCCCAGCTCTATTACAACCTCGGCACCTACATGGGTAATAACTATGAGAGCGCCGTCATTGTCGCAAAGAACGCCATCAAGGACTACCCCTATTCAAAATACAAGGAAGACCTTGAGCTCCTCGTCCTCAAAGCCCGCTATCAGGAGGCCCGAGAGAGTATCGACGAGAAGAAGGCCGACCGTTTCCGAGAAGTAATCGACGAATATTATTCGTATATCAATAACTACCCCGACACTCCCAACCGCGAGGAAGCTGACAACATCTTCAAGATTGCACAGCGATATGTGAAGGACTGATTGGCACACAAACCGCACGCAACGATAAAAAACTACGTTAACTACAGAGATATAATGGACTACAAGAAGACCAACGCACCTCTCAACACCCAGACCCGCGACCTCATCAAGATGAGCGAGGACACAGGCAACGTTTATGAAACCGTATGCATCATCGCAAAGCGCTCAAACCAGATCGCCGGCGAGATGAAACACGACCTCGAAAAGAAACTCCAGGAATTCGCATCGCTCAGCGACAACCTTGAGGAAATCTCGGAGAACCGTGAGCAGATTGAAATCTCACGCTTCTACGAACGCCTCCCCAAACCCACCCTCATCGCTACACAGGAATACCTCGACCACAAGATCCACTTCCGCAATCCTTCAAAGGATCACCTCAACATGGACTAAATTTTGCACAAAGTGCGCCGTGGAATTTGGAATTGTTAAATATAATTCCTACCTTTGTGCGCTCTTTCGAGCAAACACTATAATCATATCATCATTAATCACTTTTTAAACATCTGTATCAATGCACTTGAACTCTGATGAAAAAGTAGAAATCTTTGAGAAGTACGGTAAGGGCAAGACTGACACTGGCTCACCTGAAGCACAGATTGCATTATTCTCAGTCCGTATCGCTCATTTGACTGAACACCTCAAGTCAAATCACAAAGATTATACGACAGCTCGAGCTCTTAAGGCTTTGGTAGGTAAGCGTCGTCGCCTTCTGGATTACCTTATCCGCAAGGACATCAACCGCTACCGTGCCATCATCGCCCAGAAGGAACTCGGTATCAGAAAGTAATCATTTCCGCATTTCAACGGAAATCTTACTTGAAGATTACAAAATCAGGCCTGACTCCCGGAGTCGGGCCTGATTCTTTTTTGTGGCAATACAACCCGGCGGAAAAGAAATCCGCCCTAAAATCCGCCTCATGCGTGATGAAAGGAGATACAAAAGAACAGAATAAACAAAAGTAACAGAAATATAATTTGCTGAAATTAATCTTTTTGTACCTTCTGACCTTCTGTCTTTCTGTGCCCTTTTAAGATGTTGACGAATTTAATGCACCGTAATTATAGCATAAGTCCGGAAAAGGCCATAGACCATCCCTCTCCTGACCGTAAAAGCCATGCAAGACAACACTACGGGAAACTTTTATCAAAATTTAAATTTAATACATCGAAAATAATCTTAGATTTTTGAGTATTTTTCACTAACTTTGCACTTTCAAAAATCACAGTTTCCAAACTAAGTTCAGAATTTTATAAACGATGTCTGACAACAAACGAATCAAGACCGCGCTTATTTCAGTCTTTTACAAAGACGGACTGGAAGAAATTTTGTCGTTGCTCCATGCCGACGGTGTTAAATTTCTCTCAACCGGGGGCACCCGTTCCTTCATTGAAAGTTTAGGCTACGAATGTGATGCCGTAGAAGATCTCACCGGCTATCCCTCAATTCTCGGAGGCCGCGTGAAGACTCTCCACCCTAAAGTGTTCGGAGGAATCCTCAACCGTCGCGAGAACGAAGGCGACCGCGCTCAGATCGCTCAATATGAAATTCCCGAAATCGACCTGGTGATTGTTGACCTCTATCCCTTCAGCGCAACAGTCGCATCAGGCGCACCCGAAGCCGATATTATCGAAAAGATAGATATAGGTGGCATCTCGCTCATCCGCGCAGCCGCCAAAAACTATAAAGATGTCGTCATCGTGGCATCAAAAGCCCAATACAAGCCCCTCGCCGAAACCCTCAAACGTAATGGTGCGGAGACCTCTATCGAGGAGCGCCGCTGGTTCGCTTCTCAGGCATTCGCCGTATCATCGGGCTATGACACTGACATCTTCAACTATTTTGCATCGACAGCCGTTCCCTGCCCCATCGAGGAGCGCGACACTCTCCGCATTGCATTCGACGACTCCAAGAAAATGCGCTATGGCGAGAATCCCCATCAGAACGGAACCTTCTTCGGCGACTTCGATGAGATGTTCAGCCAGCTCCACGGCAAGGAAATCAGCTACAACAACCTGCTTGACATCGACGCGGCTGTCTGCCTCATCTCTGAGTTCAAGGATCCGACATTCGCAGTGCTCAAGCACAACAACGCGTGTGGTCTCGCCACTCGTCCCACCATCGCTGAAGCATGGAAGGATGCCCTTGCAGGTGACCCCGTAAGCGCATTCGGTGGCGTTCTCATCACCAACGGCACAGTTGACGAAGCTGCCGCAGAGGAAATCAACAAGATTTTCTTTGAGGTAATCATCGCCCCCGCCTACACCGACGGTGCTCTTGAAATCCTCAAGCAGAAGAAAAACCGCATCATCCTCATCATCAAGAAAGCCCTCGACACCAAGCGTCAGTTCCGCTCGATTCTCAACGGCGCGCTCGTTCAAGACCGCGACCTCAAAATCGAGACTATCGATGACCTCAAGCAGGTTACCGAAAAGGCCGTAACTCCCGAACAGGCTGCCGACCTTCTCTTCGCCAACAAGATTGTCAAGAACTCAAAGAGCAATGCGATTGTCCTTGCCAAGGGCGGTATGCTCCTCGCAAGCGGTGTCGGCCAGACTTCACGCGTCGACGCTCTCAAACAGGCAATCGAGAAAGCTCATTCATTCGGCTTCGACCTCCACGGCGCAGTGATGGCTTCCGATGCCTTCTTCCCCTTCCCCGACTGCGTGGAAATTGCCCACGAAGCAGGCGTGACTGCCGTCATCCACCCCGGAGGCTCCATCCGCGACAACGAAAGCGTTGACTTCTGCAATGCTCACGACATGGCGATGGTGACAACCGGATTCCGTCACTTCAAGCACTAATCTCCCGATTTTTCCCCGACGGGAACTTAAAGCGGATTCAATGCCGCCACGGTTCCGTCGGGGATACCAAATACAAACCTCTATATCTACAAATGGGATTATTTTCATTCACAAAAGAAATCGCGATTGACCTCGGTACGGCCAACACGATTATCATACACAATGACAAAATCGTCATTGACGAGCCCTCTATTGTAGCTCTTGAAAAACGCACCGGCAAGCTCATCGCTGTCGGTCGCGAGGCAAAGCTCATGCAGGGCAAGGAGAACGATGGCATCGAGACCATCCGTCCTCTCCGCAAAGGTGTCATCGCCAACTTCAACGCAGCTGAGATGATGATCCGTGGCCTTATCAAGAAGGCCAGTTCAAAGAGCAACTGGTTCTCTCCCTCCATGAAGATGGTCGTAGGCATTCCTTCAGGCTCTACTGAAGTTGAGATCCGTGCGGTCCGCGACTCTTCGGAACACGCCGGTGGCCGCGACGTCTATATGATTTACGAGCCTATGGCTGCCGCCCTCGGTATCGGCATCGACGTGCTCGCTCCCCAGGGCAACATGATTGTAGACATAGGTGGTGGTACTACCGAGATTGCCGTAATCTCTCTTGGAGGCATCGTGTCCAACAAGAGCATTCAGGTTGCAGGCGACGACCTCACAGACGACATTATGGAACACATGAGCCGTGTCCATAACGTTAAGGTTGGCGAACGTACAGCCGAGCAAATCAAAATCCATGTCGGCTCTGCACTCACCGAGCTTGAAAATCCCCCGGAAGACTTCATCGTCCACGGGCCCAACAAGATGACTGCTCTCCCCATGGAAGTACCTGTCAGCTATCAGGAAATCTCCCATTGCATCGAGAAATCCATCTCGCGCATAGAGGCTGCCGTGCTTCAGGCACTTGACGAAACTCCTCCGGAACTCTACTCCGATATTGTGATGAACGGCATCTTCCTCGCAGGTGGCGGTGCTATGCTTCGCGGTCTTGACAAACGTCTGACCGACAAAATCGGCATCCAGTTCCACATCGCCGAGGATCCCCTTCTTGCTGTGGCCAAGGGTACGGGTGTCGCGCTCAAAAACATTGAGACCTTCTCCTTCCTCATACGTTAAGCCTGCTGGCATACGGAACGAAGGCCGAAGCCGGACAATAAATTTTGAAAAAATCGGTATCGCGTAAGTCACGGACGCTTTTTCAAAGCGTCCCCTTATGCGTTGTCGTCAACGGTCATTCCAACTCAGCCGGATTTTGACGATGCGGATATGGTAGTTCTATTGCTGTGTCCGTTTCTGTCATCCTGCAAAAAATCATTTTCAAATTGAGCGAGCTTTTAAAGTTTTTCGTAAAATACAGTTCTTGGTTCTTGTTCGCATTGTATCTTGTAGCAGGGTTTGCGCTCCTTTTCTCGCGCAATCCTTTCCAGCACCATGTCTTCCTTTCATCGGCAAACGTGGTCGCCTCCGGAGTCTACAAGACCACGAACAACGTGACCTCATATTTTTCACTGCGTGACATCAACGAGGATCTGCAACGCCGAAACTCCGACCTCGAACTGGAAATTTACAGACTTAAAAGCGTGGTGCGCGACTATCAGCAGCAGCTCTACGCCGACACCATGACAGTCGACTCTGCACTGACCCGCTATCACTTCCTGATTGCCCACGTCATCAACAACTCCATCAACCGCTCCCACAACTACATCACAATCGAGAAAGGCCGCCTCGACGGCATCGAACCTGAGATGGGTGTCATTGACCAGAACGGTATAGTCGGCATTGTCAACGTTGTCGGTGACCACACTGCCCGCTTGATTTCTGTGCTGAACCCTTATCTGCGCCTCTCTTGCAAAGTCAAGGGTGAGGATCAGGTCGGTTCGCTCGTTTGGGACGGACGTGATCCGGGAGAGGCGATCCTCGAAGAGTTGCCTAAACATGCCAAGTTCGTCAAAGGCGACACAGTAGTGACCAGCGGTTTCTCGTCTGTCTTTCCCGAAGGTGTGCCAGTCGGCACCATTCTTTCCGGCAGTCGTGACCGCGAGGACAATTTCTACACGTTGCGCATCAAGCTCTTCACCGATTTCTCAACCCTCTCGACCGTCCGCGTCATCCGCGACAACATGAAAGGTGAGCTGACCGAAGTCGAGAAAGAGCTCGAAGTAAAAAACATAAATTGATACGATGAGCAAGACAGCACTTAAATTCATATTTCTGGGTGTCATCCTCGTGCTGGCGCAGGTAGTTGTGTTCAACCATATCTGCCTCTTCAATGTTGCCGTTCCGCTGGTGTTCATCTATCTCATTCTGCGTCTCCCCATCACACTCTCGCTCAACTGGCTGCTGACCATCAGCTTTTTCCTCGGACTGACGGTGGATATTTTCTCGGACACCTACGGCATGAACACCCTCGCCTGTACCGTCCTCGCCATGTGCCGTCGCCCTATCCTCCGGCTCTATGTCCCGCGCGAGGAGGATCTCACACGTCCCGAACCCTCAATGTACTCTCTCGGGACAGCAACGTATCTGAAATATCTCCTCACGATGACGTTGCTCTACTGCACCCTTATATTCTTAATCGAAGCATTCACATTTTTCAATCCCGTCCGTCTATTGTTACGCATAGTTTTCAGCACCATCCTCTCGATGGCCCTGATGGTTGGTATTGACAGTTTCATGACACCACGAAGTGAGAAAAGATTATAACCTCGAAAAAAGGCGCTATGTCATCAGCGGTTTTATCATCATCATAGCCCTGATATATTCATTCCGTCTTGTCAGTCTTCAGGTTTTCGACTCGAAATACAAAGAATTCGCCGACTCGAACGCCTTTCTCCGCAAGGCTGTCTATCCTTCCCGCGGCATTATCTATGACCGCGACGGTCGTCTTGTGGTCTACAATCAGCCTGCCTACGATGTGATGATGATTCCGCGCGACGTCAAGGAGTTCGATACCCTTGATTTCTGCCGTGCGCTCAACATCACCCCCGATGATCTCCGCAAGCGCTTTGTTGATATGAAGGATAAGCGCCGTAATCCCGGCTACTCGTCGTATTCACCACAGAAGCTCATCACACACCTCACAGCCGAGGAGTATGGACGTCTGCAGGAGAAGCTCTACCGCTTCCCCGGCTTTTACATACAGAAACGTATCCTCCGCGAGTACAATTACAAGAGTGCCGCCAATGTCCTTGGCAACGTTCGCGAGGTGTCGCAGAAGGATATTGACAAGGACCCCTACTATATGGCCGGCGACTATATCGGTGACATCGGTATCGAACACACCTACGAGGAGCATCTGCGAGGCACCAAGGGGGCGGAAGTCCTCATGCGCGACGCGCTCGGCCGCATCCAGGGACGCTATGAGGACGGTGCGCTCGACCGCGATGCCGTGGCAGGAAAAAATATAAAACTCTCCCTCAACATCGAGCTTCAGCAGTACGCCGAATCGTTGATGATGAACAAGAAAGGTGCGGTTGTGGCAATCGAACCTTCAACCGGTGAGATTCTTTGTCTCGTCTCCGCACCTTCCTACGACCCAAGCCTTCTTGTAGGCCGTGAACGTGGCGGAAACTACAACAAGATGATGGCCGACCCCGACAAACCCCTCTTCAACCGTGCCATTCAGGCAACCTACCCTCCCGGCTCGACGTTCAAACCCACCCAGGGCCTCATTCTTCTTGAAGAGGGCATCATCACGACCGGAACAATGTTTCCCTGCGCCCACGGCTTCATTTCCGGAGGTCTGCGTGTAGGTTGCCACGGTCACGGCTCCCCGCTTCCGCTGAAACCGGCACTGCAGACTTCGTGCAACGCATATTTCTGCTGGGGCTTCAAGGCCATGATTGACAAGAGAGGTAAATACGGTTCATCGGCTAACGCTTTCGACATCTGGAAGAAACACATGGTCTCGATGGGCTACGGCTATAAGCTCGGTGTTGATCTTCCCGGTGAATACCGTGGCTTCATTCCAAATGTCGATTTCTATAACAAATGGTACGGAGCCGGCCATTGGAGCGCCAACACCATCATATCAGTATCCATCGGTCAAGGAGAAATCCTTGCAACCCCTCTTCAGATTGCAAATCTATGCGCGACGATTGCCAACCGCGGCCACTACATTACCCCTCATGTCGTGAAAGAGATTCAGGACACCGTTGTTCCCGCCGAATATCTTGAAAAGCATATTCCCACCGTTGCTTCCCACTGGTACAATGACATTGCCGAGGGTATGCGCATGGCCGTCACGGGAGGTACCTGCCGACTGGCGAACCTTACCGACATTGAGGTCTGTGGCAAAACCGGTACGGCACAGAATCCACACGGACGCGACCACTCTGCCTTCATGGGCTTCGCTCCCTACCACGACCCCAAGATTGCAATCGCCGTCTATGTCGAGAACGCCGGTTTCGGTGCCACTTTCGGTGTGCCCATCGGTTCTCTCGTCATGGAGCGTTATCTCCGCGGCTACATCCCCCCGGAGAGGAAATATCTTGAGGAACGTATGCTCCAGTCCAACACAATCCAGTTTGCCGGGACAAAGAAGCATTAGTCTCCTCCCTCCAACATTCAAAACATCACTCACTGTAAACTCCCGATAGAAAGTGCAACAGGAAAACAGCGGTTCAGTCTTCAAATATGTCGATTGGTTCACAGTCGTCCTATACATCATTCTCGTCATGGCGGGAATGGTGAGCATCTATGCGGCAAGTTATGATTTCGACCATGCCAACATGCTCAGTTTCACCGAGTTTTCAGGTAAACAATTCCGTTGGATAGGTCTTTCGCTTGTCCTTGGTATGGTCTTGCTTCTGATTGACGTCAGAGTCTATGAGAACTATGCCTACGTCATTTATGGCGGAGTCCTCCTCCTGTTGCTGGTCACAATATTCATAGCTCCCGATACCAAAGGCTCGCACTCATGGCTTATAATCGGTCCGATGAGCCTCCAACCTGCCGAGTTTGGCAAATTCGCCACGGCGCTATGTCTTGCAAAACTGTTCTCAAGCTACAACTTCATCCTGAATGCCTCGCGCAAGAACTATATGCTTGCGCTGATGATAATCTTCCTCCCGGTCATACTGATTCTCGCTCAGAACGAGACAGGTTCGGCTCTCGTCTATCTCTCTCTCTTCTTTGTCCTCTATCGTGAGGGCATGAGCGGGCTTGTGCTCCTCGCAGCCGTCTGCGCGGTCACATTTTTTGTAGTGGCCGTGAAATTTACCGGCTCTCTCCTCCTCGGAATCCCGGTCGGACAAGCGGCTGTGTTCATTATGATAATGGTCATGATTGTAGCCATGCTTGCCATTTACTGCAAGGAAATCATAGCCGCCCGCAATGTTTTTCTTTGGTTTGTCGGCACAGGAGCCATCGTCACGATTCTTGAGATATGTGGAGTCGCCGTACCCGGTACAATCTTCTTTCTTGCAGCCATTCTGGTAGCGCTCGCATACTGCATTCTCCTCATGTTCAAGACCACGGCGCGCAAGCTCGTCATCACCGTAGCCGCCGCCTTGGCCTCAATTGTATTCCTCTTCTCTGTAAACTATGCCTTCACCTCCATTCTCCAGCCCCACCAACAGATGCGTATCAAAGTCGCTCTCGGCATGGAAGAAGACCTTCGAGGTGCAGGCTACAATGTCAACCAGTCAAAAATCGCCATCGGTTCTGGTGGCGTTTTCGGCAAAGGCTTCCTGAACGGCACACAGACAAAACTTAAATACGTCCCCGAGCAGCACACCGACTTCATCTTCTGCACTGTCGGCGAGGAGGAAGGCTTGATAGGCTCGCTTAGCGTCATCCTGCTGTTCCTTATCCTCATACTCCGCATCATAGCCATTGCCGAACGCCAGCCGACCGTATTCGGGCGCGTCTATGCCTACTGTGTTGCAAGCTACCTGATATTCCATATCTGCATCAATATCGGCATGGTCATCGGACTGTGCCCGGTCATAGGCATTCCTCTCCCCTTCTTCAGCTACGGCGGCTCATCCCTTTGGGGCTTCACCTTCCTCCTCTTCATCCTCCTCCGCATCGACGCATCAAGAAGAGAAAGGTCATTCTGACCCCACGGCAGCAACCAATCCATCACCACTCTTTCCCCACTCGCTCCTCCACTCGCTTTCCTCACTCGCTTTTCCCTCTCGCGTCCCCTCAATTTCTCTTCCTCTTCCGCCTCTCCTATTTGCCCTATTAGACTTATTGGGCTTATTGGCCCTATTAGTCTTATTAGCCCTATCATCCCCCAAAACTAAAAAAAATCCCTGCCTCAGCGCTTGCTTAAGCAGGGATTCAAATTTATTATCCTGTAATTTTTTTCAATTATGCCTCACCGTCAATGCGGACATCTTCAAAATCTGACTTGATATTCGGATCTTCAAGTCCATAGTGATAAACGGCGTTCATCGACTTCAGGATGATACCGAAAATCAGCGCGAGGACTCCGAGAGCAGCGAAGCAGCACATAGGCATTGTGTAGTCATACTGCAGCGGGTCGGTGACACCGGGATTCGACCAGGTGATGACCTTACCGATAATGATGGGCACGAAAGCAAGACCGATATTCTGAACCCAGAAAATCAATGAATATGCACTGCCGAGGAAACGCTTGTCCATAATCTTGGGAACCGAAGGCCAGAGAGCGGCCGGAACGAGCGAGAACGAAACGCCAAGAACGACGATTGCCGAATAGGTGATAAGCTCGCTCTGTGTGGCGGGAACGACAAATGCGAATGTGAGGTGACACACAATCATCAGTATCGCACCGAGAATCAGCATACTTGCACCCTTACCCTTGCGGTCAAGGAAATAGCCGAGGAAGGGAGTGAGGATAGCAGCACCGACAGGGAACCAGCGGAAGATGTCGGAAGCCTGAGTCTCCGAAATACCGAGGTTACACTGGAGCATGTTGGCTGCATAGCGCTGGAAGGGGAAAATAGCTGAATAGTATAGTACGCAGAGAAGCGCGATAATCCAGAAAAGCTTGCTGCCGAAGATGGCACCAACGTCCGACAGTTTGAACTCTTCGTCAGATTCAGCCTCAGCCACCTTGGTTGCACCCATCTCGCGGTCGAGTTTGGCATCCATGAAGGTGAATACAATAAACGCGAGAAGGCCGATGCAAAGCAGTGCGGTGCAGAATGCCACAGGGACCACTACAGATGCAGGGACAACGCTGTCAGCCAGACGGGGCGAAATCGTGAAGATAAAGAACACACCGATACGGGCGATAGCCATTTCAAGGCCCATTGCGAGGGCCATTTCCTTGCCTTCAAACCACTTTGCAAGAGTCTTCGAGACAGTGATGCCTGCCATCTCGCAGCCGCATCCGAAAATCATGAAGCCGAGAGCGGCGAGCTTCGCACTGCCGGGCATGACTGTCCACCATGAGCTGAGCCACTCGTTGAGGCCTGTACCCTGAAAAGCGTCACTGATAGCATAAAGTTTTATCACCGCGCCAAGCACCATGAGCGATGCCGAAAGAGTACCGGTGAAACGCACTCCCATCTTGTCGAGGATGATACCTGCAAGAATGAGGAAACCGAACACATTCAGGATATATTCGGCACCGGCGTAATAACCGAACGCGTCGGGCGACCATCCGCGCTGTGTCTGAATCAATGACTGAAGTGGCGACATCACGTCCACAAACATGTAGGCAAACAACATCATCGACGCGACAAGCGCCAGAGCCGTCCACCTCGCCCAAGCCTTATCGGACAGCAACTGCCGTCCCGACTCGACGAAACTTTGACTTACTTTTTCCATTTATATGTTATTTTAAATTTGTAGCGTAAAGGTATTATTTGGTATTGTTCGACAAAATTAAGCAAAATAATGGAGATATTGGAATATAATGTGTAATTTCGTGGTCAATATTTCGACTCTATACATTAATATAATAATAGAACCCATGCTTGTCCGTCAACGCTACGATCTTGACCGCACCGTCCGTCTGGTCATCAACTGTGTGATTTTCGTCGGTGTCATCTGGCTTGTAAACATACTCAAAGGAGTGCTCCTTCCGTTTTGCGTAGGCTGTCTCATAGCCTATCTCTTCGAGCCGTTCGTCCGCTTCAACCGCCAGTTGCTCAACCTCAAAGGCCGCGTGATTGCCACGTTCGTGACCCTTTTTGAAATGACATTCTTCTTTGTAGCCGCCTGCTATTTCGTCGTCCCGATGATAATCCACGAATCAGCCCAAATGGCGGCTCTTCTGAAAAACTACACCCGGACAGACTTCTCCATCCCCTTCCTTCCCAACGAATTGCATGAATTCCTCCGCAACAATGTCGACTTCGAATTGATTGCCCGCAAGCTCTCCCACGAGGAATGGATGAAGATGCTTGAAGAGGGCGTAAGTGCCTCATGGCAAGTCATTAGCAGTTCCATCGGACTTATCATGAGCCTTTTCAGTTGGGTGATTGTCTTCCTCTATGTGGTGTTCATCATGATTGACTACGATAAGATTTCGCGCGGATTCCGCCGCATGGTCATGCCGAAATACCGCCGTATTGTCTTCAAGATCGGACGCGACGTGAAGCACTCGATGAACCAATATTTCCGCGGACAGGCACTTGTGGCACTCTGTGTCGGCATCCTTTTCAGCATAGGTTTCCTCATCATAGGCCTCCCCATGGCCATTGTGCTCGGCATGTTCATCGGCCTGCTCAACATGGTCCCCTACCTCCAGTTGATTTCCCTCATACCGGCCACACTTATATGTATAGTGGTGTCGGTGGGCGGTCAGGCAAGTTTCTGGACACTCTTCTGGGAGATGATAGCCGTCTACTGCATCGTTCAGCTCATTCAGGATTTTGTCCTCACGCCCAAAATCATCGGAAAGGCCATGAGCCTCAATCCGGCATTGATTTTCCTCTCCCTTTCAATATGGGGAACTCTCCTTGGATTCATCGGACTCATCATCGCAATACCCCTCACGACCCTTCTGCTGGCATATTACGATGAATATTTCATCCTTCCAAACGAGAAACGCAAACGTGCGCGAAGCCGCGCAAAAGCCATTGAATCGTGAAATTTGTTAACAATTAACCCCGTTTTTACAAATTTTGCGTTAATGCAAGTTAAATTCAGTCTTAATATTTGGCATATATCAAAAAACTCTCTACCTTTGCATCGCTTTTGAAAAACAAAGCAACGCTTAAAATCCTAATCGGGGTGTAGCTCAGTTGGTTAGAGTACGCGTCTGGGGGGCGTGAGGTCGCTAGTTCGAGTCTAGTCACCCCGACTTAGTTAAGCTTTCGAAGCGAGATTCTTTCACCGGAATCTCGCTTTTTCGGCGCATGGTAAAAAAACTGTGTTTATGCATAAAGGTTACAGAGGCGGAAGATGAAGAATTGGCGCATGGTAAAAAACCTGTGTTTATGCATAAAGGTTACAGAGGCGGAAGATGAAGAATTTCGTGTCATTCACA
>CANCXM010000007.1 GCA_947381945.1 uncultured Muribaculaceae bacterium
AGAAGGACATAAGGTCAGAAGTGACATAATTGACTGACCTCCGTATTCCCGTTTATCTGATAGTTCCCCGGCACATAAGCAATTAAGGGGTACAAAAATTCAGAAATTACAAAAATTACAGATTTTATAGTTTTTGACTGTCGGATTTTTTTCAACCGGCAATCAACCGCCTATAAAGTCTGTAATTTTTGTAATTTCTGAATTTTTGTACCCTCTTTTTGTAATTTCTGAATTTTTGTAACCCTTATTTAAAAGGCTATTCCTTTAATTTCAGACCAAGCTCATTCATTTTGCCGACAACAACGACGGCATCGTCATACGTTTCCTTGGATATACCCAAGGAAATGGCATCCGGCTCCGAGAGGTCGAGGATATATTTGCCGGTATTGTCATCAAATACGATGTGCGATGTCAGGATAGAGCCTTTATCGGATTGCTGTTGGTAGATGTGTTCATTATCGCTGTTGTCAACCTCCTCCGGCGGAGTGGGTGTTGGCTCATCGGGTCCGGTCGTTCTATCCGAATGATCCTTACATGAAGCAAATGCCAATACACAGAAAATTCCTATAAATATTTTTTTCATAATTCCTTTTTCAAATTGTTTGTTTATAAGTGAACATCAACGGAAGATACTGCAGCAGTTCCTCTTTGAAGTTAGTAAACATAAGCATGTAGAAACGGGCTTCCCCATCGCGCAAATTCCCTTTCAGATAGCTGTATTGATCAGATGGTAAAATCTTAGAAACCGGAAATCCGTTACTGCTTCTAATCGGAATCAATTCAGTCTTGACAGATTGAAACGGACTTATAACGTATGCCGCCCAAGGAACCCATAGCCTAACATAATACTCCTCTTCCATCCCGACAAAATAGCCATAACGTACCATACCATTTTTGTAATACATATAAGCGCCATTCGACAGGTAAATTTTTTCAGAATCGGAAAGAGTCAGCAGATTTCCCTCGTATGGATAAAATATTATCCTTTCATCCGTTACGAGTGACTGCACGTGGCTTTCCGTGCCCTCATCGTCGACAGTCTTGAAATAGACCCATATCCGCGAAGAGTGGGATTCGTCAGCGACAAACAGACCGGGAGACTCAGACTTCCGCCACTCGATATTTCCACCCGGACGCTTCACGCCCCAGAGATAGTCCAACGAACGGCCTGAACCCATAAAATCCTCCAGCGCTTCCGCATCAATGCACTCCGCCGTGAACCGATAGCCACCATCGACCGGCGCATACTTCAGGATAAAACGAGGCAGAACCATTTCATCAGCTGTTCCTCGAACAGCCCTCCCACCATCCGCACTATCACCGGACAAAGCATAAATGTGGCAAGGTAATAAGATAGCCACACAAAGCAAAAGGAGTTTTAAGCAATGTGATTTCATTTGTATTTCGATTATCTGAGATTATTTACTTGATGCAATTTTGAGCAATCCACGACTAACAAACAGGAGGCTATTATTTTGAGAAGATGTCAGTGCCCGCGTCCGGCTTTTCCGTCCCTCGGGCGCTGACATCGTTCAGACAAACATTTACTGCTTACCGACTTTATAAAGCACTAACGAAGGATTTCCATCATTTTCCGATGGCTTGAATGTGACCAATCTATCATTCCATACACCTATAGCGCCTTTTACGGCTCCATTGAAATCAGCATTGCCATCGGTTCTGATTGTATAGGTCTTGCCATCCTCAAAGCTTTTATATACATGGGTCTGCGGGACGGTCGAAAGCCCGAGAGCTATCCCGTCGGCAGTCTTATAGGCATACAATAAGTCCTTTACCATCTTCGATTCCTCCATGAAAGGAGCATAGTCATGATTCTTGGACGCATCTATGAGTGCCTGTACATCCTCTGCGGATGGAAACTCTCCGCCATTGATTGTCGCATAGGGAATTATCGAATCCTGCGTCAGCTCATAGATGTCGGGGGTAAATCTGTCATAGTAAAGCAGGTCATTTCCTGAGCGCCATATATGAGTGGAATTGGCACCGAATGCCCTATATTCATCCTTTATAGCTGATTCCACCAACGGATTTATATCTTTCTCTCCGGACTTAAAAATACCAAGTTTAGCTGTAATGCCCTTCTTTCCTCCGGGATTGTTAAGATAAAATGTTGTAGAGTCAGCTCCGCAAAATGCCACTGCATTTCCGGGAAGCTTCGTTTCGGTAATAAACGCCATTGAATCAGAATTATAGCGTAGTATCTTCTTTTTCTGCATATCAAGCAAATATAAATTTCCATCGCTATCCAAATCCATGTCGTAGAGCCGTCCATACTCACCCGGCCCGCTTCCGATGCGCGACAACTTACCGATAAGCTGTCCGTTATTGTCAAATTTCCATACCGTTTGAGTTGGAATATCCATTATGAAACAGTCATTGCCATGACCCAGAAACTTTGAGATCATCCCTATAGGGCTGACAGAATCAGTGACGAGTGCTATCTCGGAGACAGAATCAACCGTCACAACCGGATTGTCGGCTTTCAAATCAATGTTAAATGTTTCTCCGGAAACAGACTCATGAGACCGACTACAGCTCTCAGTAAGCAGGAAAAACATACACACGAGCGTCAGAAATTTCGATACACGCATATTGTTTATCATTCCTTCCAATTGTTCTCTTTTTGTAATTCAGTGAATAAATAAAAAATATCAATATTTGGTTTTATCATAATAGTGCGTCCACATACCCGGCTCACAGCTTTCTTCAGATCCTCCTTCAAGACAGTCCCTTGATACGCAAGTATATATTCTGATAAATTGAGTATGATCAACTTCCCATGTAGATGTATGTTCAATTGACGTGTAACCCTCTCCATTTTCTACCAGAGCTAAAGCCTCTATATTTGCAAGTGTGAGAGAACTCAGTTCTTTTTCTTTAAAACTGTTAGAATAAGCCCATACGAGTCCCATTGTCGATAGTAATAATGCAGCAGAAATAAATAATTTAGTCTTCATATTTTTTATAATTTATTGTGATTTAATTGGTTATTGCAAATATATATGATTATTTCATGATAGTTGTAAATTACAGCATAATTTATACTATTTTAATAATGAAATACATTATTTATAATGATTCGTATTAAGTAGTATGCCTAATCGGCCATTTTTGGTTCTATTACACCGATATACTCATGGGTATCAGTCATAATCCTAATCTCAACCGGGCAAGAGCATTCGCCTATATAATATGAAAATGGAATGGAAGTATCGAATTCCAATATTACGGGTACAATAAAATTTTCCTCATTCGAAATAATCAATTGTGCCGAACCATTAGATTCATTAAACGCAATGCATACTATACCATTCTCATAGCAACAATACACATTCTCCCTTTTTACTGGTTTATGAGGACGAGTCTGCGTAGAAGGAGTGGTTGATATAACTATATACTCAACCTCCTTTTTTTTATCTTCCGCATGAACAAGTGAAACTTGTAAAGAAAAAAGAATCAATGATAGGACAATCAATAATGCTTTCATAAAATGTGAGTTAATTGGTAAATTTTATGAATGCAAAATTATATTACCAATATTAAAAGGTGAAATTTTCGGGCCTTTTAATATCACACGCGCCATCAAATAACAAGCTAATAATCAACCCATTACAATCTCATAAAAACGTTAAAAATCACACTATATTTAAATTACTGGCAATCAACACATTACAATAACATGTTTATTTTCAGTTATTTAGCTAATTCTTCCAAGAACCAATCCTTGTCATCAGCATCAGATTCTTTAATTAATTTAACAAGGTTGCGTTTTTTGTTGTAGGTCGAGTTTGGTTTCATTCCTGCGACAAGGCCGATGGCTTTCGCGCCAAATCCTGCTAATGTCAAGGCAAGGAATATGATGTCGGATTCACTAAGCGACGGTATCTGCTCCTTCATCCTGTCCAGAATATTATTCTTACACCTGTTGACGATAGTGACAATCTCCGAGAGATTCTTTGGAGTGTTGAACCGGTCAATCTCCTTCTTAAGATTTTTATAAAGGGCCCTAAGGGCTTGGGGAGAATCATTGTTCTCTTTTTCGGTATACTCACTTACAAGCATATCAAGATAAGCGAACCGTCCGTTGAGAAGTTTGCCTATCGATGCCTGCAATTCCCGGTTTTCTGACTGTGTCGCAGTGACACTTTGGGAAAGTTCGATAATATCGGAGCGCTGCTTTTCAAGAGTTGTCTCCAACAAAGCGACATCAGACTTTTGCTTTGACAACTGATTGGATAATGCCTGATTTTCCGAAATAAAATGCTTCAATTCTGACGAAACCATCAGAAGTTCCGCAATCTTTCTATTTATTTCCGAGTTTTTGGAGTAGATGCGATTCCGGTAGATAAGTATCATGATGAGAGCGAACATTCCTGCTATAATGAGTGCGCAAATGAGCAACAATCGCTGTCGCTCCGCCCTCTCTCCATTGATTTCAGATTCGTAGGCATAATGATCCCTCTGTGCCTTTACGACCGACTGCTCTATCTTATCATACAAAATTTCATTCTGAATACCCAATATATCCTCAACAGCAGACAATGCGTCGGCTACCGCACCTGTCCTCTTATACAGCTTCAGTTGCGATAACTTAAAAAAGATGGTATCCTTAAGCGTATGCGACAAAGCCTTTGCAGAATCTATCAACTGTTTTCCGGTCTCGATGTTCCCGACAGAAATCTTAACCCCGGCAATACCTGCAAAAGTTTCGGATGGATACTCCCAGACTTCGCGATAGTTCATCAAGCTGTCTGCCCACATTTCGGCCAGCTCCTTATCTCCGCGTTTCGAATAGATTGCCATGGCAATATTTCCCAAATAAGATTTGAAAAATGCATCTCCGGGGCGCTCATCCTTTATTTTTTCTATAATTTCATGGCCGTCGGAATACCTCATCAACGCATTCAATATGTTAATCTTGTCCAAGATGGAAAACATATAAAAATCCTCACGTCCGCTCAGCCGGTATAGCTCAGCCGCTTTTTCATAGCATGACAGGGCTTCCTCCCTCGAATAAGATTCCTCCAATATATGGCCCGTCAATTCAAGCACACGCGCCTGCCAATAGTTATCCCCGAGTTCCTCTGCCAAGTCCTTAGCCTGTATCAAGGCAAGAATAGCCCTATCACCGTCACCGGATTCATTTTGCAGGACAGCCTGATAAAAGAGTGATTTCATCAGATGCCCGGCATCACCTTTGCTTTCAAAATACTTTACGGCAGTAGAGACCAACGAATCATCACGTTGCTGTATTCTGCATTTGTCGTTCGCCTGGGTTATGAGCAGGGCGTAAAGGGCCTGCTGGCGTCGGGTGGCTGACCGGAGGGCGATGGAGTCAATGCTGTCGGTGAGGATTGAATAGGCGGAATCGGGACGTGCTTCCATTATTTCCTCCGCATCGGCAAGGTGTCGGTCGAGCGTGGCGTTCGGCCCTCCACACGAAGCGAGGAGGATGGAGAGAATGGCGACAATGGCTGCAATGAATGTGAGAATCGGGAGGCGGTTCATAGAGAGATTACGACGGGGCGTGCTGATAGAATGATTAAGTACCTCCGCAAATTTAAGCATTTTGCGCCAATATGATGAAATAAGTGGGTACAGAAATTCAGAAATAACATAAGTGACAGAATTTATTTTATACCGATTTTATATTTATAAGGATGGGATAAGAGGGGATTGCCGGTTTCAATTTCCTCAGACAATCAAAATATATATAATCTGTAATTTTTGTTATTTATGAATTTATGTACCCTCCTATTTGCAATTTCTGAATTTTTGTACCTGTCATTTTTCATTGCATGGCCTTGGAGGCGCGGATGCCGGGGCGGTTGTGGAGGGTGAGGGCGGCGAAGAGGCCGGTGTCCTCGGAAGTGTAGCTGATGAAGTAGCGTTCGGCCCCCATGAATTCAAGGATGAAGCTTGCGGTGTCGATGATGTCGGTATCACCGGGCTGTCCGGCCACAATGCGTTCCTTGATTTCGACATCGAAGCCCTTGACATTGATGGCGAGGCTGACGGCTCCGGAGAGGGCCATGTCGGGGAGTCCGTGGCGGCGGAGCACCACGGCGCCGTCGTCGCAACATATCAGTTCGATGGCCGGAGTTTGTGGAATGTCGGAACGGGTTAACACACCGGGGAGAAGGAATTGTCTGACGGGGCCACGGTCGCTACCCTTGGCGGTGAAGGCGACGATGGCCGCGGCGATAACGGCGGCAATGACGTAGAATTCGACAGTGTTGAATATGGCGAGAAGAATCATATTTTATCGGTAAGTTTGAGATTATGACAATCGGGGATGAGAGAGCCGGGATAGCGGACATCCTCGATGCCCATTATGAAAGATTTCTCATCTCCCCCCATGCTTCGCGGTTGGGCGGATGCGCAGGTGTATGTCATGACAAATTTAGCAAGCTTTCGGCAAACGGACAAACAAGAGGTGAGAATTAAGCGTTAGACAAATACAAGCGAATGTGTGGAGCAATCTACCAATTCCGGCCATTCCGATACAGAAAGATGCCTTCGGGAAAAAACACATCATTCGCCCCCTCACGTCAACGTTCAACTATCAAAATATTATATTCATCATGCTGATAAACGCCTTAATTCCGTCAAACAAGGTGGCTCAATGGCTATTGGTCCATATCCACCGGCTGCTCGACCTCATAGGTCTTGAAAAGGACCAGACGATTGAGGAAATCATTTATGTGGCAATTATCGTGGGGCTCGCCCTCTTCCTTGGCTGGGGAATAAAGATTGCCGTGCTCTATGCAATGCGTAAGTTCATGCTGCTCCGCCACAGTGAGGTAGGCAAGGAACTGATAAGCCACAATGTCCTCGTGCATTGCAGCCATATCATCCCACCGCTGGTGCTGCTCGCACTGTTGCCGTTTGCCTTCACTGAGGACAACATGTTGCGCACTGTGGTGTTCCGCGCACTGCTCATCTATACTGTCATTGTCATCTGCCGCGCCATCTGCACGGTGACGAGTTTCATCTGGCTACGCTTCGACGAGACCCGCAACAGCAAGAACCTCCCGCTGCGCGGCATCCTCGACACAACGCTCGGCATAATCTGGTTCATAGCCATAATCATCTGCGTGTCAGTGCTCGTCAACAAATCGCCCGTCAACCTCCTCACCGGTCTCGGCGCATTCGCGGCAGTATTGATGTTGGTATTCAAGGACAGTATACTCGGACTCGTGGCAGGACTGCAGCTCTCGCAGAACGACATGCTGCGCGTGGGTGACTGGATCGTTGTCCCTTCGACAATCGCCAACGGTATCGTGACCGATGTGACACTGACAGCCGTCAAGGTACAGAATTGGGACAACACCATAGTCACACTCCCGCCCTACACTCTAATCTCAACTTCATTCCAGAACTGGCGAGGAATGCAGGCGAGCGGCTGCCGTCAGATAGCCCGCGCGGTCATCATCGACTCCGACACCATCGTGCCCACTAACCCGGAAATGATCAAGACCATCTCAGATAAATATCCCATCATCAAGGGTTATCTGCAAAAAATCGAATCGCTCGGTCATCTTGAATATGATCCGGGTATGGCAACCGTCAACGGTACAAATCAGACCAATCTCGGACTTTTCAGAGCCTATATGTGTCAGTGGCTGCTCGACAATCCCGCAATCCGTCACGACCAGCAGATACTCGTGCGCGTAATGGCCCCGACGGGCGAAGGTATACCGCTGCAGATATGGTGTTTTACCGCTACTACGGCATGGACGGCCTACGAGGCAATACAGAGCGCAATGTTCGAACACATCGCAGTCACGGCAATCGACTTTGGTCTGAGATTGTTCAACGATCCTTCAGGCACTGATGTCACCACGGTGAAATTCACTCAGGCTGTCCCTATGCAACCGGCCGAACCTCCCGTCTATGTTACACGTCCCGAACCCGCCGACATGACCACCTCCAATCCTCCTGAGAAAAAGGCTGATGGAAAGGTTGATGGAAGCGCAAATGGAAAGGCACAGAAGGACATAGGGTCAGAAGAGACAAAAGATTAATTTTTGTAGGAAATAAAGCATAAAAATAAAAAGACTGGGATTCATAGCCTTTGATGAATCCCAGTCTTTTTTATTTAGATTAATTTCTTGCTTTCCAGCCAAACAACTCTGTTTCAACCAAATAGCTTTATTTTTCAGTTAAATAACTTTTGTCTCTTCTGACCCTATGTCCTTCTGTGCCTTTCCATCAGCCATTCCATCTACCTTTCCGGCTATTTTATTCCAGGCCGAAGGTTGCGCGGATGGCAGTGCGGATGGTCGATGCTGGAGCGCGGTCATCTTTCAGAATCGTCAGGATGGCACGGATATAGGTATCCTTGTCGTCACGCTTCAGTCCGCAGGCTCGGGCCACATGGCTCTCCGATAGCATGGTCTTACGGTTGTAGACCCTCAACACCGAGTCATAGTCACCCTCGCTCACATAGCGGCGGAAATCGCGGCAATACTGCTCGTAGATGCCGCGCGGATTGATCGACTGGCAGAGGTCGTTGATATGTTCCTCAAGTTTATTAATGTTCGCGAAACGTCCGTCGATACGATGCTCCACGGTCTTCTTCACGATGTGGCGTGTGTGCATGAGAGCCTGTTGCCGCAGGTCGGCCTCAAAAAGACGCATGATTGATTTCTTGACCTTGGCAAAGACCTCATCCTCATCCCTGCGGTAATAGCGCGCGACGGCACGGATGACCCCCTCTATCATGAAGATATTCTCAATCTCGGCGACGTTCGGGACGAATACCTGCTTCTTGCGCAGATAGCCCACCTCGCCTTCGTCGCGGCGGTCACGGTCAACAATGCCGAATGCATCCAGATTGTGGAAGGCCCGGAGACTGTTGAACGTGCGCGTCGATTCAATCACACGGTCACATCCGCCGAGTGATTTCACAGTGTACTCCGGGAATATCAAGGGATAAAGCTTGGCATCAATCGAATTCACACCGTCACCCTCGATGAACAACACAGGCTTGCGCGCACCGACGATAGCGAGGAAGACCTCATCGTTGAGACCGTCGGCCGATGTCATGAAATCATAATCCCACTCACCGCGCCCTGGGTCACACGACTTCACCCACACCGTCGTGCTGTCGCCTCGGGTGGAGGCAAATGAAAGGTCGTGGGTGATGTAGATAAACGTGCAATCGTCGCGCAGACGCTCGATGCTGTCCCAAAGCGAACGCGTGGACGACGGATGGAGGAAAAGGTCGGGTGATTCAACGAAAATCACACCATTCTCAGGCGCGAACATCGAGGCTCCGATATAGTAAAGCACAGCCCTCTCGCCTGCTGACAGCTTGGAGGAGGAGTAGGTGTCGTCGGAGCGTTCGCTTCCGAAAATCATGCGTCCACTCTCGACGAGTATGCGGTTGTCGGGAAACACTTTCTGCCACAGCCCTATCAGTCGGTCAAGACGCGTGGTCGGGAGGACATCGCGCTTCGGGTGGCGCACCTTGCGCGGTGGAGAGGTGACATCCGGCTCAGCAACGGTATCGTACTTGAAGCGTATCAGATTCTCCATCTCCTCATGAAGCATCAGCGCGAGCAGACGGTCAAACTCGCCACGGATGTCGCTCCTTATCAGTCCGGCCCCGACATCTGTGACTTCATGATATAGGCGGTCAATCGAACCGGCCATAGCGCTCTCCTCATCGCGCCCGTAGAGAGCCTTGATTGCCGACATTTTAAACGCCTTGTCGCCGAGTTCGGCCATCAAGCGGTTTGCAAAACGGGTCTTGCCTGAACCGTTGGCGCCGATAATGATTATCTGGCGGCTCTCAGCAGTGTCGATTGAGAGGGGTTCCGCACCTTTTCGCGGAGGGAGTATGATTTTCATGATTCTGTCAGAGATATTGAGAAGGATGCTGTCTATGATTTAGAATACGTGGTGGAGAACTGCGCGCCCGGCCTAATTCGAGCGTTGATATTCCGAAGGCGACATCCCGACAAGATGCTTGAAATACTTGCCGAACGACGACTGGTTGGGGAAATTCAGCTCATAGCTCACCTGTTGGATATTCTTGCCGGAAAAACGCAGGAGATTCTTGGCTTCAAGGATGACATACTCGTCGATAATCTCCGCAGCCGAGCGCCCGAGCGATTCCTTGATGATGAGCGAGAGATATTTCGGTGATATGAAAAGTTTGTCGGCATAGAAAGCTACCGAACGCTCCCTGCGGTGATGTTCGTGGACCAAATCCACGAAATCCTTGACGTAGGCCGAACGGCGCGAACGCGGACGTTCGTGACTCTCGACAGGGGTCCGGCGAGTGATAAGCTGTATCAACTGATAGGTCAGCGCAGCTATGATGCACCTTGCTATGGATTTGGAATATCCACGGTCGGAGTTGCGGGTGTTGTGGTGCAGAATATCGTAATATTCCTTCAACAGGTTCGCTTCCTCATGACTTATTTCCAGCACTGAATTGACCTCTGCATTCTTATCCGGGACAGGGAGGGCACCGAGAATGTTCAGGTCAAAATTGATGTCACGGATGAAATTCTTGGAAATGAACAGGACGTAGCAGTCCAGACCTTCCCAGTCGATATTCTTCACCTCGATAAATGAATCGGGACGCGTGACGGCAATGGAGTTGGCCTCCAGTGTTGCCGGAGTCAGATTGACCTCAATGTCCATCTTTCCCCCGAAACAGAGGAGCCACGACATTCCGTCGAACCTCACCGGACCGGTGTTGAAATGTCCGTTGCGACGGTCAGATTCGGTGATGCGTGTGAAAACGTAATCATCGCCAAGAGTGGAGAACTCGGTGGAAAAATTCTGGAGTGAGGCGAGTTGCGATAGTTCTATGGTCTTGCCCATTTCGTTAATTTGACTTGTATTTTGCCTTGTTTTCATGGCAAAATTAGCACATTTAGGACAATTTCACCACTCATTCGAGTATTTTTTATCCTTTTGGAGCATATCTTTTCCAATTACGACCAATCGACGTGCCGATTTGGATTATTAAGCGATAATCAGTACTTTTGCAGCATTATTTTTCAAGCATCCGCCACCATGGAACAAGATCTCAAGAAACGCCTCTCCCAGGACCCCGACGGTCTCCTCACCTACGAATATATCGCCAACCACATCGGAGCGTGCGATGACATCATGAGCGAGTTGGTCGACAATATGATTCTCGTCGACCCGACAGGCCAATTCATGGTCTCGGCCGCTCGCTATCTCTATGCAATCAACCCGGAAGCATACGCCGACTCAATCTCGCGTCTCATCGCGACCGCAATCGAGAAGGATCGCGAACGCCGCTACCTCCCCGACCTCGTGACAGCAATCTGGGGCGCGGACTATGCCGACCACGCCGAGGAGATTGCCGCTAAAGACGACAACTTCCGCCGTATCTACAAGCGCATCACTCCCACAAACGCAATCTGAAAAGAGCCCTCCCGGAGTGCAAAACAAATCAATGAAAATCCTACAGGTATTTCCGGGCAAAGTCTGGGGCGGCGCCGAGCAATATATTCTTGACCTCGGCAACGCCCTGGAGAACCACGGTCACGAGGTGATATATGTGTGTCGCGATTCCGGAACCGTCACCTCACGTCTGGAGGCAGCCGGAAAGAGATTCACGCCGCTCCCCTTCTCATGGTCACTTGACAGGAAAAGCATAAGGCAGCTTGCCGAAATCATACGGAATTCCGGAGCCGACGTTGTCAACATCCATTCCACCCGTATGGTGCCTGTAGCCATTTTGGCCAACCGTCTTGCCGGAAACAGCGCGCGCGTCATCCTCACCCACCATGAGGCCCACCGCACGCCTGCCAATCCTTTTTTCCGTCATCTTTTCAGAAAGCTCGACAGGATAGTGTTTGTTTCCGGAATGGCCCGGAAATGCTGGCATTCGGCCAACAAGTGGTTTCCGGACGAGAAATGCACCGTGGTCCACAACAGCATTCCACCCTTCGTGCCGTCGGCTGATACTGAATCCCTGCGTGAGAAGTATTCGATTGCACCGGAAACGCCACTGCTCGTCTTTTCCGGACGAGTGCGTGAATCGAAAGGCTGCGGCGACATCATCCGTGCACTCGCCATGATTGCCGACAGGAAATTCGCACTCGTATTCATCGGCTCCTGCCATCCGCAGGACTACAGCGAGAAACTTATGGCCCTTGCCTCTGAAACCGGCATTGCCGACCGTGTCCACTTCTACGGATTCAGCGCGGAGGCCCGACAGCTCATGAGCCAGGCCGACATCGGCCTCTCCCCCTCTATAGTCCGGGATTCATTCCTGCTTTCCAACATTGAATTTCAGCAAAACGGGGTGTGCATCATCACTACGGACAATGGCGGACAGCCCGAATATGTCACCGACCATGTCACGGGTCTGCTCGTCAGCCCCCGGAATCCCGCTCAGCTTGCCGAGGCAATCAACCTCCTCCTGACCGACGTCGCCCTGCGGAAGCGCATGGGTGAGGCGGGAAAGAAGTATTTCAACGACAACCTTTCATACAAGCAATTCATCCCGCGCATCCTGAGTGTCTACTCCGGAATGGCATAGACCGTATCCATGCCTACGGAAATCCACCCTCCTTAACGGCATCCTGCTTCCCCCGACAGCTATCAACCCTCTTTTTTCATAAATCATGAAATATTTCATATCCACCCTTCTGTTTCTCGGTGCGCTCCTCAGCCTGAGCGGCTGCGCGTCGACCAACGCTAAAAACACCGAGGCAAATCCCGAGACAGAAACTAACCCCAATTCAGTAATGGACAACAACACAATCAATCCCGGCGATGTGAAGGTACTCCTCCACACCACTATGGGCGACATCACCATCCTCCTCTACGGCGACACTCCCCGCCACACGGAAAACTTCGTGAAACTCGTCAAATCCGGCCACTATGACGGCCTCCTCTTCCACCGCGTCATCAGCGATTTCATGGTGCAGGGCGGTGACCCCGATTCAAAGGACGCTCCCAAGGGCAAGATGCTCGGTGGCGGCGACATGGGCTATGAGATTGAAGCCGAAATCGACTTCCCGAAACATTACCACCACCGCGGAGCCATCGCAGCCGCTCGTCAGGGCGACGCAGTGAACCCCGAACGCAAATCGTCAGGCTCACAGTTCTACATCGTGACCGGCCGCAAGTTCTCAGCCGGACAGCTCGACGCAATGGAGCGTAAGGCCATCATGCAGCACAAGCAGGATGTGTTCGACAAACTCTCGACTGAATACCGCGACAGCATCATGGCCATGCGCCGCAACCGCGACCAGGCCGGACTCGAAGCCCTGCGCGACAAACTTGCCGAAGAGACAGAGAAACTCACCGCCAACGATTCGACCTACTTCACTCCGGAAATGCGCGAAGTCTATATGCGCGAGGGTGGCACACCCCACCTCGACGGCACATACACCGTCTATGGCCGTGTGCTTGAAGGCATGGATGTAGTCGACAAAATCCAGCAGGTGGAGACCGACGGCAACGACCGTCCCATCGACGATGTGCGCATCATCTCCGCCACCGTGCTTCCTTGACATTTTTTTACGTTTGGATAGGGCTGAATTTCATAATTTAGCCCTATCTTTGCATTTGCAAGTCCACGGTTCAGCTATTCAAGATTTTTATCTGCCCCACTATTCCAATAGGTTCAAAACAGTAATTTCCCGAGATTTGAACCGTCGCTTGTTTTTAACGGTTATTAAGAAGAAGTTTGACAACTATTCAGTCAAACGACTTCCAAGTATGTCACTCCAAGGTGAATCATACTTTCGCTCACCACAATAAACTCAATTAACGTTATGGCAGAAATCAAATGTGTAGGTATCCTGACCTCGGGCGGTGACGCACCGGGCATGAACGCCGCTATCCGTGCCGTCACCCGTTCCGCTATCTACGGTGGACTGAAAGTGAAAGGCATCTACCGAGGCTACAAGGGCCTCATCACTGATGAAATTCAGGAATTCAGGACTCAGAACGTATCAAATATAATCCAGGCCGGCGGTACTATCCTCAAGACAGCCCGCTGCAAGGAATTCACGACACCCGAAGGCCGTCAGCTTGCCTACGACAATCTCAAGCGTCATGAAATCGACGCCCTCGTGGTCATCGGCGGTGACGGTTCGCTCACCGGCGCGCGCATTTTCGCCAATGAGTTCAACTTCCCCATCATCGGTCTGCCCGGAACAATTGACAATGACCTCTACGGCACAGACTCCACCATCGGCTACGATACAGCCCTCAACACCATCATGGAGTGTGTCGACAAAATCCGCGACACAGCCACAAGCCACGAACGCCTCTTCTTCATCGAAGTCATGGGACGCGACGCCGGCTTCCTCGCCCTCAACGGTGCGATTGCCTCCGGTGCGGAAGCAGCCATCATCCCGGAAATCTCGACAGAGGTCGACCAGTTGGCCGAACTTATTGAAAACGGTTTCCGCAAGAGCAAGAACTCCTCAATCGTCCTCGTGGCCGAAAGCCCCGTCACCGGCGGAGCTATGGGTCTCGCACAGCGCGTGAAGGACGAATATCCCGGCTATGACGTACGCGTGTCAATCCTCGGCCACCTCCAGCGAGGCGGCTCACCGACAGCCTACGACCGCATCCTTGCCTCGCGCATGGGCGCAGCCGCTATCGACGCGCTCCTCGAAGAACAGCGCAACGTCATGATCGGTATCCGCAACGATGAGATTGTCTACGTCCCCTTCTCGAAGGCCATCAAGAACGACAAGCCCATCAACCGCGAACTCCTTGAGACACTGCGCCGTCTCTCAATCTAAACGACATTATTCCAAACAACCAATCCGCACCCATCCCTTCAGGCCATGATAGAGGTCACAGACATCCGCAAAAGTTTCGACAAACTCCAGGTTATCAAAGGAGTCTCGCTCTCAATTCCTGACGGCGAGATGCTGACCATCGTCGGGCCGAGCGGTGCGGGAAAGACCACATTGCTGCAGATAATCGGCACGCTCGAGCGTGCCGACAGCGGCAGCGTGAAATTCGACGGCGAGGAAATCACCGTCATGAAGGATGCGAAGCTCGCACGTTTCCGCAACCGCAACATGGGCTTCGTGTTTCAGTTCCATCAGCTCCTTCCGGAATTCTCTCTGGAGGAGAATGTGGCGCTCCCCGCACTCATTGCAGGGACAGCGCGAAGCGAGGCGATGAAACGCGCCGGAGAACTCCTCGGAAACCTCGGACTCGGCGACCGACTCTCCCACCGTCCCGCCCAACTGTCGGGAGGTGAACGCCAAAGAGCAGCCGTCGCGCGCGCGCTCATCAATGACCCTAAAGTCATCCTCGCCGACGAGCCGACCGGCAGTCTCGACAGCCACAACAGGGCAGAGCTTTACAAGCTCTTCTTCGACCTCCGCGCCGCTACAGGCAAGACCTTCATCATCGTGACCCATGACGACAAGCTCGCGCTCAATTCCGACCGCGTCATCCGAATGAATGACGGCCTGATAGTATGACCGGCCACTCCCCCATCAAAACGCAAACAAACCAGACCCTTACAATGACCAGACTTGCAATTCATCTCCGCTTTTTAGTTGCCATCATAATCCCTGTGCTTCTCACGGCCTGTTCGGACGAGGAGGGAGTCGACGGCCCTGTTGAAATGCAGCTCTGGGACATTGTGACCTATGAAGGAAGCGGGACCTCCTCCAGAGGATCGGTATTCACATTCCGTCAGGTCGACGACACTCCGTTGATTACCCTTACATCACCCCTCACTCTCACCGACGTGGATGCAGGGACACGCATGATGATAAGCTACATCCCCGAATCCGGCAAGGCATACACCGACGGACCTATCAAGCTTCTGTCAGCCGCCAAAATCAACTGTGGCGAGGCCAAAACCGAATGGAAGGAGGAATACAAGGACTGGAACCGAGACAAGGTCTATCTCTACAGTGCTTGGCGCTCAGGGACATACATCAATTTCCATCTGCGTCTGACCTACTCGACCGACCCGCGCATATTCACCCTTGTGCTCGACCCGGCAACGCGTGAATCTGAAATGCCGGAGTTCTATCTCGTCCACATAATGGCCGAACCGACGGACTACCACGACCGTGCGTATTTCGCATCGTTTGACATCGCTGAAATCTGGAATCTTCCGACGGCAAGGGGTGTGATTGTCCATGTGGCGGACACCAATCTAAATAAAGACACGTTAACATTCTACAAGAATAATTAACTGTTTTGCATCACTTAACGGACTAATTGAGGGTATTTTAGCGTATTTACACATCTATTTATGGATTGTGCAAATGGTTAAAGTTTTATTAAAACCCTAATTATAAAAATATTTATATTTAAATTTGTGTTGAAAAAGTATGTTTTCAACGAGGCTTCCGTCGATCCCTCCCAGGCCTCATTTTTCAATTAACTGCAATCACCGATATGGCAAAAATCATAGGAGCTGTCGACATCAACCGGGAACGATGCAAAGGATGCGATCTTTGTGTTGTTGCCTGCCCTTGCGATGTGCTCAAGCTCCAGCCCAAGGAAGTAAATGACAGAGGGTATCATTTCGTGACCGACGAGAACGCCGACAAGTGTATCGGATGCGCCGCTTGCGCCACTGTCTGCCCCGACGGCTGTATCACTGTTTACCGCGTTGTAGAGAAGTAAAATCATCACAACTGCACAACTACTATTTTTTTCATTTACGCTAACCACTAAACAACGGCGCCACCTCACACGGCGCCCGACACAATATGGAAGACGAAGTCAGACTGATGAAAGGCAATGAGGCAGTTGCCCACGCAGCCATACGCTACGGGGTCGACGGCTATTTCGGCTATCCCATCACCCCTCAGAGCGAAATCCTTGAAACACTCGAAGAGCTGATGCCCTGGGAGACTACCGGAATGGTCGTCCTGCAAGCAGAAAGCGAAATCGCCGCCATCAACATGGTCTACGGCGGTGCGGCCACAGGCAAAGCCTGCATGACCTCATCGTCGAGCCCCGGCATAAGCCTCAAACAGGAAGGCATATCCTACATCGCCGCAGGCAAACTCCCCGCACTCATCATCAACTGTATGCGCGGTGGTCCCGGCCTCGGAACCATCCAGCCCTCGCAGGCCGACTATTTCCAGGCTACCAAGGGTGGCGGTCACGGCGACTACCATCTCATTGTTCTCGCGCCCGCATCGGTCCAGGAGATGGCCGACTTCGTCGGACTCGGTTTCGACCTCGCGTTCAAATACCGCACTCCTGTCATGATGCTCGCCGACGGTATCGTCGGGCAAATGATGGAGAAGGTGGTACTTCCGCCGCAGCGTCCGCGCCGCACCGACGAGGAGATTGCCCTGCAATGCCCCTGGGCTGTCACAGGCCGTCCGGCCTCACGTAAGCCCAACATCATGACCACTCTCGAACTTGACCCGGTGGCCATGGAGCGCAACAACATCCGTCTGCAGGAAACCTACCGCCTCATCGAGGCCAACGAGACCCGCTGCGAGGAGCACTGCACCGAGGATTGCGAATATCTCATCGTTGCCTTCGGTTCCGTGGCCCGCATCTGCCAGAAAGCCATGGAGGAAGCCCGCGAGGAGGGCATCAAGGTCGGCATCCTGCGCCCCATCACCCTCTGGCCCTTCCCGTCGGAGGAAATCAAGCGTCTCAGCAAGAAAGTCAAGGCCATCCTCGTGGTCGAATTGAACGCCGGACAGATGATTGAGGATGTGCGCCTGAGTCTCGAAGACCGTGTCCCCGTCCACCACTACGGACGCATGGGCGGTATCGTCATGGATCCGTCCGATGTTCTCGGAGCACTTAAAAACATTATTGAAGAGTAATCATGACTCCTGAAGAAATCAAACAAGCCGCCAATATAGTCGAGTGCAAGCCACGCCTGCTCAACGACAACACCATGCACTACTGCCCCGGATGCTCCCACGGAGTTGTCCACAAACTCGTGGCGGAAGTCATCGAGGAAATGGGAGCCGAGCATATAGCCATCGCCATAGCCCCCGTGGGTTGCGCCGTCATGGCATACAATTATATCGACATCGACTGGATCGAGGCCGCCCACGGACGTGCGCCAGCAATCGCCACCGCAGCCAAGCGACTGAATCCCTCGCGCCTTGTCTTCACCTATCAGGGCGACGGTGACCTCGCCGCAATCGGAACAGCCGAGACAATCCATGCCGCCAACCGTGGCGAGAACATTGCAATTATCTTCATCAACAACGGCATCTATGGAATGACCGGCGGACAGATGGCCCCCACTACACTCGAAGGTCAGGTGACTTCCACAACGCCTTACGGCCGTCGCGTGGAACTCAACGGCTATCCCCTGCGCATCACCGACATTCTCGCCGGTCTTGACGGCACCTGCTATGTCACCCGCCAGAGCGTCCACACCGCGCCCGCTGTCCGCAAGGCCAAGAAAGCAATCCGCAAGGCTTTCGAAAACAGCATGACCGGTCTCGGAACATCAGTTGTGGAAATCGTCTCCACATGCAGCTCCGGATGGAAACTTTCGCCCGCAAAGGCCAATGTCTGGATGGTTGAACACATGTTTGAGAAATATCCCATCGGCGACCTCAAGGACACCACAGTTTCAAAAGCATAAGCGCCAACACGGTCTGTCGAACCATCAACGAAGAAATTTTTATGAAAGAAGAAATCATAATAGCCGGATTCGGAGGACAGGGAGTCCTTTCAATGGGCAAAATCCTTGCCTACGCCGGACTCATGGACGGCCTTGAAGTCACATGGATGCCTGCCTACGGACCCGAACAGCGCGGAGGCACCGCCAATGTCACCGTCATCATGTCTGATGCTCCCATCAGCAGCCCGGTGCTGAACACCTACGATACTGCCGTCATCCTCAATCAGCAGAGCCTCGACAAATTCGAGTCGAAGGTGAAGCCCGGCGGAACACTCATCTATGACCCCTACAGCATCCACCATGCACCAACACGCACCGACATCAAAGTAGTGCCTGTCGATGCAATGGAGGCCACTTTCGAACTGCCGTCGAGCAAGGCATACAATATGGTCCTTCTCGGAGCTTTGCTGAAAGTGCGCAACCTCGTGCCGGTCGAAGCTGTGATGAAGGGATTGAAAAAGACTCTTCCCGAACGTCACCACCATCTCCTGCCGGTCAACAAGGAGGCCATCATGAAAGGCATGAGCCTGCCGAAAACCGAGGCATGACGAAAAGCGGAGAAATACCGGATTTCTATTCCGAAAAACTCCAAAAACAAGCAAAAGTTGGCCATTTTGAGAATTTATCAAAATTTTCTTCAAAAATATTTGCACAGTTCAGAAAAGCGCCTTAACTTTGCACTCGCAAAACGGCAATAACCACAACGCCAAAAGCGATGAAAAGGGAACTGCACGATGCACCTCAAAAACCTTGGTGTGGTAGTTCAGCTGGTTAGAATACCTGCCTGTCACGCAGGGGGTCGCGGGTTCGAGTCCCGTCCATACCGCTGAGGAGAGAGGAGAATGAGTAATTGTTGGGTTTCGGCCCGCGTTACTCATTCTTTTTTTTTGCATATACCCAAACTTCCAACCACGCCTCCACCGACCGGACGCTACGCAACCGGGATCGCGGGGACTCAACCGGAGATTATATAAAACGACAAAGGCTGTCGTTCTCGACAGCCTTTTCGTAAAAAATGTGATAAATCTTTGGTTTTGTCTACTAAAAAACTATTTTGCAACCGTAAATTTTCGTGTTTAGGTATTGATTCTATATCTTTGTCAGCAACTCTTCATCTTGTGAAGAGGCTTGATTTCTTTCACGTCACAAAAGTACGGCGCAGTTATTACAGACTTGTTACAATCGCAACACATTGCTGTTACACATTGCTATTTTAACAAGATTTCACATCAAAAGCGTTTTTTTGAGTATATTTCATGCGATATCGGAACTTTTTCACACTTCTCACAAAGTTTAACTCATAGCATAGCGGGCTTGCCCTGACCACCATAAACCAAACTCTCCGCAAAAATGTTTGGGTAGGTGCGAGAAATTGAGTAATTTCGCGACATCAAACAATTTAACGGATTATAATATAGCATACATAACATATCAGGATGAGCAAAAAACTACTTGAAGTGCGCAACCTCCACGCCTCTGTTGAGGGGAAGGAAATTCTACGCGGTGTCAACCTCAGCGTAAACGAAGGTGAGGTACATGCCATCATGGGTCCCAACGGATCCGGAAAGAGCACCCTTTCAGGTGTGCTCGCCGGCAATCCGGCCTATACAGTGACCGAAGGCGAAGCCTTCCTACACGGAGTCAACCTTCTCGATCTCTCGCCGGAGGACCGCAGCCATGAAGGCCTCTTCCTTTCGTTCCAGTATCCGGTCGAGATACCCGGAGTGTCGATGGTCAACTTCATGCGTGCCGCCGTCAACGCCAAGCGCAAATATTTCGACGAAGCGCCTCTCAGCGCGAGCGACTTCCTGAAAATGATGCGCCAGAAACGTGCGATCGTGGAGCTTGACAACAAGCTTGCCTCACGTTCTGTCAACGAAGGCTTCTCTGGCGGCGAGAAGAAGCGCAACGAAATCTTCCAGATGGCCGTCCTCGAACCTCGTGTGGCCATCCTTGATGAAACCGACTCCGGTCTTGACATCGACGCGCTCCGCGTAGTGGCCGGCGGTGTCAACAAACTAAAGACCGACAAGAACGCCACAATAGTCATCACCCACTATCAGCGACTTCTCGACTATATCCGTCCTGATTTCGTCCACATTCTCTACAAGGGACGCATCGTCAAGACCGGAGGGCCCGAACTCGCCCTTGAACTCGAAGAGAAGGGCTATGACTGGATTAAGGAGAAGAATGACCTATGAGCAACTCCCTGACACAATATATCAATCTCTTCGAGGAGAACCGCGAACTCATCAACTCCAAATCGGCCGGAAAGCTCAACGCCGTCCGCGAGGAGGCACTCGGTGAGCTGCGCGATGCCCGTCTCCCCGACAAGAACAGCGAAGGCTTCGAGAAGACATCCATCGAGGATATGTTTGCCCCCGACTTCGGTGTCAACATCTCGCGCGTCAATATCCCGGTAGACGTTGCTGCAAGTTTCAAGTGCGACGTCCCCGCGCTGTCGACACTCCTTGGGATAGTTGTCAACGATTCTTTCGTCCCCACCTCGCTTCTCGAATCGAAACTCCCCGAAGGAGTGTTCTTCGGTTCGCTCAAACGCGGAGCCGAAGTGCTTACGGAAGTTGTCAACCGCTACTATGCCGAAATCGCCCCTATGGGCGAGGCTTCTGTAGCTCTCAACACAATGCTTGCGCAGGACGGTGTCCTCATCTACGTGCCCCGTGGTGTGAAGCTCCAGCGTCCGCTGCAGCTCGTCAACATCTTCTCATCGCCCGTTTCAATCGCGGCTTTCCGCCGTGTGCTCATCGTGCTTGAAGATGGAGCGGAAGCCCAGATGCTCGTATGTGACCACACTCAGGAACGCGCCAACAACTATCTGGCCTCACAGATTGTGGAGGTCTATGTCGGAGATGGAGCGCGCTTCGAGGCTTGCTCTATCGAGGAATCTTCGGCCAACACATCGCGCTACTCACGCATGTTTGTCCGTCAGGAAGCCCATTCCCATTTCTCGTTCAACTCTACCACGCTCACCTGTGGCACCACACGCAACGAGTTTGAAATCGACCTCAACGGCGAACACGCCGAAACCCACCTTGCAGGCATGGTCATCGGCTCTGACTCGATGCACATCGACAACGATTCGGCCATCCGCCATCTCAAACCACGCTGCCATAGCAACCAGCTCTTCAAATATGTGCTTGACGACAAAGCGACCGGAGCTTTCGAAGGAAGCATCCTTGTGGCTGACGGAGCGCAGTTCACAGAGGCATATCAGAGCAACCGCAACATCCTTGCATCGACCGAAGCCCGTATGCACTGCAAGCCTCAGCTTGAAATCTACAATGACGACGTGAAGTGCTCACACGGCGCAACCACAGGTCAGCTTGACAACGAAGCGCTGTTCTACATGCGTTCGCGCGGCATTCCCGAAGCCGAGGGACACACAATGCTCATGCAGGCATTCATGGTCGACGTGATTGACAGTGTCCACATCAACGGACTGCGTGAACGCCTCCTCCACCTCGTTGACCGCCGTTTCTCCGGCACCCTCGGCGACTGCTCCGGCTGTCAGGGTAAGGATTGCTGACAAATCATAGGGACCGGAGCACCACAACGCCCCGGTCCTCTATACTCTATACTTTACACTCTATACTTAGGCAGAATGGACTTGACTAAAATACGCGAAGACTACCCTATCCTCGACCGTAAGATATATGGCCGACCATTAGTCTATCTTGACAACACCGCCACGTCGCAGACCCCGCGTGAAGTGGTCGATTCAATCGTGTCGGGCTACACAAGCACCAAGGCAAACGTGCATCGCGGAGTCCATACCCTCTCGATGGAAGCCACGGAGTTGCAAGAGGGAGCCCGCCGGAAGGTCAAGGAGTTCATCAACGCACCCTCGACCGACGAAATAATTTTCACGCGCGGCACAACCGAGGCCATCAACCTTGTGGCCGCGTCCTACGGGGGTACCTTCCTCCACGACGGAGACGAAATCATCCTCTCTGTCATGGAACACCACTCCAATATTGTCCCCTGGCAGCTTCTACAACAGAAGGCCGACATCCGCCTCCGCATCATCCCCATCCGCGAGGACGGATCGCTCGACATGGACGTGTACCGTTCGCTATTCAATGAGCACACGCGCTTCGTCAGCGTCTGCCATGCCTCCAATGTTCTCGGCACTGTAAATCCCGTCAAGGAAATCGTCGCAGAAGCCCACAGCCACGGAGTCCCGGTGCTTATCGACGGCGCACAGGCAGCTCCCCACCTCAAAATCGACGTGCAGGACATTGACGCTGATTTCTATGCCTTCTCCGCCCACAAGATGTATGGTCCGGCAGGAGTGGGTGTGTTGTTCGGAAAGCGAAAACATCTTGAGATGATGCCCCCATATCAAGGCGGAGGAGAGATGATCGAGACAGTAAGTTTCGAAAAGACCACCTTTGCTGAACTTCCCTATAAGTTCGAGGCAGGCACTCCGGATTTCATCGGTATTGCAGCCCTGAACAAAGCCATCGACTACATGGAGCGCATCGGTATCGAAAAGATAGCGGCCCACGAACATGAATTGCTCGAATACACGACCAAACGGATGATTGAGGAGATACCGGGGGTGAAAATCTACGGTACCGCACCCGGCAAATGTGCCATCATTTCCTTCCTTGTCGGAGGAGAACATCACTACGACATGGGAATGCTCCTCGACAAGCTCGGCATAGCCGTGCGTACCGGCCACCACTGCGCCCAGCCCCTCATGCACTCCCTCGGCATCGAAGGCACAGTCCGTGCTTCATTCGCCGTCTACAACACAATCGAAGAATGCGACCTCTTCCTCAATGCCCTCAAACGCGTCAGCACCATGCTGATGTAAGAACCCTCTATCCATACATTGTCATAATCCGACAATAATATCACATCACGACATCTGCCACATCCACAATTTATATGTGACAGATGTTGTGATTTTTATTTCATATTCAGTATGATTAATCAGTAATTTATTGTATCTTTGCGCATTACGAACTATCACAGGGAAGAATAACAGGACGATGAAACAATACAAGAGAATACTGTTGGGGCTTGTAACCCTCTTTGGTTTATTGACAATCTTCACCTTGATTGTCAATCTGAAGGTGGCATCAACTGTAAATGGCAGGATTTACGATTGCGTAGATTCTATTCCTCATAATAAGGTCGCATTGTTGCTCGGGACCAATCCTCTCAATAGATTGGGACGCCCTAACACTTACTTTACCAATCGCATTAAGATTGCTGCAGAATTATTTCATGCAGGTAAGGTTGACTATATCCTTGCCAGCGGAGATAATCATATAGAAAGTTATGATGAACCGACTGCAATGCGCGATTCGTTGATTGCCCGTGGCGTTCCTGAAGGCAGAATAATTCTTGATTTTGCCGGATTCCGCACCCTTGATTCCGTCATCAGGGCCAAAGAGGTCTTCGGATGTGATTCACTTACCATCATAACGCAATCCGACCATTGTGAAAGGGCTTTATATCTTGCGGAAGCGAATGGGATTACCGCAGTTGCCATATCTGCTCCAATCAAAGCCGGCAGATGGGTGCGTGTCCGACTTACCTTGCGGGAGTGGCTCGCGCGGGACAAGATGATGCTTGACCTGTGGCTTGGCAAGCAACCTCATTTTCTCGGCGAGAAAATCATGATTCCGAAACCTCTGAAACAGAAGAGTTATTCTACCAACGATGGATTAACTATGAGCATTGTAAATCTTGATAATATAAAAATACCGGTTGACTCCATTGTTGTAGAAATGAAGAATAACTCAGACAATGAAGCGACATTCGGAGAATATTATAACTTAGAGAAATCCGATAACGGCAAGTGGGTAGATTTATCCTATAATGACAAGATTACAAAATTGTTGGAAGAAGACGAGGTGGAAATGGTGTTTAATGACGTAGGTTATCCGGTCCGCCCTCATTCTGTCCGGAGATATTCAAATAGGACCAAAGCGTACAATGAGACTTTAGTGCCGGGTCATTACCGATTATCCAAGAAATTCTCATATCCTCCATATCCGACGTTAAAATCAGATACTGCCTATGTAGAATTTGAAATAAGATAATAACGAGTAAAATCATCAACGAAGTCTCTTTGTGGCAATAAAATATAACTAATAATCAAAGATAAAATATAAATAATGAGCAGAGAATACACACCTGAGAATATAACGCATCTGGAGCCGGACGATATTTTTGTTTTCGGCAGCAATCTTGCAGGGATGCATCGTGGCGGCGCAGCGCGTGTCGCTTTCGATAAATTCGGCGCAGTATGGGGCCAAGGAGTCGGCATACAGGGTCAAACCTATGCAATCCCGACCATGCAGGGCGGTGTAGAGACCATCAAACCGTATGTTGACGATTTCATCAAACTCGCCCGCGAATGGGATCAGAACACCTTCTATGTCACCCGAATCGGGTGTGGTATCGCTGGTTTCACCGATGAGGAAATCGCGCCTCTCTTTGATGAGGCATACGACCTCTACAACGTCCGCCTCCCCAAGTCTTTTGCCGAAATTATCGAACGTAAGCGCAAAAATAAAAGCGGTTTAGAATAATCAGCAAAGGCTCCATTAACCATATTTTGGAAACAATAGCTTCACGACAACCCACGTCAGGCGTCTGAAGTAGAGGTTGTGGAGATAGACGAGACGCATCCGGAGCGGGAAAGCGGTCCGCGATGTCACCTCATCGTGCAAACGCGATGACTGCTTGATGGCATTACACCTTGCAGCTTCCTCCGCCGTCCCTTCGGCCTCCTGACTGTACTGCGCGGCAAGTATCATCCGCCTCGCATCAATCAGAGGGACAATATCGGTTCGCCCGGCAGCCCGCATGTGTGTCTCTATCGCATCCAATGAAAGCTCCCAGTTCCGCGGCCGTGCACTGTAGGAAGTACCGGTGATTGAGTTTTCAAGTCTGTAGGTAATGACGCTTGGGTCGCCCGGAAGCTCATACAGGCGGTCTGTTGCCAACAGCAACCGCACACCCAACTCATAGTCATTCCATCCGGGCAGTGCTTCATTCCACCCACCGACACTGCGGACAAGCGAGGTCCTCACCACCATGCGCTGTGTTGACAGACATCCGCGAAACAGGTGATTGAACATGGGTGAACGCGATGTGTAGTACAGCTTGCGGGTACTCCCGTCAATATCCTGCAGATAGATGCTTCGACCGAAAATATCAATTTCAGGATGCAATGCAATTGCCGATTCAAAATCACCGACATGCGAAGGGAGCATCACGTCATCAGAATCAAAAAACATAACGAACTCACTCTCCACCTCCCGCAATCCGCGGTTTCGTGCGGCACACGCCCCCGGCTTCATCTCCTGCACAACAATAACGTCAAGCTGAGGATTTGCGGCTGCCCATTGGCGCATGACATCCATCGTGCCATCCGTAGAGTTATTATCCACAAGCACGACCCTCGCCGGTCTTTCCCTCTGCGAAGCCACAGAGTCGAGAGTGCGACGGATGACCGACGCGCGGTTATATGCCGGAATAACTATTGTAACGAGTGAATTCATGCTCACAAAGTTAGTATTATTTGAGCAATTTCCTTACATTTGCCACCATAAACCAAATAATCAATATAAACTATGAATATTGGCGATAAAATCCCCGAAATACTCGGCCTCGATGCCGAAGGAAAAGAAGTCAAAAGCTCTGATTTTGCAGGCAAGCCCCTCATCATCTATTTCTATCCGAAGGACAACACCCCCGGTTGCACGGCGGAAGCCTGCTCAATCCGCGACCACAACAGCGAACTTTCGGCCAAAGGCTACACCGTCATCGGTATCAGCAAGGATTCAGTGGCAAGCCACCTGAAATTTGCCGACAAGTTCTCACTTCCCTTTATCCTCCTCTCCGACCCTACCACTGAGGTGAACCAGGCTTTCGGCGTATGGCAGAAAAAGAAAATGGCCGGACGCGAATACATGGGCACAGTCCGCACCACCTTCATCACCGATGCCAACCACACAATTACCAATATCATCACCAAAGTAGATACCAAAAAGGCCGGCGAACAGCTCCTCGGCCTCATCTGACAACCCCTGAGAATCCCTGAATAGGCTCGAAGGGTACAATCAGCTCGAAGGGTACAGTCGGCTGGAAGGGTACAAAAAGACAGAAGGTCAGAAGAAACATAAGTTTTTTTGATATATACATTTGCGTCTCAATCAGATGCAAATAATATAAAGCTTATGTTTCTTCTGACCTTCTGTCTTTTTGTACCCTTCCAGCCGACTGTACCCTTCAGGCAATTCTATTCTCACTGCTTATTTAGCAGTTGGGTTATGACGGCGCTATACTGACGGCCCACAGGCAGTGTTACTCCGGATTCGAGAGTCACGTTCTGACGGGTAAAGCCGGTGATTTTATCAACAGCCACTATATATGACCTGTGTATCCTCACGAACTTATTTGCAGGCAGCATAGCCCCTATCGACTTCAGAATCACGCGTGAGACAGTGCAGACACCACCCGTCCGGAATATCTTTGAATATCCTTCCATAGCCTCCACATATATTATATCATTCAGCGGGATAGTGATATTATTATATTCCTGTTTGACGATGATATTTCCGTTCGAACGTTCATGCTTGGCATATTCTATCCTCCGGCGCGCCTTGCCGAGAGCGGTCAAAAATCGGTCGTAGGAAAACGGTTTGTGGAGATAGTCTATAGCATCAAGATTGAAACCGTCAAGCGCATAGTCAAGATAAGCTGTCGTAAATATGAAGCAGGTGTCGGGGGGAAGTTTTCCGGCTATTGTCAGTCCATTTGTCCCCTCCATTTCAATGTCAAGGAAAGCGAGGTCTACTCCCCCCTCCCTTATTGCAGCAAGGCCGGCTTCAGGATCGGAGTAGGTCTGCAATTCGATGTCGCCTGCCCGCTCACAGAATTTCTTTATGATTTCGAGAGCAAGAGGCTCATCGTCAATGGCTATGCATCTGATTTTATCGCTCATGAGAGTTGAATTTTAAGGTTGACGGTAAAGAATCCGGAGTCCTCGCTGACATCCAGTGAATATCGGTCATGAAACAGGCAATTTAGACGTGCCCGGCAATTCTCAATCCCGACCGGAGCATCGCGCCTCAGAGCATCCGCCGACTTCATTATCCTGTTTTTAGTCTTGAATTCCATCACTCCGTCGAGTAGCGTAAGCGAGATGTCAATCCTGCAGTCTTTCTTGGAGGAAATGCCATATTTAAACACATTTTCAAGAAAGGTGAGCATAATCATCGGCGGAATGCGCGCCTCCTCATTGTCAATCTCATATTTCCAATCCACCTTGGTGTGGGAATTCAATCGCAACGACTGAAGCTCTATGTAATTGTCGATATAGGTTATCTCCTCGCGGATGCTCACAGTCTCGCGGTCCACACTCGTATAGGTATACTTAACTATGTCGATGAATTTTATGAATGCGTTCTCGGCCTTTTCGGATGTACCGATAATCAGACTATAGATTGAATTGAGAGTATTGAAAAGGAAGTGGGGATTGATCTGAGCTTTGTAGACGGCGAGTTCGGCATTGTTTTTCTGATATTCGAACTCCTTCTTCAATATAAGCTGATGATACAGCTCCTGAATGAACGACATGGAGAGCGCATAGCCAATCGAAAGCGAACACATCAGCCACACGATGTGGGAGCGGTTCGACTCCTGTATGCGGTCGTAAAGGGCTGTAAGGGAACTTGCATTGAATGTCACCTCCGGAAGATGGTAGAGTGTCAGCAGATAGCTTCCTATGATGAAAGCGCTGAGGATGATGGCTATGATGACATAGCGCTTGCCGACAAACAGTTTCGGGATGTTGCAGCACCTGATGATGAAATACGACACATAGAGCCACGCCACAAGCAGATAGGCAAATTCCGGACAATAGCTCACCCAGTAATATGTCTGCCCGAGGAAGAGAATCAACGGTGTGAACACCAGACAGTAAAAGAGGTCAATCAACAGACCTATCCTTTTTTCAAACAGTTTCATAGTGCAAAGTTACGTTTATTGTTCCAACCCTCCAACCTTTCGGCGATGACGTTTGTTAACACTTTCGAGCTATTCATTTACACATGCTTGGACGGATGGATTCCGTCACGTAAATTTGTCACGAAAATGAAATAAACGGCACAATGAAACATTTATCACTATTATTTGCTTTTCTTCTCATATCACTAAACAATGCTTTTGCCGAAACAGAAACAGAACTTTTTCCTGTCACCGCTGAAACCGAGCTTCCAAAGATAGAGCAAACCGCAGACGGCAGCCGCCGCATCTCCGGAATCGTACGCGACGAGAACGCAATCCCCATCATCGGAGCCACTGTCGCGCTTGCCAACGACCCTGCCGTCGGGACCATCACCGACGTTGACGGCCGTTTCGCTCTCGAAGTAAAGGGCGACAGCCTCATGCTTCAGGTGTCATATATCGGCTATGAGACCATAGATGTCCCCGTAAAGCCCAATATCCGTCACTATCCCATCACCATGGCTGTCGTCAAGGCTGAACTTGATGAAGTCGTGGTCATAGGCTACGGCACACAGCGTAAGGTCGACCTCACCGGGTCTGTCTCGTCAATCTCTGCTGGTGCGTTCGCCGACCGCCCCATCACCAACGCCACAAATGCCCTTGCCGGTCTCGCCTCAGGTCTGACCGTCACCAACAGCGGTGGAAATACTCCGGGCTATGAAGCCCAGAGCATACTTGTGCGTGGACAAGGTACGCTCAATAATGCCGCGCCACTTGTGGTTGTCGACGGTATGACCGGAGTGGCCATAAGCGACATCAATCCACAGGACATCGAAAACATCTCCGTACTCAAGGATGCCGCATCGTCGGCCATCTACGGTTCGCGCGCGGCAAACGGCGTCATCCTCATCACGACGCGCCACGGTGCAGAATCAGCTCCGCGACTGACATATTCAGGAAATGTTTCATTTGAAAAAGTGGCGAAACGCCTCAATCTCGTCACTGACTATGCCGATTTCATGGAGATTCAGAATGCCGGACTCATTGCCAACGGACAGGCCGCGCGCTTCTCGCAAGGCAAGATTGACGAATGGCGCAACGATGCCGGCCGCAATCCCACCATCTACCCCAACACCGACTGGCAGGATCACATCTACCGCAATCCCTCGATTGTGCAGAACCACAATCTTTCAGTTACCGGTGGCGGCCGACGCGTGCGCTACAACATGTCGTTCGGCTACGTCGACAATCCCGGTATGATATACTATACCGACTACAACCGCTATCAGTTGCGCACCAATCTTGATGTCAACATCAAACCGTGGCTGAGCGTCGGCACAAATCTTTTCGGCTATATCGACTCCAACAATCCGTCGTCGGAAAACGCGGCAGCCGGTGGCGACGTAATCTTCGGTTCGGGAGCATTCAACACTGTCCCCGGTATGACTCTCTATGATCCCGCGACCGGACTCTACGGCGGCATCCAGAATCCCGAAGAGGAAAACGTCAGCAACTTCAACCCCTACCGTCGCCAGTGGTTCTACAAGGATGATTTCCCCACCAAGACCCGCCGAATGGTTGCGAAACTCTACGCAAGCGTGAAGCCGTTCAAAGGACTTACAATCCGCGGCTCCTTCACCTATAATTACTGGACACGCCGTGTGGAACAGCACCTCACCGACCGTGACCTTTACCGCTTCACTGCCGACGGCCCCGTGCTCATCCGTGAAGGCGTCGTGCGCACCTACATCCGTCGCTACAATTATGCCAACACCTACCGCTCATCGGAAATCACCGCCAACTATGTCTTCAAGGCTTCGAAACTCAGCGGGTCCGTCCTCGTCGGCGCAAGCCAGGAATATGACAAGGATGAACATGAGAGTTTCCTCCGCTACGACCTTATCGACGACTCGCTCACATCAATCGACGCAGCCACAACCAACGGTCCGATAGGCGGTAACTACACCGAATGGGCCATGCGCTCATATTTCGGACGCGTCAACCTCTCGTGGGACGACAAATATCTCCTCGAAGCCAATTTCCGCGCCGACGGCTCATCAAAGTTCGCACCCAAACACCGCTGGGGCTATTTCCCCTCTGTGTCGGCAGGTTGGAGAGTGTCGGAAGAAGGTTTCATGAAGAACACCCGCCATTGGCTTGACCAGCTCAAACTCCGCGCATCCTACGGTTCGCTCGGCAACAACGCGACCACAAGCTACTACATGTATCAGTCGCTTTTTGCCACAGCCAACTATGTGCTCAACGGAAACATCGCCGGAGGCTTCGCCCAGACCATCCTTTCCGATTCACGCCTCACATGGGAAAAGACCTATATGACAAATATCGGTATCGACTACGCTCTTCTCAACAGCCGTCTGAGCGGTTCAATCGACATCTACAACAAGGATACAAAGGGAATCCTCATCTCTCTCCCCGCACCGCTTGAACACGGCACGAGCACTGTCCCCAACCAGAACGCCGGCGAGGTCAACAACAAAGGTCTCGAACTAGACATCCACTGGAACGACCGCATCGGTAAGGTCAGCTACAATGTCGGCTTCAACATGAGCTACGTCAAAAATAAGGTTGTCAAGTTCCGTGGCGATGTATCCTCAATCAGCGGAGTGTACAAAATCCAGGAAGGACGGCCCATCAATCAGCTATATGTGATGAAGGTGGACCGTATTGTCCGCGACGAGACCGATCTTGCCTACGTTGACAATCTTGTCAAGAACAACCCTGACTATTTCGCCACATACCAGCGTCCGGAGCTCGGCGACTTCCTCTATGCCGACACCAACGGCGACGGCAACCTTGACAGCAATGACCGCGTCGAGATAGGCAACGGCACCGCCCCGACATTCACCTACGGCATCAACCTCGGTCTCAACTGGAACAATTTCGATTTCAGCGTATTCTTCCAAGGCGTCGGCGACTATCAGGTCTACTACAACAACCAGGCATTCCGCTTCGTCACCGTAATGGGCCAGTCGCTCAACAAGGACATCACCGACAATGCCTGGACACCTGAGAATCCCTACAATTCCAAATACCCGATCCTGCGCAACAGTTCTAACGGCAAAAACAACATCGCGAGCGACGCGTTTGTCCACAACGCAGCCTATTTCCGCTGCAAGAACATTCAGCTCGGCTACACGATTCCGCAGAACATCACCCGCAAATTCTTTGTCGAGAACCTGAAAGTCTACACCAGTATCGACAACCTTTTCACCATCACAAGCTTCCCCGGCCTTGACCCGGAGGTGGCCGCCAACGTCGGCTACCCTACCGTCCGTCAGTACTCCGTGGGTCTCAATGTCACTTTCTAATCCTCACCGTCAGAATTTCACACATTATGAAAAGCAAACTCAGCAATCTTCTGCATAAGACACCTCTTGCACTCCTCGCCGCTTCCGCCATTGTCATGACCGGTTGCGAGAGCCTTGACTACACTCCGGCCGACCAGATGTCGGGTCAGACCTTCTGGCGCACTGAAGAACATGCCCGTCAGGCTGCCATCGGCATGTATGCCGCCATGAAAGCCCCTTGGTGTTTCGGCATGGAATTCACCTTCGACATGTGTAGCGACATCGCCGACGGCTCATCGCCCTGGGCCGACATATCGCGAGGCTCATCATTCTCCTCCGCAAGCTCAGGTGTCCAGAACCACTGGCAGTATCTCTACGAACTCGTCCACCGCAGCAACACCGTCATCCGCAACGTGGCCGGTATGCCTATCAGCGCCGAGACCATCGACCGTGTGACCGGTGAGGCAAAATTCCTCCGCGCAATGGCCTACTTCCGTATGCTCAACTGCTGGGGAGGTGTCCCGTACTACGACGAGAGCTGCGACATCAACGAGGAATTCGCCTCGCTCAACGCCAAGCGTTGCTCCGAAGAGGAACTCCGCAAGCATATCATTGACGACCTCACTGAAGCCATCGAGAAACTGCCCGTCAGCTGGGAGGCAACTGACCTCGGCCGCGCGACCAAGGGTGCGGCATACGCGCTGCGTGGAAAGGTCTATCTCTTCAACCGCGAATGGACAAAGGCCATCGCTGATTTCGAGGAAATCGTCTATGACCGCAGCAACACCTACGGCTATGCCCTGCACGCGGACTACAATGAGCTCTTCCGTCTCTACAACGGCAAGCACAGCACGGAGATGATTTTCTCCATTCAGTCGCTCGACGGCAACACTGCCGGCTATGCGCTTGACATCGTGTCGTATTTCGGCAACAAGTCAACAATGCGCCTCATCGCGGGCAACGCCATTGTCCCCTCGACCACCCTTGTGGATATGTATGAGAACCTCGACGGCTCCCCTTTCAACTGGGACGATCGTTTCGAGGGCTTCAACGATGGGGATTCACAGCTGCGACGCAAATATATGTGCGTGGCCATCGACCAGGCAAGCACAAAGGTGACAAGCACGCTTGAAGCCGACACAACTGCAGTGATGGATGCCTACCGTCAGCGCGACCCGCGCCTGTGTCTCAACGTCATCACCCCCTATTCCCACTACCTCGGCACTGATGCAGGCTCGAACCCGATGGACAAGCAGTTTGTCCTCGCCGACCCGACGCAGGGGGGCGCTCCTATGGAGGCAATGGCTTTCATCCGTAATTCCGAAGGCTGGAATTCATATTTCTGGCGCAAATGGATTCCCACCGGAAATCTTGACGGTTACTGGGGCGAATACAACCGCACCCCCTACGAATTTCCCCTCATACGTCTGGCCGACGTGATTCTCATGCTTGCGGAAGCCTACAACGAGAACGGCGAGACCGACAAGGCCATTGAGGAGGTCAACAAAATCCGCGCCCGTGTCGGGATGCCGGGACTCGGTTCAGGGGCGGCATGGCTTGCGGTCGGCAGCAAGGATGAGATGGCCGAACGCATCCGCCACGAACGCGCCTGTGAGCTTGCAGGCGAGGGACAGCGCTACTGGGATCTGCGCCGCTGGGGATTGCTCGAGGAATCAGTGAAGGATGCACGGGATATATTCGGCGATCTGATGTATACACGAAGCTATCAGCCACGCCACGAAGTGTGGCCCATTCCGCTCGTCGAACTTGATCGAAACAGAAATCTCACACAAAATCAGGGCTGGTAAAAAAACAAGCGTCTGCTCCAACTCATCAGCCTGCTTACACAATAAATATCAGCCGGAGCACCCGCTTGAAGGTCGCTTGAAACGACCTTAACGGTGAATCTTTTGAAGATGGCTGTTCTACAGTAAGTGATTCTTAAGCCATCAATATCTGCCGTTGCTTTATTTTTGTAGACACTTCCCCCTCTACGGCCAGCCGTGGAGGGGGAAGCTGTTAATTCACAGGGTTTTTAACAATTTTCATAAAACCCCGGGGGGTGAATTTCCGTTATTCTAATACAAACCGAAGATGTTACAATTCGGTTACAATCAAGAAGAATTCAAAAGGATGTAATATTATGGAACCGACGATTTACTCACGCTTCAAAGAGCTCGTCAACAATGACCCGGATCATCCTGCCGTCATCGACGAGCGTGCCTGTGTCACCTACGCAGGTCTCGACCGCTTGGTCGACACTCTCATCTCCCGTTTTCCTTCCTTCATTCCGGCCCGCGTCGGAATTGTGATGGACCACAGCGTCGAGATGGTAGCCGCCATGATGGCCGTCATCAAGGCCGGTGCAGCTTTTGTGGCTGTCGAGCCTGATTTCCCCCCGGGACGCCTGGTTACCTTCCTTGTTGAAAACGGAGTGGACTTTGTCATCACCCAGGAGCGCCATGCAGGGCTGCTGAATGATTTCAAACGTCTCATTATATGTCGCGAGATCTACATCGATCCCGCCCTCCATCCCCTGCCCGACCGCTCGCGCGCCGACCGTCCGGCCTATATCATCTATTCGTCGACCCCCGACGGCTATCCGCTCGGTGTGGCCGTAGGCAACAGTCAGGTGCTGCATTTCGCGGAGTCGTTCAAGAAGACCTACAACATCAGTGGCGACGACATTCTGCTGCAATTCTCGGCATGTATCATGAACATCTTCATCCAGGAGATTTTCGGCGCGCTCCTTTCAGGGGCTGCGGTTGCCATCCCGTCGGCTGCCACGCGCAATGATCCCGAAAAGCTTGTGAAGTTCATCGATGACCAGTATGTCACCGTCATCAGCGGCTTCCCCTATCTCATGATGGAGCTCAACGCGGTCAAGGCGCTCCCGGTGACTGTCCGCCTGCTCATCAGCAGCGGCGACGTGCTCCATGCCGCATCAATCGGCCACTTGCTCGAACAGGTGCCTGTCTATACGACCTACGGCCCTGCGGAGGCGACTGTCAGCGTGACCACTTATTGCTGCAATACGGGCATTGTGCTTCCCGACGGCACTTTCCCGATCGGAAAACCGATGAACGGAACCGACGTGATGATTCTCGACGAGAATCTTCGCGAAGTGGCTCCCGGACAGGAGGGTGAGATATGCCTCGTTGGCGACGGTCTGGCCGATTACTATACGGGCGACCACCGCGCTGACTTACAGCCGTTTGCCGTCATTGCCGACGGACGGAGGGTGTTCCGCACAGGCGACATGGGCCGACAGCTTTCCGACGGCAACTATGTCTATCTCCGCCGCAAGGACACTGAGGTCAACATTCTCGGCAAGAAGGTGGTGACCGGTGAGGTCGAACGCGCCATACGCAAGAGCGACGAGGTCGACGATTGTACAGTGGTCCACTACACCGACGAACAGGGTTCGGCCTATCTGGTGGCCTACGTCGTCCCGAAGACCAAGTCGTTCCGCCTGTCATGGGTCAAGAACACTATGGCTCAGTATGTCCCCGCCTACATGATTCCAGAATTTTTCGTCCTGCTCAAAGCTCTCCCGACCGACGCTGCAGGTGTAGTCAACACCTTCGCCCTCCCCGTCGTCCTCAAGGACAGCAAGGCTGTCTGAGCCTGCAGTGCTTCGCTGCGCTCCGCACAAGTATAGAGATTAAAGTATAGAGTATAGATAATACTTTATGCTTTCACTAAGCAATTTATCTTCTATACTATTATCTATACTATTATCTATACTCTATACTTTACACTCTATACTGTAACTTTACTCTATACTCTATACTTTAATCTCTATACTTGTGCGGAGCGCAGCGAAGCACGTCGAAGCACATAAACCCACTCTCCATAGCAACGATAAGTAGGTTTGCTTTCCAAATTCACCACCGGCCGATTAGGCGACGGGCCTGTGGTGGATTTGGAAAGCTTTTTTTATAACTATTTTTCCTCTTTGATGTTTTTATGCTCCGATAGTGATAGATATTTTCCCACTTTAATGTTTTTATGTTCTGATAATGATGGATATTTTTCCTCTTTGATGTTTTTATGCTCCGGGCGTGATGGATTATTCCATTTTTCGGGATGTCAAGTCAAGGATTTTCCGTACATTTGCGGCCTTAAAGATTGTTTTAGAATTTTCAATATTCTTCATAATTATGATTCTGCAATGTGCGGTGCTCTTCGCGTTTCTCGCGATGGGCGAATTTGTGGTCTATGCGACCGGTGTGCCCGTTCCGTCGAGCATCATCGGTATGCTTTTGCTTGCCGCTGCGCTCAAACTGCGTGTGGTGAGGCTTATGTGGGTCGACAAGGTTGCCGATTTCCTTGTCAAGAATCTCGGGTTCTTCTTCGTACCTGCAGGTGTCGGGCTGATGCGCTGCCTGAACCTGATTTCCGAACAGTGGCTGCCCATCGTGGCGGCATCCGTCATCAGTACTTTCCTCATCATCGCCGTCACAGGATGGGTACATCAATTTGTCAGATTTGCACTGCGTGGCAAATCTAACAAATTAGTATAGAGATTAAAGTATAGAGTATAGAGTGCAGAGCACTTATTTCAAGTATAGAGTGCTTCGCACAAGTATAGAGATTAAAGTATAGAGTATAGATAATACCCTTGATTATCCAAGGCACAAAAATTGTGCTTTAAAATTATTCGTGTTTGAAAATCCACACTCAATGCCTTCCCTCCATACTATTATCTATACTCTATACTTTAATCTCTATACTTATGCTCCGCACTCTATACTCTATACTTTACCCTCTATACTAAAAAATCTCTATACTAAAAGAATCTCTATACTAAAACTTTATCCTTTATACTTACTACTTGTGCGAAGCACCGCGAAGCACTTATACTTAAAAAATTTTTTTCAAAAATTTTTTCACCATGGTTTTTCTGACTAATCCGTTTTTTCTGATTGCGCTGACGTTTGTGGCTTTCCTTGGGGCGAAGCTGCTGCAGCGGCGCACGGGGGTGGCGCTGCTCAACCCCATTCTGATTTCAATCATTGTGCTTATCGTCATTCTGTCGGGCTTAGGCGTGGACTATGAGACGTATGCCGAGGGTGGACAGTTCATCGAGTTCTGGCTGAAGCCGGCGGTGGTGGCGCTCGGTGTGCCGCTCTACCGTCAACTGGAGAATATCCGCAAGCAGATGCTTCCGCTGCTGCTCGCCGAACTGGCGGGTTGTGTGGTGGGCATCGTGTCGGTGGTGTTGGTGGCCGAGTTGCTCGGGGCGACTAAGGAGGTGATAATCTCGCTTGCGCCCAAGGCGGTCACGACGCCTATCGCCATGGAGATTTCGGCTGCGATGGGTGGGATTCCGTCGCTGACGGCTGCAGTCGTTGTCTGCACGGGTATTTTCGGTGGTATGGCGGGGTTCCGCATGGTGCGGATGAGCCATATCAAGAGTCCGATTGCGGGTGGTCTGTCGATCGGGACAGCTTCTCACGCTGTCGGGACGGCTTCAGCGATGGAACGTGGCGAACGCTACGGAGCATTCTCGTCCCTGGGCCTGACCCTCAACGGGCTGTTTACGGCGCTGCTGGCACCGGTTCTTCTTGACCTGTTAGGCTATTGATTTGCTCGCTTTGCCGGATAGCAAATGGTAAGCTGCGAAGCAGCGATGTGGTCGTAGCCCCACATCGAGCGAAAATGCAATGAAGCCCGCAGGGCGAAATTGCGTTGTCGCGAAGGTGTGGGGAAAAGGAATGACATCCACCTCGGGCATCGAGGATGTCCGATAATAATCACCGATGGTATGTGTTATTAATCAAAAACGATGGGAACAACGGATGCATAATATTCCTGATTAGCAACCAATATAAATCGCATCATGGAAATATTATAGGACGTCTTCGACGCCCGCCATGCAAAATCATCCATTTACCCCACGCCTCGCTTCCGGCTACGAGCTTTGACCTTCGGTCGCCGCTCGTGGCCGTCCGCTCGTGGTGGGGCTACCATCACATCGCTGCTGCGCAGCTTGCATATTGCCGTCCGGCAGGCAATATTAAGTATAGAGATTAAAGTATAGAGGGGCTGCGTGCTGCGCACAAGGATAGAGTGCTTCGCACAAGTATAAAGGATAAAGTACAGAGTATAGCTTTGGAAAGTATAGAGGGGAGAGTATAGAGTATAGATAATGGTGGGGAGGAAAAAAGGCGGCTCTCTGCATCGCGCGGAGAGCCGTCGTAGGATATTGGAAATTGGTTGGTTGTTATGTTCTGTAGGTTCTTATTATAATGCTTGATTCATGATGCATGATGCATTATGATTAGTTGGGAGTTTTTAGTTTTGAGTTAATTAATTCAGTTTGGTTGACTCATTATGCATTATGCATGATTCATTTTTGGTGATTCACTTTGGTTAATTCATGATTCATAATGCTTGATTCATGATTCACTTTGAATGATTCATTATGCATTACGAATTATGCATTATGTATCATGCATTATGAATTTTTTTGAGGTTGTGAGCTGATGACTAACAACTCACAACTGTAAACTGAACTCACAACTTACAACTCGAAACTTTATAAATTAAAATCGGAAGGCGACTGATAGGTTTATAAGTCTTAGAGCTGGCGCCGGAGGGGGGAACTTTTCTCGCCCGGGCTGGGAGAATTTTCCTCGCCTGATGGGGAGCCCGAGGGGGATTTCCTCGCCGGGGTGCGCGAGGTGCGCTGGGGTTCCGCTTGGAGTCCTACGGTATGGGAGCGGGGGACGCGGCTCACTTTCGGTCGGAGCCTGCGAGGTAGGACAAGGCCCTGTCGACATTCGCGTCTTTCATAATAACAGTGCCTTCCGATGAGATTACGTAGAGGGTCGGTGATGCGGGGAGGGTGTAGAGTTCGCGGTCGAGGATGGGGGTGGTGGCGAAGCCTACCTCCCATCCTGCGGGGAGGGTGGCGGCGGTCTGCTGCCAGAGGTCGCGGTCCTCTTCGGCGTCGACGGCGAGGACTTGGACTCCTGCGGGGAAGCTGACCTCGGCGATTTGGCCGATTATCTGCTTGCAATGCTCGCAATCGGGGTCGTAGAAGATGAGGAGGGTTGCGTCGGCCCGGCTGAGGAGCTTGCTGAGGGTCGATGTGGAGCCGTCGCGGAGGAGGATGCTGAAATCGGTGGCGGGGGTGCCGGGCCGGTTTTTGAGGGCTTCCTCGAGGCGGTGGCGGGGACGGAGTTTCTCGTCGTCTGAAAGACGGGGCGAGGCTATGATGTTGCGGAGGAAGAGGATGTAGGTTTCTTCGTCGCGCATCGGTGAGTTGGGGTGGTCGAGATAGGTTTCGGCTGTCGCGGTGATGAGGGCAAGGGCGTCGGGGTCGACTGCGGAGCGGTCGAGGAGCTGACGGACGGCGCTGTCGGCGACTGCCTCGGGGGCTACGGGGAGTATGGAGATGAAGTTGGCGAAGTTCTGCTCGATGAAGGCTGTGTCGAGGCTGAGACGACGGTCGGTGAAGTCCATAGCGTCCCAATAATGCTCAACCACATACGCCGCCCGCTCCTCGACACTCCGCAGAGTGTCAGGAACGGCGGGAAGCGAGAACCCAAGGGTATCGCTATCGGCAACCGCACTCTCCGCGACCGATGTCTTGGATGAATCCGAGGCCGAACAGGCTGTCAGCATGAAAGCCGACATTAAGACTGTCAATAAAAATACCCTTGTCATAGGAATATCTAACTTAATTTACTTATTGTTGGGGGGAGTGCCGGTTTTGCCACGGAAGGTAATATCGGCATACGAATCATTGTCGTTCTCCAGTTTCATGTAGGGATTGTAGACGCGGATGGTGGTCGTTTCCGTCGCGCTTATCGGATAGATGGACAGGAAGCGGGCGCGCACCCTGCGGTAAGTCTCGCCATCTCTTGTGACGAGCAGTGCCGTAGGATTTTCCTTGCTCAACACAGTATTGTAGTCCGTCCATGTCACGGTCTTGACATACTGGATAGTGGTCTTGCTATTGTCGAAGAGCGAGGGGCCGGAGGTCACGATAAGGTTACCTATCTTATTGTTCTCGATATTCTGACGGTCAGACTCGAAAGTGAAGGTCAGCGGGAAGACCGACTCAGGGATATTGTCCTCAATCCGCAGGAAGACGGTCAGAGGCTGTCCGGTAGTCGTCGATGCAAAACCCTCCCAACCATTCTTGTCTGTCTTGTCGAAATCCTCGGGGACATTGTAGTTACCACCCCACATCTGGAGGTCGGTGTAGTACCACGGACGGCGGACAATGAGATTGATGGTTCGGCCAAGACCGCTGTTGGGGTTGAAAATCACAAATTCCTGTGACTTACGCTGAAGCGTAGGGGTGGGAGTGGTGATGCGCACTTCGCGCCAACCGTCGCTGTCGTCCGAAGTTCCCTGCTCGACGCTGATGATTGCATCACCGGCCACGAGGTCACGGAAGCGCATCTCACCGTTGGCAAGAGTGCCACCGCCGGAGGAGATGTTCTTCTTGTAGCGGTAGCGGAAGGAGACGGTGGTGTTGGCTTCATCAGTCACTACAAAGGTGGTCTGATTGACCCACAGCATGTCGGTGCCGTCGGAGATATTTAGCATCTGATTGGTGTTGATGTCAAAGGAGAAGTTGTTGAACACAACGCCATCCATAGCCTCCTGCTTGGTCGCATAGCCTTCGGCACCTACTTTGGTGACAGTGATGGCATACTCGAAGTTGCGGAGAATATTGTAATAATGAAACACTTTGTCGTCATCGGCATAGCCAAGGTCGATTTTGTAGAACTTCTCCTGACCTCCTGACTTACGGCCTGCCATGATGACAACGGTGTTGTTGATAGACGAGGCCGGACGTTCGTAGAGATACTTCGAGGCGGTGTCGTAGCGGGCTGCCCCGGGATCGGAATTCTCTACCTCAACCGACGGGCTGATACCCTTGTAGCCATTGCTGATTTCAGAGTATGAGAGGATAGAATTTCCGTTGAGGAAGGCCGGGAAGGTCATGGAAGTGGAGTTCCACGGAGCTGCCGTGCCTTTGACAGGGGTGTTGAGCACAGCGAAGCCTGTGAGAGTAAAGTTTGGGTCGGTCACATTGAGGCTCACTTTGGCAAAATTGCGTATCATGGGGACATGGGTGAGCTTGCCAACGAGGTCGGGAGCCGTTGTCCACGCCTCACCGTTGAACGAGCCATAACCGTCGGGGAATTCGATGCGCTGCCAGTAGACAGGGGTCGAATTGTCGAAGATAAGGGCCGGAATCACGGCCCCTTCGAGACCGTAGGGGATGTTGAGTTCAACGGATTTGGGGACTGCTATGAGATGGAGCACTCGAGGCTCGAAGGTCTTGTTGAGGGTAAGCGAGAAGTGGATATCGCCGTCGGAATTGAGATTTTCGTTCTCGACATCGCAGATATTTGACAGCACACTCCCCTCGAGAGGAGAATCGCCCAACACAAACTCAGCCACATAGAGCTTCAGGTCGGAATAGTCAGGCGCATCACCGAAGGCACGACTTGATGCCTCGGTCATGTCAGCGACATTGAGCGAGACATTAAGCCGGATGGTGTCGCCCAGATCGACCACCGGTTGCTGACCCTTGTCAGGCTGCAAGTCATCGCTGCAAGCACCCAAAAGCCACAGGGTCAAAACAGGTATGATATATTTGAAAAATTTCATATTGTTGTTTCAATTATTTCTTTGGGTTAACTATTCGCGCGGTTTATCACCCCATGTGAATGGGTATTTAGTAAAACTTACGCCATCAGAAGTATCTGTTCCACTTGGAGAGACCTTGGAATCTTGCCAATACCATTCATCGTAAACACATCTAACATTTGCATTCCCATTGTAAGAAACCAAATGTCCATTTGAATCCACCTGGCCCTTCATTGCACCATGAGCGGACCAATAATTCGCGTCCGAAGAGAACAATACAGGAATTTTGCCTTGATTAGAAAGGCCAATGATATATTCCAATTCTCCATAAGTAGGGAGACGCCATCGTCCCGCAGGACAATCCAATTCTTGGTATGCAGCGCATCGACTAATAGCAGCCGTTTCACTCATTGGTTGTGAAACACCATAAGAAGATGCAACCCTAATTTTAGGTGCTACAAAAAACTTTTTGTCAGTATCATTGTCGGTAGGATAATAGTACTGAAGTGTTCTTGGCGAAGTTCCATACAATGCCGGTGCTTGTTTCCAGTTCTCTGTTGACTCTTTAATTGTCCATGTGGGATTCCAGAAGCCTTCATATGTACCATAAGCATAACGATGATTAGCCGGATTTTTTATTGACGTGGAACGAGAATCACCAATTATATAACGAGAATCATTCAATTGAGTAATGCTGACCACATACATATTAGGATTACGGTTACCTCCTGTTAATCCAGCAGGGGCACTATTTCCTGATTGATTCCTATTGAGATATACATTTCCTAATTCCGGTTCACCATACGGCTCATCATCATTATCAATATAATATTTATTAGCCACTGCTTCAATAAACATCTGCGGATATTGCACAAGTTTTACCGTCTCACTAAAAAGTGATTCGTCAGCAGTGCCGACCTTATCGCTATGCACTATGACGATCTCGATTTCATAACGAGAGAAAGCAGGCTCCGGATTATTTGGAAGAGTATAACGATAAATCTGACTTATGCGAGTATTTATCGTAGATTCAGTCTCATATTTACCACTATCATTCGGACCAAGGACAAGCGTGTTACCTCTTAAATCCTCCGGTGTCCACTGGACGAGGTCGTGGTGGAAACTGAGGGTTCGGGTCTTGGTAGTGGGGTCAATTGCATTGACAATCCATGAGGAATAGAGATGCTGCCCGATGCTATCGCCCACGTTTGCGGTCGACCTCTGATTCTGCGCGGGAGTAATCTCAATCGCCTTCTCGAGACCGGCTGCAGTGGTATTATAGCGGAAATAGGTCACCTTGACATTCTTGACTGTTGTGTTGTGTGACGAATAGAAGGGAATATGAATCATCTCATCATTGTTCATGATGAACTCAGTGCGGTCAAGAACGAGATAGCGGTAATCATTAATCTCGACATCGATGTCCTCCTTGCCCCAATCGACTGCGCGATAGCTGAGGTCCTCGAGTTCGAGGGGATCGTTGGGGGTAAAACTGCCGAGGATGTTGACATTGATGTTGACGCGATACGACACGTTGCGCACAAGGTTGGAACCCTCGCGGAGAACGGGGACAGTATAGTAGCATGTACGGTATGACTCCTCACCGGCCTTTTTCCAAGGCACCATGAGGGTCATGTAGGTCATGGCCTCGTCATTTCCCGCCCAAGAGTTGGGATAGGTGTAGAAGGGCTGAGAGAGGACGTAAGGATAAGTGCCGGTCGCGGAGTCGTTGAGAGGACGCGAACGGTGGAGAGGATTCTCATTGTTGGTGGCAGTCGAGTAATAATCGTCAGCCACTGGCGTATATGCCGACGGAGTGACAGCCGAACGGCGCACACCGTTGGCAATCAATACCGACATGCCTGAGGCAAGAGGCTCCCAAGTGTCGCCGTTGGCATCGGTCACCGATTCGGCAACCTTGACGGCAATACCGATTTTCGCAGCCGAGCGGGTAAGCTCGACAGCACCGGAGATTGTGCTCTGGGAGAGTGACTGCGGATTGCGTACAATTGTCACCGTCGACTCTCCGTCCATCACGAATGAGGGCTGCACGGCAGACGAGGCGAAATCCGACTCGACTACAAGTTTACGGAGTTGGTCAAGGGTCGCGCCCTCAGGGATGGCTGTCGACTCAGGAAGATTGGCCACGACATAGACGCGAGCCGTGTTGACAGTTCCGGGGAAAAGCTGGTCGACAATCTCACGGCGGAAACGGATCTGAACGGTAGCGGAGGTCGACTGATTGACCTTGACATTCTCAATGACGAGGGGCACGTCGGTGTCGGATGCCGATGCGGGCAACAGACAGACGAGAGCATTGTCGATGAGATTTTCATTGAGGGCATCGACATCGGCCTCGGTCGCACGCGAGGGGAGCGAGGAGTTGGAGAGGTCGATGGTGATGTAGCCGGCCTTGGGGTCGGTCACATCAGCCCCACCGACATTATCATCGGCGCAGGACGCTGCCATGAGCGCGGCAAGCGCCATGACCACGGCATTGAAGCCGAGGCTGCGTAGGCGGGATATGAAGTTGCTTGCAGAATTCATTGTTGATTAGAGGCTTGCGTTCTGATGGATGGTGAAATATTTGTTTGAGCCGTAGTGACCGTTGAGGACATCGGCTGAGATTGTACGTCCGTCGGGGGTATGCACGGTGAAGAGCAGACGGGCGGAGCGGTCGTAGGCTGCAGGAGCATACTGCGCGAGTATGCGTATGGAAGCCGGTTTGCCGTCAATGGTGCCTGAGATTGAATTGACTTTCGCACCCGAAGCATCGACAAAAGAGAATGCATCGAGTTCGGTGGAGCCTTCGGGGATGAGGACAGCCGTCCATTCACCGCCCTGCGGTTCGGAGAATGTGAAATTGCCGACAGCGGGTGAATTGACACGCGGATAGAGACCGGCATTGGCCTCGTCGATATTCGCGTAGGTGCCGGAGAGCCATTTGAGATAGCCTTCGCCATTGATGGCCGGGTTGTCGGAGTAGTCCCAATTAGTTTCCCACGCATCCCAATCCTTGACGTTGAGGGTGAGATTGAGCTGAGCGGTAGGCAGAGCTGTCACCATGAACTCGTAGATGTGGTTGCGGGCGATGTCGGTGATGTTGCGGAAGTCTGCGATAGGTTTCTCGTAAGACTTAGTTTCACCCGTAAAGCGGTTTTTAGCATCTATTACCAACATGGGGAGCTTATCAGGTTCCGGTCCCGATGCTTCCGGACGCTTCTGGTCGCTCTCAATCTTTGCAGATGCAGAATACTCGGGAATGTAGGCTATAAAGGCGGTATAGGTCTTTCCGTCCGCAGTTTTATAGTTCTCATCCTTATATGCCATGATTGTCGCCGAATAGTCCCACTCTTCGTAAGGAGCGGAACCGACTTCAATGACAGGGGTGTCATCAGCGGTATACCATGCCGGGGCCTTTGAGCTGTAGGGCACAAGGGCCATAGCCTTGAAGAGACCATGAATGCTGACCGATGTGATTTCAGAGAGTTCGGGGCCATCGGTCTGCAAGGGGATACCGTCGAGTACGCGGAGCTTGGCGATGGCGCGCTGCATGTAGATGGGGTCAAGTTCAAGACGGGTTGCATCATCGTTAGCACCTTCAAGTGCGACACGAGATATGCTGACACGGGAGATTCCGGCCATAGGGATATGATAGCCACCGGCGATGTCGGGTCGCCATATTTTCTCAAAATTTTCAGGAAATTCAAATTTATTCTCAGCCGACATTGAGAGGGTCGTGACGAGTTTTCCTGCATTAGCCCATGTAAAGGGATGGGTCGACGGTGCCTTGACACCTTTCGAGTTGGCAATAACCATTATCGAGAAGGGGATGTCGTCGCGGCCGGAGGCATAGCCGAAGTAGTCGCGGTTGATTTTGAACTTAAGCTCGTAGGAGGAGTAGTCGTCGACACCGGCAGTGGGAAGAACGGTGAATTCGTCGCGGTTGAACACTCTGAGGAGTGCGCGCCGGTCGTCGAGCACCATGAGAGTGATATCGTCGAGATTGATATAGTTTTCAGCAGCGGTCGCTTCCTCGTCGGGATGTTCCTCAGGGTCATTGGGGACGTCGGCACGGGAAACGGAGCGCGGGGACTCAAAGGGCGTACCCTTCGAGACCGAACCCTGATTGACCACCGACAGCGTGAACCAAACGTCGTTACCTTCGACATAGCCGGGGCGGTCTTCGATGCACCCGAGGTCGTCGTTGACACACGACACCGCGAGAGGACCGAGACACATACATGCCAGGACCGTTGCAAGGAATTTATGTGATATTTGTTTGCGTTTCATGATTAAAAAAGCCCCTCGCTATTGTGTGTGGTTGTTATTCGATAGGTCCCTGATGGCGGATGATTCGCCAGTCGTTGATGATGACCACGGTGTTGAGCCAGCGACCACCCTGGTCGAGGAAGAATGTCATGTTGTATTCGTCCTGACGGTCGAGGTATTCCTGGTCGGAGAGGTTGGAGTGTCCGAAGCCTTTGACGAGGAGGGCGTAGTCGTTGAGGGGAACACTGAGCACGACTTTATTTTCGGCCTTGTTGCGGACGGTGAGCATGGGTTTGTTTTCCATCAGCAGGCGCGACACGGTGAACTCGGCGAGGGATGCACCGAGGACTGAGCGCGACATGTCGAACTTGGGAGCGGGGATGGAGGGAGAGTTGGTGGGGGCATCCTCGGGGTTGGTGTTGATGTCGACGGATCCGCTGTGGGTGAACCACGGACGGTAGGTCAGCGAGGTGTTGTCGCGGAGGGTGTTGTCGTGGTTGAGCCATCCGTTGCCGTCGGTGATGGTAAATTCGAAGTCATCGGCAAGAACGGGTTCACCCGAGAGGTGCTGTAGCACGACGCGGACGGTGTTGGTGTTCTTCATGAGGTTGACGGTCTCGCGGTGGGGACGCGAGGGGGATGCATAGGGGAGCTCGACGCGGGTGACCATGCCGTGGTAGAGGTGGGGGATTTCCTCGGTGACTTCGCTCTTGGAGTCGCGGCGGAGGTAGCAGTGGAAGTCCTCGGGGGCGGAGGTTCCGGCCTCGCCGTCGGCGATGTCGAAGTGCGATGAGTAGTCACCGGCCCAGACGAGGATGTCGTAGGTTCCGGGGTCGACCTGAAGGACGAGCTCATTGTCCTTTGTGAGGGCGGCGTGGTCGGCGTCGACGCGTTTGACGAGTTTGCCGGTCTTTGAGTCGAAGGCGAGGAGCGAGACGCGCTCTACTTCGGCATCGAAGGCATCGGCGAATTTCATATTGTGGTCGTAGGTGAGCTTGACGAGGTTGTAGCTCGCGTCGCAGTCGCTGTCCTCAAATATGGTGTGGCATCCGGTGACCGTGAGCATGGTCATCAGTGAGGTGGCTGCGAGCACCGTGTTTCGTATTATAGCATGTAGCTTCATGACCGGCTGATGTGATATATATTGGTTGGTGTTGTTTGTTTATTTCGAATAAGATCGGTTGAGGGGAGAAATATGGTGTCCGGGTGGAGGCCCGGGGGGAATTTCTATATTAGGAGGAAACCATTGGAAGGAAGGGGGGAAGGGATGGAAGGGTACAGAAGGACAGAAATTCAAAAATGACATAAGTTTATGTTTCTTTTGTCGGCTTTTGGAGCTTTTGTTTCTTTCCGTTTCCGGGTTGATGTGGCTTCGTTGGGGATCGGTTTTGGGAAGAGAGTTTTTGGTTGATTGGTTTGGGCTGACGCTTGGTGTGCGCCGGGGGAGAGGGTAAATTTAAAAAGTAAGCCGGCCCGGCTCGCGGGCCGGCTTACTTGTGGAAAATCTAATTTTATGAACTGCAATTAATCACACGGGAGGGATTATTCGAGGGTTACAGTGTTGCTGACAACCTTCCAGTTGAGGACGTTGAGGCGAGCAGCGATGTAAGATTCAGTCTCATCAACAGGATTTTCAGGAGTATTGCCGGGAAGACCAAGACCGATTACATTGTCAAATGTATAGTCATAGATGTGGTTACGAACTACACCGTAGAGAGGAGTATTGCCATTGTTAGCGTGCTTGATGTTAACGTAGAATGAAGTCTGACCATCAACCCATCTTTCAATGTCAAAATAACGATCATTCATAGTAGCATTATTCTGACCTACGGCTGCAATCCATTTATTAGGTGCACCGGGGATGAAATGAACCTGATCGGCACCAAGGTTAGTTTCAAACTGTGCATTATACGCAGTAATTACCAGTTGCTTAAAGGTGCTCTCAAGATAATAAACACCTGCCCAACGAATCAGATTCACAGGATTCTTACCTTCTTCATCTGAACAAACAATACCGCGAACTACAATGGCAGTGCTACAGGTGGCACGGTCGGATGCAAAGTCAGGTACATACGCGTCTGAACCTGATGCCCATGCAGTGTTAGGATAGGTGTAGGCAACGTTCTTCAAGTATTCAGCACCTTCTGCGTTGTCAACATAATTTCCACGATAGAAATCAGCTTCATCAGTAATGTCGTAAGTACGATCGAAAAGGTTGGTGGCATCATTAGATGTCTGTTCCCAGTAAGAACGATGGAAGGTTGGAACATTCCAAGCATCAAAGTAATTACCGTTAGCATTTATCTCTTTAAAAAGATTAGCCTTAACATAACGATTGCGGAGTTTCCATCCGGTGAGATTTACATAAAGAGTGGTTGCTGTGGGGTCACCAGACGCATCAACTATGTTATATTGAACATCCTTAACGCCACCATCACCATCAGACTGCATACTCTTCCAAGTCTTAAGACCGGTAGCGCGCACTTTAGCTGCTATACGCTCGATATAAATATCCACAGGTGCAGCCTTCGCAGCCTCGGGCGTTTCAGCAAGATTGTCAGCTGTAATCTTGGAATACATCACTTTCTCAGTACCATCGAAATAGGTTGAGCTGATCATTTTAAATGAACTCCAATCAAACTTATTGCTGCTTTCATCCGGAGTTTTAGAAGTCGTTGCGTTTGCAATTGCAGAGAGGCTCTTATTCTTTAAAGCTTCGAACTCACCAGTGGTAAGATTGGCAACGCAAACTACATAAGAAGGAGTTTGACCAATGTAAGGTGCAGTCGGTTTACCAAGTACAAGCACACCTTCGAGTGTTGACTCTTTGTTACCATCCTGGTTAAACTGGTTCAATTCAATCGGCTCAACCATGTTGTTCGGAGTAACAGTACCTGATACATTACCTGCAGCTAATGTAAACGGCTGACCATCTGCATTGAAGAAGTAGAAGCGAACGTTAGAAGGAAGAATGGTGTTTTCATTGTTTTTACCAAGCTCGAAACCGGGACCTACAGGATCCTGATCTTCTTCTGCACGCGAACCATAATTTGCAGGGTTAGTAATGCGGACAGACATGTAACGGTCAACATCTGTGCTACCATTGCCACCATCTGGACCCTTTACGGGCTCGTCGCTTGAACAAGATGCAAAGACACCCATTGAGAGGGCAGCTGCACCAAAGAGAAATTTGTTAAATTTCATAATTGTTAAAAATTGGTTTATTTAGGTTAATTATTAATTGGTTAATTATTCTTTGTAAAAAGGTTAATTATCTGAGAGGTCAATTATTTATAAGGTTGAGAGGGGTGCGTGGCCATCAGTGTTAGGGGCTGACAGTCAGTGCAATAAGTTTTTTGGGGAGGGATGAAATGGAGATGATTTCCCCGGAGGGTCGGGGGTAAGATACACGATAGGTCGGGTATGGGAGGCTTGTAGGGCCGGGGCGGGTCATGGTAAGGGTGTGCGGGTCGTGGCGCGGGTCCGCTTGGGGTCCCCGGCGTGGTGGCCGGGGAGTTGGGGGAGCGGGCGGATTTTATTGGGGAGTGTCCACGATTTTTATGGGTGTGGGGGGATCGGTCGGGGTTGTAGAGGTGGTTGGGGTAGGGACGCGGAGGGTTTGAGGCTCCGCGGGGGATAAAGGCGTGGGGAATAGGGATGGTGGTCGCCGGAGGGCGACAGGGGATCAGTCGATGAGCTTCATTGCGCGGAGCTGCGCGAGGGCGTCGGCGGCTTCGGCTATGCCTGCGGCTTGGGCAGACTGAAGGAGGGTGAGGGCACGGGCGTAGTCGCCTCGCTTGGCTGCGAGGACTCCGCGGGCGTAGGTGGCGCGGGGAGATTGGTCGGCTTTGGCCAGGTATGTTTCGGCGGCGTTGAGCTCGTCGCGACCGAGCGCTATAGCTGCCATGTTGAGGTTGGCGATGGGGTCGTTGGGGTACATGCGTACGGCGAGCTCGAAGGCTTCACGGTAGGCATCGGAGGAGGGGTCGAGGGAGTTGGCAACGACGTAGATTTCGTTGAGCGAGAGTTTCTGCGGGGCGGTGGCCATGACCTGTTTGATTTCCTCGACGGTGACGAAGGAGCGGACGACGTAGTCAACGGCGTAGTCTGAGCGACGGAGACCGGGGTAGACGTTTTTGAGGAGGAATGCGTAGTCCTCGGGGTAGCGCGATTTGAGTCGCCATTCGCGTGCGTCGGGGGCGAGGTCGGTGTTGTCGATTATCTGGAGGATGGCTGTGGTGTCGGGGAGTGAGGAGTGGGCTACGTAGTCGCGGAGTCCTGTCCAGTTTTCGGCCACCCAGTCGGTGTGCATTACGTTGCGGTCGAAGGCGTAGAGGCCACGGACATATTCGGCGAGGGCTGCGGAGCGGCCTTTGGCGAGGCGTTCGTTGTTGGCGTAGGATCCTTCGGGTGATGCGAAGCCGACGATCTTGACGGATGTGATGCGTGAGTCGGGGTCGTTTTCAACGACGTCGATTGTGGCGCGTATCTTGGCAAGTTCCTCGGGGTTGCGGCGGTAGGTCGGGGTGATGACGGTCTGGTTGACGGGGAAGTCGATGTAGGCCGAGCCTTTTGCGGTGCGTGTCTTCTCGAGCTCTGCAGGGGGTGTGACGAGTGTGAAGACGGGTGCGAATGTGCGCTCGACGAAGTCAAGGTCGGCGAGGGGTGCTTCGGCGGTTGCTCCGGCGAGGGTTCCGCAGTTGCATTCGTCTTCCATGAGGATGAGGCGCGACTGTTCCATCCAGGGCTCGTAGGGGACTACGGCCGAGTAGCTGACGGGGGCTCCGGCACGTGTGAGGATGTCGGGGGCGGCGATGGAGTTGTGGCGCTCGTTCTGGATGTAGCGGTTGCGTCCGGCTATTGTGACGGCGGGGAGCTGGATGCGCGATGTTCCGTCGGTGATGACGGGGATGTATCTGATTTCGCGGTCGCTTTTGAGCTTTAGGGCGGAGGCGTCGAGCGACATGGAGACGAGGAGGGAGGATTCGGAGCGTTCGACGCTGACGTCCGACACCGTCACCGACATCGGGGCGGCGGCTGCACCGAGGGCGGCCATGGCCATGAGCAGGGTTGATAGGCTTCTCATATACTGTTAGGGATATATAAGGTTGGTGACTGGTGTTGGTTTAGAATACATATACGAGGTTGATGGCGGCTTTTGTCGGGCCGACGTAGTTGTGGGCTTTGTTTGAGCGCACTTTACGTCCGCAGCCGGCGCATTCGAAGGTGTCGTAGCGGGTGTAGGCCCATCCGATGCCGATTTCGGCTTCGAGGTTCCAGTGGCGTCCGAGGAGCCATGAGTAGCCGTAGGCTATGCCTGCTCCGGCATACCATCCTTGATAGCGGTGGTCGGAGAGGGGACGGGCGTTGTTGTTGAGGAACTTGAAACCGTGGCCCCAGTGGCCCATGTTGTATTCACCGCCGAGGAGGTGAAGGCCGACGAAGTGACCTCCGAGGGCTTCGCAGAACCAGTAGCGTGCCTCGGGCTGTATCATCCAGTGTTTCCACTTTTTGCCACCCGAGAGGGTCCAGGGGTTGTAGTTGCCCGAGAGGTCGAAGCTCCATTTAGGGGCGAGCTGCACTTCACCGCCGACGTTGATGGTCAGGGTCGCATCGTAGAGTAGGTTTGTTTTTACGGCGATGTCCTGTGCTGAGGTTGAGGTATTGACACAACAAATGGCTCCCAGCAAGGCTGCCGCGAGAAATCTAAGGTTCATAGTATGTGATGTAAAAATCCGGGGAATTCTGCCAATTATCGACCGCAGAAAGGTCGGTTTTATGTAAGAGTCTGACAACCAGAGGGTTACATAGCAAATCGGGGGGGGTAATTTTTCCCTCCTGCCAATTCAAGCTAAGCACGGATTTCCGATTGTTAGAGTAAGACATATCAGTTGTCGGTTTGTGAAAATGGTTTGGTTTTCAAAGGTGATAACAGGTTTTCGAATGGCAGCTTTTTAATCAATCGGTTAAAAATTCAACGTTAGGATAATCAATTTTGAATAAAAAGGTTTTTCGAATAGCCATTAAGACATGGCAAATTTACGACAATCTTAATAATTGCGCAAATTTTTTAATAAAAAAATAGGTTTGCTCTATGTTTTTGTGTGCCATGAGACCGAAGTTTTCGGTTTCGGAGTGCAAAGATAGGATTTTTTGTTGATTCTGCAATGGAATGGGTGTAGTATTAACACTATTTTGCATTGGGATAGTGGAGAGTGGAGGGGGATGGATCGTCGGTGGGGGGAGTGGAGGGGGCAGGAAGGATGGGCGGATGGTTTAGGCGGAGAGTGGAGGGGTGTGGTGAAAACAAATCGGGGGGCAGGACCGTTAGTTTTATATATAATAATGTGTATGAGATGGCTTATTCAGTCCTATCCGCACAAGCCTCTATACTCTATACTTTACACTCTATACTAAAAATACACTCTATACTAAAAATTATGAGACATCGGATAATATTGGCTGCATTGTGTCCGGCGATGCTTGGCGCTGCAGCGTGTTCGGGCAGTGGCAGGACGGAGGCAGAGGGATGCGCGGCGACCGACACGGTGGCCACAGACAGCGTGGAGGTTCTGGCGCTGGAGATGCCGGTGATTCCGGCGACGATTTCTGAGCCGGAAGATATGGCTGGGTTCATCGCCATACACTTCTGGGACAATCTTGATTTCGGGGACATGGAGCGTGTTGGCGACACGGTGTTCATGGAGCAGAATTTCGTGGACTATCTGGGTGTGATGCCTGCCGTGATGGCATCGGACCGTCAGGTGGCGTTCAAGGCGCTCATGAAGCGTGCATCGGCGAGCAAGGAGGCCCGGGAGCTGATTGTCGCGTTCGGGGAGAAGTATCTGAATCATCCCGATTCACCGATGAAGAACCCGGAGCATTACGCGGATTTCAAGCAAGCAGCCGAAGGGGAATAGGGATTAAGGCTGAGAGGGATATAGGGCTAATGAGACTAATAAGACTAATAAGACTAATAGGGCTAATAAGACTAATAAGGCCAATAAGGCCAATAAGACTAATAAGGCCAATAAGTGAAATTTCCAATCACTTATTGGCCTTTTTTCTTTAAAAAGCCTTATGGCTTATATCTCAGCTATTAGCCCTATTAGGCTTATTTGACCTATTAGCCCTATTAGCCTTATTTGATCTATTCAGCTTATCAGCCCTCCCCTACTCCCCTGAAAATTCTTCGCGGAGGCGGTTGAAGCGTTCGAGGGTCGAAGGTGAGATGCGGGCCATCGAGCGCTCCACTTTCTCCATGGATTTCCGCTCCATCGAGCCGCTTTTGGAATAAAACTTGTCGGCATAGCAGACGAGCCGTTCAAGCAGCGTCGTCGGCATGTAGTCACCGTCGAGCGGCAGCGGCAACCCCTGCGCGATGATGTCGTCGGCAGTGATACCGGCACCCGTATGGCGCTCGGCCACGCTGGCATCGCGTTCGGGCATCCCCTCCTTGCGCAGCAGTTCCCCGCCAAGGAGTCCGTGGAGAATATAAGGCTCCGTGCCACGGCATTCAATGCCGGGAGCGTCGGTCAGGAAGATTCCGATGTCGTGGAGCATCGCCGCCTCCTCGATTTCGGCAGGGTCGAGCGGCAGACGGCGACGCGCGGCGATTTCAAGCGCGAGGTCGGCCACCGAACGGCAGTGGCGCATATAAATATCCCGCAGGGGTGAGCCTGCGGGATAGTATCTATCAATAATTTCCTGATAGGTCATTGTTGATGTCTGTTGGTCAGTGGATAGCTTATTCGACAATCGTACACCATCCGTGCTTGTCCTCCACCTCGCCGAGCTGAATGCCGCGGAGAGTGTGGTAGAGTTCGGTGGTGATGGGGCCGGGCTCTCCGTTTTTCGAAACGATATATTTCTTGCCTGTGTCGAGGTCATGGATTTCACCGACAGGCGAAGCGACAGCGGCAGTGCCTACGGCTGCGGCCTCGTCAATCTCCTCAAGCTCGTCGACAGTGATGTGACGGCGCTCAACCTTCACGCCCATATCCTCGGCAAGCTGCATGAGGCTCTTGTTGGTTATCGAGGGGAGGATGGAACTTGACGCAGGTGTGATGTAGACACCATCCTTGATGGCCATGAAATTGGCCGGACCACACTCGTCGAGATATTTCTTCTCTTTCGGGTCGAGGTAGAGGACAGCCGAATAGCCGAGCTCATGGGCATGTTCACCGGCGGTGAGCGATGCGGCATAGTTACCACCGACCTTCCAGAGACCTGTGCCGTTGGGCGCAACGCGGTCATATTGACGCATGATGCAGATGTTTGTCGGCTTGAAGCCTGTCTTGAAATAGGGACCGACAGGAGTGACAAGAATCATGAACACATACTCAGTGGCCGGCTTCACACCCACCTGGGCTGATATGCCGAGCTCGAGAGGACGGATATAGAGCGACGCACCCGAACCGTATGGAGGCACAAAGCGCTCGTTGAGCTTGACCACCTTCAGCACCATCTCGCGGAATTTCTCCTCGGGCAGCGGTTCCATGAGGATACCCTTGGCCGACTCACGGATGCGGCGCGCGTTCTCCTCGAGACGGAACACACGAATCTTGCCATCCTTGCCACGGAATGCCTTCAGGCCCTCGAAAATTTCCTGGCCGTAGTGCAGACAGGTGGCGGCGATGTGGAGGTTGATTTCCTCGCTTTGCGACACTTCTATCTCACCCCACTTCCCGTCGCGGAAGTAGCAGCGTACGTTGTAATCTGTTGGGATATAACCGAATGACAGGTTGCCCCAGTCCAAATCGTTGTTCATTGTATGGTGTTCTATTTATTATTTTACCGCAAATTTACTACAAAAAGTGAAATTTCCTAAGTAAAAACCTTGGAAAAATTTTAATTCGTCATTTCCAAACGCCGGTTCACACAATCCACACCGGAGCCTTCCTGACATTGAAATTCGCGCTCAGCACTTTGGCAAACGGAGTGTAGAGAGTACGCGCTCCCTGCGGACATTCCTTAACACAGGCGCAGCATTTGATACACTTCGCGGCATCAAGCCCTATGCCATCCGCAGCGATCGCTCCGGTCGGACAGACATCCACACAACTGCCGCAGCCGTTGCAAAGCTCCTCATCGACCACCGGAAGATACACGCGTGGCGATTCCGCCTGCTGACGCTGATAGTCCATGACGAACGCCTTGAAATTTGCCAGCGATTCAGCCGTGGCAGGAATATCTTTCAGACCGGCCGCATCTATCTTCGCCAATGTGTCTGCGGCAATCTTCTCCCCTATTGCGCGTCCGAACCTTCGGGCTTCCTCCATATCGGCCGCGTCCGGACGTCCGGCGGCAATGGGAGTCTCATCCGTAGAGTAGGAATGCTCACCCACAAAGGCCCCGGCCCCTACAACCGTGAAACCGCGCTCTTCGGCAAACGAAGCGAAATCGGCCACCGCATTCTCGAAAGCCCTGTTGCCATAGACTGCGACGACGATGCAGCGCGTACCTGATCCCTTCATGCCGCCAAGACGCTGCTTGGCAATCGGCGCGAGCTTTCCACCGTAGACCGGTCCCGAAATCAGAACCACATCATCCGTGGCGTATGTCATCTCCACGGATTCCTTCAACGTGAGGTCGAGAAGCGCCACATCACGGCCCGTCTTCTCTCCTACCCCACTCATGATTCCCTCAATCACACGGGCAGAAGTGCCGGTCGGGGAAAATGTCAATGCCTGTATTTTCATAATCTATCCTGTTGATGCTGTTGGTGGGATGGTGCTTGACACCAACCCTCTGTTATTCTCCTCCAAAATTACAAACAATTCTCCCATCCTCCAAAACCATCCGAGAGGAAAAGATGCCGGCAGCCCCTGCATCAGCGATGAAACTCGCCGGGTGCAGGGGCTGTATGTGAAAGTAATGTCTGTGAAAATAATGTCCTACCTCATCATTCCGCCGTCAGACGCAGGATTCGCGAAGCGTAGTCAGTATTCTTGTGATAATCCACCTTGTGGGTCAGAGGAATTTCAAGGCCGTTTGCCATAAGGTATTTTCCCGTGAAGCTCTTCCCTTCGAACGAAAGAGGCTCGTTGTCGATGCGGTTCAGCTCAGTCACCTTGTAAGTCTTCTCAGGGTCAAGACCGGCCATCACCACTCGCGGAAGCTGCTGGTTCATGAATGTCTCGGTCTTCCACCAGTAGAACACCGCATCATCCTTTTCGGGAGTGACATACATCAGCGAAGCGATGCCCTTGCCGTCGTATGGAGAAACGAGACGATAGATGTCGCCGAACTGGACAATCGGACGGATGGACTTATAGTCGGAAATTGCCTGCTTGACAATCCCTTTCTCCTCATCTGTCATGTTCTTTGGCTGAAGCTCGAGTCCGAGACGACCGCTCATAGCCACATCGGCACGGAACTTCACCGGGATACGGCGGAAAGTCTGATGGTTGGGCGATGCGGAGATGTGGGAGCCCATCGCTATCGCAGGGAAGAAATAGCTCGTTCCCCACTGCATGTAGATGCGCTGGAGGGCATCATTGTTGTCGCTCGTCCAGAACTCATCGAACCAGGGAAGCACACCCCAGTTGGCTCGTCCACCGCCACTTGCGCAGGCCTGGATGGTCACGTCGGGATGGGCCTTGCGGATGCGGTTGAGCACAGTCTCGAAGCCTTTGTGGAAGTCGATATAGAGATGGCTCTGGTTATCGGCCGTGAGATACTGCGAACCGTGATCCATTATCGGCGCGTTGGCATCCCATTTGATATAGTCGATGTCGGGATATTTGCGCATGAGGGTGTCGACGACCGTAAACACTATGTCCTGCACCTTCGGATTGGCAAGGTCGAGCACGAGCTGTGTGCCTCCGCGTCCCTCCGTCGCCGGGCGGTTGGCAGCCTTGATGATATATTCGGGATGCTTTTCATAAAGCTCGCTTACCGTGTTGGTCATCTCCGGCTCGATCCAGATACCGAACTTTATACCGTTGGCTTTGGCCGTGTCAAGAAGACCTTGAATCCCGTTGGGAAGCTTGTCGGTGTCAACCACCCAGTCGCCGAGCGATGTGCTGTCGTTATCGCGAGGATACTTGTCGCCAAACCATCCGTCGTCCATCACGAAGAGCTCTCCCCCCATATCGGCGATGTCCTTCATCATTCCGGCCATTCCCGGTTCGTCAATGTCGAAATAGACACCCTCCCAGGAGTTGAGCAGCACCTTGCGCTCCTTGTTGCCGGCATGGAGACGGTGGTTGCGGCCCCAGCGGTGGAAATTGCGGCTCACTCCCGAAAGTCCCTCATCGGAATAAGTCAGCGCGAGAGGCGGAGTCACGAAACTCTCCCCTTTCTTCAGATTGTAGGTAGAGTTCTCCTCGTTGATGCCTGCGAAGAAATGATGATAGTCTGTATCGTCAGTGTCGATGAACAGTTTGTAGTTGCCTGAGTATTCAAGTGCCGCACCGATGGTGCGCCCGGTGTTCTCCTGAGGCTTTCCGTCGAGCGAGAGCATTATTTCGGCATGGGCGGTGTGAGAATTTCTGGCACCATCCTTGTTCTTTATCATCCTCACGCCGTGGTTGAGCGGAGTCTGCGAGAGTCGACCCTCATTGGCCCATGTACCGTAGAGCTGCGAGAGCCACACATCACCGTAGCGCACCGGTAGGTAACCCGACATGAAACGGTTGAGCTTCACGGTGCCTTTTTCATTGTTCTTCACATCGACCCATGTCTCTATCACATCCTCTCCCGGATATGTGCGGTAATTGACATTGAGATCGAAGGGATAGACCTTGTCGCGCATAGCGACTGTGGTTACTGTCGCCCCGTCGGGTGCAGTAGTGCTTGTGATTCCTGTCACCTCTACTGCCGTGGTCATGTTGCCGTCGGCATGGGTGACGCTCATAGCGGCCTCGGCCTGGGGGAAGATTCCATAGACCGGATAGGCGCTGCGGTTTATCGCCCCGGCTTCCTTGAGCAACGCCATATCGGCTTCGCTCAGGCGGTCGCCATAGTGAAGGATTTTAAGGTCTCCGCCCTTCTCTGCATCGAGGATGAGGGAGGTGTTAGGGGTCGAGACATTTACAATTTCTGCCCTTGCAGGCAACCACGGCGCAACGCTTGCGAATGCTGTGGCAATGAGAAGGAGACTATGTTTCATGAGATGGAGATGGATTAGAGTTTTTCAATTGTTTTCATGTACGGGAATCTCTGTCTACCGCTTCGCAAAGTTATGGATTAGTTGCCATTCCGTCAATTCCAAATGACCATGCTGTCAATAAAATGGTAAAATAGTACCTTAAATGTTACAGAATTGTGAGGATTTTACGTTTCAGTAAGGCATTTACTGATTATATTTGGGAAATATTAGTAATTTTGCACTGTAAAAGTTAACCATTATCCAACCATTTCACACATTTAATTTCGATTAACTTGCAAAATTAACCACCCCATGAGAAAGCTTGCTCTAACCTTCTCGATTCTGGTAGCGCTGATGTGTAACATGGCGTTCGCCCAGATCATGACCCCGGTCAAATGGTCGGCCTCTGTCGATATGACAGGTGACGATGAGGGTCAGGTAGTCCTTACCGCTACCATCAGCAACGGCTGGCACATGTATTCGCTCGACTGTGACCCCGATGCCGGACCCCAGATTCTTGAAATAAGCTATCCGAAACTCGACGGCGTAACTCTTGAAGGGAAACCGACTCCCAACAAGCCCTCCCATAAGCAGTATGACGACATGTTCGGCGCCGAACTCTCATGGTGGACCCAGGGTGTGACAATCACACAGAAATTCAAGGCCACACAGCCTGAATTCAACATCGACGTGATGGTCGTCTGCTCTGCCTGCAACGATGAAAACTGCATCCCCCCCTCCCGCTCGACTTTCAATCTTTCGGGCAAAGCTACCATAAAGGCTCCTGCCAAGAAAGAGGAACCCAAAGCAACTCAGGAACTTCCCGAAAGCAAGGAAGCCCCGGCTGAAGAGGCGGTTGCTCCTGTTGATGCAAGCAACAGCGCCGACACCATCGCAGTCGCTGTAGCCGACTCTCTCGCCTCATCCGCTCCTGCGGGAAAATCCGCCGACCTCTGGGCTCCCGTATCGTTCGCCGACTCTGAAAGCGCCGAGGATTTCTCGACCACTTCGCTCTGGTACATCTTCTTCACCTGCTTCCTCGGTGGCCTCGTCGCGCTCTTCACCCCCTGCGTATGGCCCATGATTCCGATGACCGTCAGCTTCTTCCTCAAGAAAGGCAAGGACCGCAGCAAGAGCATCATCGATGCCTGCACCTACGGTCTCTCAATCATCGTCATCTACGTTGCCCTCGGCCTCCTCATCACCGGCATCTTCGGCGCAAGCTCGCTCAACGCCCTGTCGACCTCAGCTGTCTGCAACATCATCTTCTTCCTCCTGCTCGTGGTCTTCGCCATCAGCTTCTTCGGAGCCTTTGAAATCAAGCTTCCCTCATCATGGTCAAACAAGATGGACGCCACTGCCGAGAAGACAACCGGCCTCCTCTCCATCTTCTTCATGGCCTTCACGCTGACCCTCGTATCATTCTCCTGCACAGGTCCCATCATCGGCACTCTTCTCGTTGAAGCTGCCTCGCAGGGCGACCTCTGGGGTCCTGCAATCGGTATGCTCGGCTTCTCGACAGCCCTTGCCCTCCCCTTCATGCTCTTCGCAATGTTCCCCACCATGCTCCAGGCTGCTCCCAGCTCGGGCGGTTGGATGAACACCCTCAAAGTGGTCCTCGGCTTCGTCGAACTCGCGCTCTCGCTGAAGTTCCTCTCAGTTGCCGACCTTGCCTACGGCTGGCACATACTCGACCGTGAGGCCTTCCTCGCTCTCTGGATCATCATGTTCCTCCTTCTTGGTCTCTACCTCCTCGGCCAGTTCAATTTCGCCCACTACGGTAAGGCCGACAGCTCTATCGGTGTCTTCCGCTTCTTCCTCGCGCTCTGCTCCCTCTCGTTCACAGTATACCTCATCCCCGGTCTCTGGGGCGCACCCCTCAAAGGTGTCAGCGCCTTCGTTCCCCCGCTGTTCACTCAGGATTTCAACCTCTACGGTGAGGGTTTCAAGGAATATGATGACTTTGAGGAAGGCATGAAAGCCGCCAAGGAAGCAGGCAAGCCTGTTCTCATCGACTTCTCGGGCTTCGGCTGTGTCAACTGCCGCAAGATGGAAGGTGCCGTCCTCGACGAACCGAACGTTAAGACAATGATTGAGGACAACTTCACTGTCATCAAACTCATGGTGGATGAGAAGAAGAATCTTCCCGAACCCATCACAGTCAAGGAGTACGGCAAGGACATGACGCTCTACACTTACGGCGACCGCTGGAGCTACCTGCAGCGCTACAAGTTCAACGCCAATGCCCAGCCCTACTATGTGATCCTCAACGACGAAGGCGAACTCCTCTCAGGTCCCTACACCTACGATGAGAACGTTGCACGTTTCTCTGCCTTCCTCGAAAAAGGTATCAAAAGCTACAAAAAATAACCATCTGATATGTCAAAAACCACTCTCCGAAAAGCCATAAAAGATTTTGAAGCTCCCGAACTCCGGGAGCTTCTTCTTGATGTATATACCAAAAGCAAGGAGGCCAAAGAGCTTCTCGACTTCTTTGCGGAACCCGACATTGACAAGAAACTCGAAACCTACAGAACTGCACTCACGAAAGAAGCCAGACGCTACACCCACCGTGCCTACTCACCGCGCATCGTAAAACTCCGCTCTGCCATTAAACGCTTTCAGGTTTTCGAACCCGGCAGCGAGGCTGTCGCGGAACTGATGGTCCACACCACTGTCACACTCCTTTCCATCGGACGTGATAACTGGCTAAGGGAACGTCTCTATGTCCAGATTCAGAAATTCATCGGCGAGACTCTTGACTATCTCCTGACCAATAACCTTCTCGACGACTTCATGCCACGCATCAACAAAGCCCGCGAAAGCCTCCGCCGCATTGGAGCCTTCGCCAATCCCCTCTCGCGCATCATGGACGCAGAACTCTCACGCATCCAAAAACTCCGCGACGAAACCTCATCCTGACCAACCAACCGCGCACATAAACCCAACCTCCCACTTACAACAAAGGACAAAAAATCAAAAGGAACACAAACTTCTCCATTTAAATGAAAAAACTTATGTTCCTTTTGATTTTTTGTCCTTTTGTACCTTTCCCGCAATTGTACTTTTCCTGCAAATCAAACTCTTAATCGAGCTTGATTTCAGCCTCCGACATCTCGTCATACTCCTCCCAATCAGGGTCATTTTCCGTATAAATGGTCAGAGGAAGCAAGGGGAAGGAAGCCAACGCCTCGTTGAGCTTGCGGCCGAAGATATGGGTGCTGAGGGTATAGAAAATCCAGTCGCGCTGATTATCGCCGGTAAAGATTCCTGTCAGCACAGCCACAGGGTCCTTCCTGAATTCATTCTGCAAGGCATCCTGCACTTCCTCCATGAGAGTGGAGGTCTCCTTGTCGGGCATACCGCTTGCATCCCCCTCATACTTCCATGTCACCTCGACACGGATATTGAAGCGGGGATTCGAACGGAATTTCTCGACATCCTTGCGTCCGGTGACAAGGATTAGTTTTCCCGACTCGCTTTCGGTGGGAGCCGTCCACCATGTTCCGTTATCCATAAGATTATGAGATTTATATTGCGTTAAGTCCGGGCCGGTCCACCTGTCGATATGCCTGATTGCGACCTTCCCGGTATAACTACAACAATCTTAGCGTCTTCTTTTCTTTCTCGCAGTAGTTTTCTTGGCGGTGGCCTTCTTTGCAGGAATCTTGAGATTCTGACCCATGCGGATGTTTGTGCTCTTGCCCATACCGTTGGCGGCCTGGATTGCAGCCACAGTCGTCCCGTATTTCGCAGCAATCTTGCCGAGGGTCTCGCCCTTCCTCACCTTGTGGTTCGTCGCCTTGGGTGCAGCTGCCTTGGCTGCAGTGGCTGCCTTAGCGGGAGCCTTGGCTGTGGTAGATGCTGATGACGTACGGCTTGTAGCGGCTGCTGCCTGCGGATCGTTCTTGACAGCCTCTCGGAGTTCCTGCGGGCTCACCTGAGCAACTTCCGAAGCGGCAACAACCTTCACATTGTCGGGACTTACGCGCTCAAACACTTCGATTTTCAGTTCATCGCCCTCTTTGACCTTTCCACGGCGGAGCTTGTTCCAACGCTTGATGTCGGTCGCCGAAACTCCGTATTGACGCGCGATGTCACGAAGGCTTTCCCCTCGCGTTACGACGTGGGTCTTGACTGTCATGCGCTCAACCTGCTGTGTCTGTGCAATCTCATTGTTCGTGTCGGCATTCACCGTCTGGAGGCTTGCGCTTGCAAGATTGGCCATCCCGTTGTCACCGACCGGAAGTGCGGGTTCGGCAGAGGTCAGTCCGGGTTCAACGTGGCTGCGGCGAGTGTAGAGTTCGGAATCGTATGCAAGAATGTTTTTCTCGCTCATGACGTAGCTCAGACACTGCTGCGTCGGGAGAGTAAGGGTATAGGGTCGGTAATCGCCGGGAATCACATCCTTCAGATACTGCGGGTTGAGCATCCTAATCTCATCAACCGGAATATTGAGGACAGCGGCAATCTGGTTGAAGTGGACATATTTGTTCACCACGACTGTGTCGGTTGTCAGATGTCGCTTGATGATTGTGGGGCTGATGCCATGATTGCCGTAATAGTTCATCACATAGTTGGCGGCGATGAATACGGGGACATATCCGCGGGTCTCGGCGGGAAGGAACTCATAGATTTCCCAAAAATCCTTCTTTCCCTCACCGGCACGGCGGAGCGCCTTGTTAACATTACCGGGACCGCAGTTGTAGGCGGCGATGGCAAGCGACCAGTCATTGTATATCTCATGGAGCTGCTTGAGATAGCGGGCTGCATTGCGTGATGAAAGCCGGGGGTCACGGCGCTCGTCGACAAGCGAATTGACCTCCATGCCAAGACCCTTGGCGGTAGCGGGCATGAACTGCCAGAGACCGGCAGCTCCCGCACGCGAGATGGCATTGGGATTGATGGCCGATTCAATCACCGGAAGATACTGCAGTTCGGTGGGCATTCCCTCCTTGATAAGTTCCTCAACGAATATCGGACCGTAATAGCTATGAAGGGCGAGCATATCGGCCACGAGCGTACGCTTCTTGTTGAGATACATGTTGATGAAGTTCCCGACAAGCGAGTTATACGGAAGTTCAATCTCGGTAGGAAGGACCTTCAGCCTCTGCTCATAGTCCGCCGGAGTGGCGTTTTTGTTGTCGCCAAGGTCTGAGCCGGGAACGACATAATTCTTTATATAGAAGTTTTCTTCAAGTAGACGGGTCTGTGTCTCGAAACTTTCAGGGGCTATTATATTGTCGTCTGTTATGGATTGCTTTATGTCAAGTATCGACCTCGCGCTGATGGTGCCGAATGCCGAGATACCGAGAGCAAGCAATGTGGCAAGGATTGATTTCTTCATTTTATGGTATATCTAAGACTGTGTGGAGAGTTGAAGTGATAGGAGTTCAGAAGTTCAGTGCCCAGTAGAACCCTACGCTCGGAAGCGAAAGTTTCCCCGGATTGTCGCCAGGAAGCAGTGTCGGAGCTATGTCGACACTCAGGTCAGGCGTAATGTCAAAGTGGGCGAGCTGCGCATCGACGTAGGCATCAATCATGGCTATTGCATAGACACCGACCATACAGATGATGCAGAGGTCACGGTTGCGCCGGTAATAGTTCTTACGACGGCGCAGCAGGTCGGTGAGCCATGTCTTGTCGAGATCCTCTTCCTTGACCGTCGGTGCAAAGAAGTCCATATAGCTTTTTGTCGTCGGGTCATTGTCCATTATATCGGAATAGGCACGCGTGTAGTCGCGCAACATCGTATTGTTCCAGTTTGTAGCATAGCCGAGGCCCATATAGGCTCCCACCACAATCGGCAATTTCCAGTATCTGCGGTTGTAGAGCTGTCCGAGTCCCGGGAACAGAGCCGACATCCATACGGCTTTAGTCGGGTTGGGCGTAAACGTGAATTTCTGCTCAACCTTCAGCCCGGCAATGGAATCGTTTGGATTAGGCATTGGCGCATTGACTACAGCAACGGAGTCGATGGGAATGATTCTCACCGAGTCACCGTCGACAGAGAGGCTGTCGAGCACCACCATTGAGGGCTGAGTGAGTGGCTGTCCGATGATGATGCTGTCAGGCAATTCTTTTGCGGGATTAGAGGGTCGGCGCTGAGGTCTGACAGGGCGGTTAGGCTTGACCGGACGCTGCCGGGCGACTGAATCTGTCACCACCGGAGATGCCTGCTGAAGATTTTCAGAAAAAATGTTAAACGGGCATGTCAGCACGATTATAATCATGCCGACAAGCACGCTCACAAGAGGTCTTATGTAGTTATTATCTTTTTCCGCTGCTGATTGCATTTGTTCTTATGCGACTGTAGTTCAAACGATTGGCCATTCACAAGAGCGGCATCCGCCGGTCCGTGTCCAACCGTTCACTGCTTTGCAGTGTCAAAGATAGCAATTAATCTTTCAAGTTCCGCCTCATCGCGGAAGGAAAATGATATTTTTCCCTTGCCGGAGGAGTCGCAAGTCAGCTTGACAGGGGTGCTGAAACGCTGCGAGAGGTGATTTTTTAAAATATCATAATCATTGTTAGAAAATCTTTTGCTCTCCTCTGCCGGAGTCTTACCTTCGAGCGCGGCCTGCTGATACTTCTTGGCAAGTTCCTCGACACGGCGCACCGAAAGCCCCTGTTTAAGTATCTCCTCATAGAGACGCAACTGAAGCTTGGGGTCGTCGATGCTCAGCAGAGCGCGGGCATGACCCATGTCGATGCGCTTGTCGCGCAATCCGAGCTGAACCTCAGCGGGCAGACGGAGCAGACGCAGGAAGTTGGCGATGGTCGTGCGCTTCTTGCCGATTCGTTCGCTGAGCCGTTCCTGCGTAAGATCGTATTGCTCGATGAGCTTCTTGAATGTCAGGGCAATTTCAATCGCGTTGAGATCCTCACGCTGGATGTTCTCTATGAGGGCCATCTCGGTCAGCTCCGCATCGTTGGCGGTGCGGATATAGGCAGGGACAGTTGTCAGCCCGGCCATCTTTGCAGCGCGGTAACGGCGCTCACCTGCAATTATCTGATATGTGTCCGGCCCGGTCTTGCGCAATGACAGGGGCTGGATTATACCTAACTCACGGATTGAACGCGAGAGTTCCTCCAGCGCCTCCTCGTCAAACAGAGTTCGGGGCTGGTCAGGGTTGGGTGAGATTCTTGAAATCTCTATATCGTTTATAGCTGATGTGCCACGGGCTGGAGCATCGTCCATTGCGATGAGCGAATCAAGCCCACGGCCAAGAGCCGGACGTTTCGGCAGCATTGTTGTTTCTCCTAATTAATTAATCAAAACTGTTTAATCAAGCCAAACAGTTAATTCACAACGGGTAAAAATGTCAACGACAAATCCACCCATCATGAATTACGAATTATGCATTATGAATTATGCATCATGAATCATGCATAATGGATTTTCACGAAGCCATCGCCCTGTTTTTCGAGATAAGCTCGCGGGCGAGGGAGATGTGAGATGTCGCGCCTCTCGACAGCGGATCATAGAGCAGCGCGGGAAGACCGTGGCTCGGAGCCTCGCTGAGACGGATGTTGCGGGGAATGACAGTGTCGAACACCATTGGGCCGAAGTGGCCTTTCAGTTCCTCATAAATCTGGTTTGCGAGACGCAGGCGCGCATCATACATCGTCAGCAGGAAGCCTTCGATTTCGAGAGTCGGGTTGAGTTTCGATTTGATGATGCGGATAGTGTTGAGGAGCTTGGTGATTCCTTCAAGGGCGAAATATTCAGCCTGGACGGGGATAATCACGGAATTGGCGGCAGTGAGCGCGTTGACCGTGATGAGACCGAGCGATGGAGAGCAGTCAATCAGGATGTAGTCATAGTTGTCGGCAACCCGTCCGATGGCTTTCTTCAGCACGTTCTCGCGCGAAGGCTTGTTGATAAGCTCGATCTCAGCTCCCGCGAGGTCAATGCGCGAACCGACGAGTTCAAGCCCCTCGCAGCAGGTGGCCACCTGCGATCCTGCAACGGGATAGTCGTCGACGAGACATTCGTAAATCGACGAAGCCATTGATTTCGGGTCGATACCGTAGCCCGATGTGGCATTTGCCTGCGGGTCGGCATCAATGATGAGAGTCTTTTTCCCTTCGGCTGCAAGAGAGGCCGCAAGATTGATGGTTGTCGTGGTTTTTCCTACACCGCCCTTCTGATTGGCGATAGCAATGATTTTACCCATAAGGTCTTTGTTATCAATTTTATGATGCAAAGTAACGAAATATATTGCTAACAATCACTCTCTCAACCCCCAAAACGTGTTAAAATGTTGAAAACTCACCCCGAATGTTAATAAACATGCCTATAAACTTTCAACCGCCGTCAAATGTTAAATAAATAAACACTTACATAGCGCCAACGCTATGCTTCCGCAACGTTCCCGCTACCCGCTATTTTTGTCTGCTTCAACTATTTTTCCGTAAATTACAACTGTTTATATTATGAGACGATTTATAACTTTGACGATTGCCCTCTCACTTGGTGCCCTCGGGATGTGGGCCGACAGTCAGAGTGAGCTCAACGCCCATCTGAAGGCTTACAACACACGCATCTCCGCCCACCAATATCTTCCGGCAGCCCAGTCGGTCGCTTCGGCCGCATCAGTCTGCGCGGATGCCAAGAACTACGACGGTGCCTTCCGTCTGATAGGAAACTTCGACCAGGCTCTCGCCAAGGCCGGAATAGGCCCCGACTCCCTTCCCGCCGTGCGCTACACGGCCGAAAAAGCCCGCTATGACACATATCGCCGCTTGAAAAACAATGCCTCCGCGCTCAAATCGCTCTCGAAGATGGGCGCCTATGCAAAGAAGGCAGGGACAAAGGAAATTACTTCCGACATGCTCTTCAACGAAGCCCAGTATTACTACTCCGTTGACCAGAACGCCAAAGGCGACCTCTGTATCGCGCGCCTTATCAAGCAGTTCGACAGCTCCAAGGACTATAAGGGCGCCGACAAGGCTTACAAGGAAATCATCAATCGCGCCGTGTCGTCGGGCGATGCCGAACTCGTCGAGCACACCTACGAGAGCTACATGACATGGTCTGACTCCATCGAAGCCATCACCGCCGACACCGAACTCGGCAAGGTCAAGAAGGAATTTGCCGAATCGCAGGAGACAATCGCTGAAAAAGACCACACCATCGCAGCGCGCACCGGTTGGATCGTGACCTTCGTCACTCTTTTCGTCATCGCTCTCGCCGCTCTCGGTATCGGCGCACTGTTCTATTTCCGCATACTTGCCAAGAACCGCAAGATGAAGAAGACCGTGCAGGCTGCCAACGCACAGAGTGCCGCCAAGAGTGCCATCCTCCACAATATGTCGTCGCAGATGGAACCGACCCTCGAACGTCTTGACCAGTCAGACCCCGCCGTCCAGAACCTTCGTGGCTACGTCAAGCGCGTAGGCGAGCTTTCCGATGTTGAAAACTCCGAAGGCCATAGCGCAGATTCGCTCGAAGAGGTCAATCTCGACACCTTCTGTGAGACAATAGTTGCGAAAGTCAGACCGCTTGTCAAACCGCGCGTGGTCATCACCCTCAACGGCACCAAGGGTTATGCACTCATCAATCCGGAGGAAGTAGGCAAAATTCTCACCCATCTTCTTGAAAATGCTGCGAAATACACACCCGAAGGTGGCAAAATCACCCTTACATATAAGAAACGTGGAGCCAAAGTCCATCAGTTCATCGTCACCGACTCAGGCCCCGGTGTCCCCGAAGCCGAACGCGAAACACTCTTCACAGCCTTCTCGTCGCAATGCGACATCGCCGAAGGCGACCGTCTCGGCCTCCCCATCTGCGCTCTCCGTGCCGAAAAAATCAACGGCAACCTCGCCCTCGACCCGGAAGTCACCACCGGCGCCTCCTTCGTCCTTACCATCCACAATTAATATATCCCCTAATATATCCCCCTTTTAATACATCAATTAATACACTCACACTTTAATACATAATACATTCCCCCCTTTTCCACTAATTTAATTCATGCGGCTGCCTGACCGCAGTCACAGAAAGGAGGTGTTCAAAACCCTGTTGCGGGTGTGGCGTCATCAACCGCCACACCCGCAAAAACATGTAAAAGGCTGGCTATAACTACCCCCTTAAATTACTCCAATGCCGTTCCTCCTATCGCCTTTTTCAATAGTCATAGAAACTATCCACGCTCCAAAAAAACTACCTTCCATCATATAGACTTCAAGCAGACAACTCCGAAGTTTTGCCATAACTGAACATGAAACCAATCTGACTTCCATTAGTCGTAAACACACCGTTTCTTGTAACACGGCCACAACACCACTCAAAATCAATATCATACAAATTAAAAGGCACACAAAAAAAATATACGATGTGAAGTAGTTAGTGGAAATGTATTTTTGGAAATTTAGCATTTATTTTATTTAATTCTAATGATTTTCTTAAATTTCTATCGAAAGGGACACACTGTAAGTAAAATAAAATCCGTACATTTGCATCCGATGAGATATATCTCGTCACGACATTTTGAAAATAAGAAGCGTTATGCTCATCTTGTAAACTGAAAACGTAGGAAATTTTCAATTGATGCAAGAGATAGCATAGTGGTTCTCACGCATATGCGTGGGTCACTATTGTTACATCTGCATCAAAGGTTTCCTACGACCATCAGTTTAGACGTGGCATAGTTGGCTCACGTTTCTGCATTATAACTTAACTCTCTCCCATGAGCCAAATGGAGAATTGTAGGAACTTATGAAAAAGATTTTGTTCTCATTGTCATTGTTGGTTGGACTGCTTGTAACTTCATGCAGCGATGACAGTACGTTTTTCAACGAGCCTTCGCCAATCCGTGCCTATGAAACCGATGCTGAGATTTTGGCACAGTTCGTAGATGTAGATAACGCCACAGGTGCGTTTTTCATCAATCCCGATAAGAAAATCAATGCCTCCGATTATGTAGTCAACCGTAGTCGGGAGGAGTTAATGATGGTCAGCTTCGTAAACCGTGACAAGTTCAGCCGAGAAATGGAGGATGTCAATGTAATGATTCGATCTATAAAGCAGTCCGGCATATCAACAGCTATTATCTATTTTACTTATTCGTCAGATAAACTGATTGAAGGTGGCTCATCTGATGACTTCACGATTGAGAAGTTGGCTGTGCCTTCAAGAAACGTAACACCACTTGCTCAAATGATAGTGACTTCGGAACAAAACGATGCCAGACAGTTTTATGCACCTCGATATGTTACCATGAATGTGTCAGCCAACAGTTCATCAAAATTCTATCTATATCAGATTTCTTTGGGTGACACCTCAAATCCTGATGCCGGGATATTGATGGTCGCCGGATTGAATACACCCCAGCCCAATCATTCTTACATCATTACAAATAATGGCAATTCTGATTGGCTCTCAGTCAAAGGTATGAATCTTGTCGGTGACGGAACGCTCTCCGTCTCATTTACAGAATGAGAACTATACTATCCACCTTGTTACTATCCTTATTGATGACACTGTCATCATGTGAAGGAAAATCGGGCTATCTTGATGATGATCAACAAGGCACTGTTGCCATGCTCACAGATGTGGAATGGCTAATGGTGTGGGCTGATTACGGAAGTCTTGGAGAGGAAACGTATGAGGCAGAAACGGACATATATAGGTTTGAACGTTCCGGCAAAGGGTGGTTTGCTAATGGATCATGGCTTGACAGCGACAAAAAAGATGGTATCGGCTATTTCCAATGGACGTTCACTACTGAGAACTTTTCAGTAATATGTATGGCTGGCTATATTGAAGGCTATTGGCTGATAGAAAAACTCACGCCAAATGAATTATGGGTAACTTCTGCGCCTCAGGACCCGGTACTTTATCCATCACAAGACAACAGAAGATATAAATTCAAAGCCCGCAAAATAAAATAGCCACAATACAGAGGAAATAAGACGATAAGTCTCAATAATATTTACACTTGTTAATTCCTTACCTACTTTATTATAGCACATTCAGCAAAAATATCATTGATATTGTTAAACTAAATCATATTGCACACAGTAATTATGTTATTATGCTGATTATGTGTAGCTTTGTGCCTATTAATGTTAAATAAACACACATAAAATGAAACGATATATCTTTATTTTATTAAGCATCTTTATTACTTCGTTTTGTGCATACTCACAAGCCGAAATTAATCTTGCACTTGATACATCACAAGAAAAACCAATATTAATAACTGAGTTAAGTGCAGAAAATGCAACAAATTTAGCAGATGAATTTTCTGTGATGCCAACTTATACTACGAGTTCAGAATATGCCGGAAATTCAGCAATGACATTCGATTATAAAAAAACGCAGGAATGGGGCAAATATACTGCCCTTCGCGCGGTCGGATGGACTACATTTGGTGTTGGTATGGCAACCTTAAGTGCCGGTGTTATAACATTTCTATTTGAAAGTTCTTTAACAGGGAAGCACAGTGCAACTGCTACTGCCTTATCTGTCGGCGGCGGAGTTCTTACACTTTCAAGTATTCCAATACTGATCTCTGCATATCATTATCGGAATAAAGCTAAAAAAATGGCTCTGAATGTTGGTTTCGCATCTATCAACGCTCCATCCATTTCAAATAGAATTGATTATACGCCTGCTTTAAGCCTTGCACTAAGTTTCTGATAACCGTCTTTCAAGATTCCAAACATTGCATAAATCAGCCCGACGAGAGAAAAACTTTCGCCGGGCTGATTCGCGTTTAGAGGAGTAGGACTAATGATGTAAACCTTTTCCTCGCCTGGGTTGGGACTGGCGGAAACCCATCTTTTCAAGAAGATGGCAGCCGGTAAGCTGCGAAGTCCAAATGGTCATTCCATCACCAGCTTAAATAAAAATAACAAACGGGTAGTTATATAGCAGCTTCATGTTATCACCTTATTGCCTGCCATCCGGCAAAATGCAACATATCATTTAATAAATCAATCACTTTTTAATCAAAGGAATATTGCACATCCGGATAAAAGTACTTATTTTTGTACTTAAATCATATTTTTAATTATTTCCTCAATTTTTTTCCACATGCGCACCGCCAACTATTCGGAATTCCGGAACAATCTCAAAACATATCTGAATGAGGTCATAAACGACCACGAACCGCTATTGCTCCACAGGCAAGGCAATGAGAGCGTCGTAGTGCTGTCGCTTGCGGACTACAATGCCATCAGCGAGAGCCAATATATCATGAGTTCCCACGCAACCATGCAGGCTATTGCCGAAGGCATCCGCGAATTGAATGAAGGCAAGAAGATTGAACAGCAACCGGGTGAATCAGTCGAGGATTTCTTAGCACGATTATAGGCCATGTATCAGCTCGTCTTCTCACCACGCGCCCGAAAAGATTATGGTTATTTCAAAAAGACAGGCAATAAAGCGTTACTGAACAAAATCGCCGAACTCCTGAAAGACATGGTTGAACACCCATACGAGGGCATAGGCAAACCGGAGGCTCTGAAATATCAGCTATCTGGCCTTTGGTCTCGCAGAATTAATTCAGAACACCGCCTCATATATTCTGTTCATGAAAACGAAATACAGATACTCGTAATCTCCATGAGATACCATTACGAGCTCTGACTCAACGTTGACTTAAATACTTCATCCAATCAACACCTAATAATTTTGTATAATTTGTGCAGTTGCCGACTGCACAAATTCAGAGCGAAACAAAGAATAACGGCGTATCAATTTTTTTCGTAACTTTACCCTCACAATCATTCCTGCCTTTTGGTTTAAAAAGTTTTAATCTACAGGTCTGAAAAGCGAAAGTTACTGAAATCGGTCGATTTTTATTCTCCGCAAGGGCTTTTGCTGACGGGACGAAGTGTTATAATTGGCAGGAGGTTATCATTATGAAAAAGCTACTGTCACTACTCATCATACTCTGTGCCTTGACAGCCGACGGCGCAGCAAAGAAACCGCGCAGCCGTTCCGGCAGGAAAGCCAGAACTACAAAGGTCGTAAAAACCCCGGCCGTGCCGCGTCCGGCACGCGAGCCGTTCGTGCGCCGTGTCGATTCGCCTACCGACAATGCCACTGGCGGACTTGCCGGAAAGAACATAGCACTCTGGCAGAGCCACGGTCGCTATTTCGACCAGAACGAGGACAGATGGACATGGCAACGTGCCCGCCTGATGGGCACTGTCGAAGATTTGTATCCGCAGTCCTACGTCCTCCCCTATCTGATTCCGATGCTCGAAAACGCCGGGGCCTACGTCCTCACTCCGCGTGAACGCGACGTGAACACCGAGGAAATCATCGTCGACATGGACGGCGGGTTCGCTCAAAAAACGTATTCCGAGAAAAACGGATCGGAAAAATGGCAGACAGCTTCCGGAGTCAACGGCTTCGGATATAAGAAAGATATCCTCACCGGAACTGACAATCCCTTCCGGATGGGCACTGTCCGTCAAGTCCGCACAGTCAAGGATAAGAAAAAGGCATCGACAGCCTGCTGGTATGCCGATTTCAAGAAAGCGGGAACTTACGCCGTCTATGTCAGCTATGCCTCGCTGCCCAATTCGGCGCGCGATGCCCGCTATATCGTCAACTCCCTTGCCGGAAGCGAGGAATTCGAGGTGAACCAACGCATCGGCGGAGGCACCTGGATTTATCTCGGCTCCTTCCCCTTTGCCGCCGGACAGAGCAAGACGCCGGTGGTGGAGCTTCTCAACGTCTCTTCGGAGGAAGGGAAGCTCATCACCGCCGATGCCGTGAAAATAGGTGGCGGAATGGGCAATGTCAGCCGTTCGGCTGCCGGAGGAGAAGCCACCGTCAGCACCTATCCCCGCTTCACCGAAGGTGCCCGCTACTGGATGCAGTGGGCAGGAATCCCGTCGGACGTCTACAGTGTGACAGGCGGAAAGGATGACTATGAGGATGACTACAAGAGCCGTGGTATGTGGGTCAACTATCTTGCCGGCGGTTCGTCGGAACTTCCCGGCCGGAAAGGTCTCGGAATCCCGGTTGACCTCTCATTCGCATTCCACACAGATGCAGGAACAACCTCCGACGCTTCATCAACAATCGGCACAATGCCTATTGTCTATACGAAAGGACCGAAACTCGGCAACGGAGAGGCAAGAACCACATCCCGACGTTTCGCCGACATACTGACCAATCAGGTGGTGGGCGACATCCAGACTCTTTACGAACCGACATGGAACCGACGCACCCTCCGCGACCGCCCATATCACGAAGCGATGGAGCCGCAGGTTCCCTCGATGCTCATCGAACTTCTGAGCCATCAGAACTTCGCCGACATGCGCTATGGACTCGACCCGACTTTCCGCTTCACCGTGAGCCGTGCGATATATAAAGGTATCCTGAAGTATCTGCATGAAAAGGACGGCATACCCTACATAGTCGAACCGCTTCCTGTGAGCCACTTCTCAATCAGCGGAGCGGACGGCGACTATAAGCTCACATGGCAGGCTGTCGACGACCCTCTCGAACCGACCGCAAAACCTACATATTACATTGTCTACGAACGCGTGGACGGAGGTGCCTTTACGGAACTTGCCGTAGTCGACGACCCGCAACTTACAGTGAAGGTCAACGACAACCATATCTATAGCTACAAAGTCGTGGCCTCCAACAACGGCGGACTGAGTTTCCCGTCGGAAATCCTATCGCTCTGCGACATTCCCGGTTCAGACAAACCTCAAGTGCTTGTGGTCAACGGTTTCACGCGAATCTCCGGCCCGGCAGAGGTCTATGCAGAGGGTAAGATAGGCTTTGACTATGAGGAAGACCACGGAGTGCCCTACGTCGGCGACATCCATTTCACAGGCCACCAGACAGAATTCCGTCCGGAGGTGAAATGGACATCCAACGATGCCCCTGGCCACGGAGCAAGCCGCGCGACCCACGAGACCGAGATATTCGCCGGAAATACGTTTGACTTCGTCTATGTTCACGGACGTTCCATCCGTGCTGCCGGATTCCCCTTCATTTCATGTGGAGTGGATGCTTTCGTTGACCAAGGCAGTTCATCAGCCGCGATTGTCGACCTCATCCTTGGAAAGCAGAAGGAAATCACTGTCGGGACCTCTGAGGAACGCAAGTTCAAGCCTTTCACCAATGAACTTAAAGTACGCCTCGCCGAATTCTGTAACGCAGGAGGCTCATTGTTCGTATCGGGAAGCTATATCGGCACAGACCTGTTTGACAACTCATTCAGCAGTGCCGACCAGCGCGTGGCCGACAGCCAGTTCGGACACACCTTCCTCGGTCTGCAATGGCGTCAGGCAAAGGCGACCGTTACCGGTAAGGTCAGGGAGATTCGTGCACGCTACGGCGAGTTCCGCGGAGGACTGTCGCTGACATTCAACCAGCAACTCAACGCCGACTGCTATGCCGTCGAGTCGCCTGAATCGTTCGCACCGATGGATACAAGCTGCGCCTCACCGATACTGCGCTACACGGAAAACGACTACATTGCCGGTATAGCCTTTGACCCCGGTTCACACCGTGCGGTCACCATCGGTTTCCCCTTCGAGACCATCACCGGCTCCTACGAACGCGACGCACTGATGGCCCAGATTCTTAAATTCTTCACCGCACCCGAAGGTTCACATCCCGGTGCGCGCCCCAAGGTGCTTCCGGAAACAATAATCGGATTGGAGAGCCGACCAACAGTGCCACCCAATCCATATTCCCGCAACATAGACCCGCGCGAGACCGCACAACGCTCCGAAGAGGAGGACGACAAACTGACCGACGAGCGCAAGCGTAAACGCAAAGGTGAAAACGGCAAACAGAACCCCGATAGACTGACCTAAGCCACTTCACATAATAACCAAACACCATCACATTTCTCTGCAATGGCAAAAGTTAATATCCACTCGCGCCTCTCGACTGAGGCAATGCGCCATATAGCCCTTGAATCGGGCGATTCCCCCGTCATCATCCACCTTACGGATGACACCATCGACTTCAACCCCTTCGGTCGCGAACGCCTTGAACGCACATTGAAGGAAACAGGTGCCGCGATTGTCTATTCCGATTATCATACCGTCGATGCCGATGGCAGCTATTGCCGCCATGAACTCATCGACTGGCAGCCTGGAGCGCTCCGCGATGATTTCGACTTCGGAAAAATCGTGGTTGTCAATCCCGTGATGCTCCGTAAGGCTGTCGACGGAATGACCGAAGAGTATGCAGCCGCCGGATGGTATGACCTCCGTCTGCGACTGTCGCGCCTCGGCGACATCATCCACCTTCCGGAAGCGCTCTACACCGCCCGCACATCAGCGGTGTCGGATGACGCAAAGGGTGAAGCGCAGTTCAGCTATGTCGACCCGCGCAACCGCTCGTCGCAGATAGAGATGGAAAAGGCCGTCACAGCCCATCTCCACGCGCTCAATGCAGAAGTAGACCACACACAGCTCAACCACGTTGATTTATCCTGCAACGGCTTCCCGGTTGAAGCGTCGGTCATAATCCCGGTCCGTAACCGTCACCGCACGATAGCGGATGCTATCAGAAGCGCACTTTCGCAAGTGGCGGACTTCGATTTCAATGTAATAGTCATCGACAACGGAAGCACCGACGGCACATCTGAAATCCTTGATGAGATTGCTTCAACGGAACCAAGACTGAAAATCATACGTCCGACGACACAGCCCGCTCCCGGCATAGGCGGATGCTGGAACCTCGGGCTCCATTCAAAGGATTGCGGACGTTTTGCCATTCAGCTTGACAGCGACGACATCTACAGCCGTCCAGACACACTGCAAATGATTGTCGATAAATTCCACGAACGCAGATGCGCAATGGTCATCGGCTCTTACAGCCTCACCGACTTCAACGGCAATCCCCTCCCTCCCGGACTGATTGACCATGCGGAGTGGACCGACGAAAACGGCCCGAACAACGCACTCCGCATCAACGGACTCGGCGCTCCGCGAGCTTTCTTCACTCCGGTTGCCCGCGAGATAAATTTCCCGGATGTCAGCTATGGCGAAGACTATGCCATGGGGCTTGCAATCTCCCGTGACTATCCAATCGGACGTATCTATGAATCGCTCTACTCATGCCGCAGATGGGAAGGTAATTCGGACCATGCGCTCAGCCCCGAACGCATCAACCGCAACAATCTCTACAAAGACCGTATCCGCACAATCGAACTCCTTGCACGAATAGAAAAGAACCGGAAATCATGACGACCGACATTGATGCATTTCTGAATTCCGAACTGTCGGCATGGCCGATGGCTGACGAGAATTTCAAAAGAATAAGGGATAGTTTTACGGATGGGAACCGCACCGTCATTTCAGATGGTGATTCCGCGTGGCAGACAGCAAAACTGTTTGTCAACCACCGCCGTGCATCAATCACTGCCAAGACAGATGCCGCGAGCATCGCTGCACGCCGCTGCTTCCTCTGCTCAACCAACCGTCCGGAATTTCAATCATCGCAACGGTGGAGGGACTATGAAATCCTCATCAACCCCTATCCACTTGCATCCACCCATCTCACCATCCCCTCAATCAACCACTGCCCGCAGTCAATCGAAGGCCGGATTCCCGACATGGCAGCGCTGGCAGTTGAGCTTGAAGGAATGTGTGTGTTCTACAACGGTCCGCGTTGCGGAGCCTCCGCGCCTGACCATTTGCATTTCCAAGCGGTTTCACGCGAAGCGGTCACAAACTTTTTCAACGATGCTCTCCCTAAAGAGGAAATCGACAATCCGTCTACACACGCGACAGACAATGGCGGGGTGAAACTCTACAGTTGCACTGCTTCACCCTTCCCATTCTTCATCATAGAAGCACAGGATGCGATCAAGCTTGAAACCGTGATTATGAAAATAGTATCTGCCTTAAAGACAGTCCGGCCTGAAAGCGAGGCGGAACCTATGATGAACATTGCCATGCGATACGATGGCACAACCGGACTTATAACTTCATTCGTGATACCACGCGCAAAACACCGTCCGGAGTGCTATGGGCAGGAAGATGGACAGATGCTTGTCAGTCCCGCAACAATCGAGATGCTCGGGACAATTGTCTGCTCTCGCCGCGACGACTTCGACCGCCTCAACCTCAGCAAAGCCAATAGAATCCTCGGCGAAGTCGGACTCAATAAAGATGAATTCAGGAAAGTTATCGGAAAGTTATAGAAATATTATGAATGATATGCGTGACGAAGCTCATTGGTTATAGCTCTCGTCACGATCTGGTTCACGGTGCTGTGCTGTTCGGATGCAAAGCGCGAAAGCTCACTGTGAAGTTCGGAAGAGATTCTCACAACAAAACGTCCGCTATAAGGCCTTGCAGGTTCCACTCCTCTTTCCCTGCAACTTTGAAGATAAAAATCTATAGCCTCCTCAAAATCAGCCCGAAGCGACTCAATTGAGTCACCTTCGTATGAAATTAGGGAACGGATGCCCTGCACTCTTCCAAAAAGACAATTATCCTCTTCGGAAAATTCAACTGAACCGGTATAACCCTTGTATTTAAGCTGTCCCATGTCACTTCTCTTTTGATTTTAAGTATTTTTCAACCAGACCATTCATATTGACAAATTCTATCATCTGCTTCAGCATGTATGCCTTGAATGAATTACCCGGATGAGGCTTATGCAAGATAAACGAAATCTGTCCGTCAGGACTGACAAACTCGCAACGAGAACCGGATGTGCGACCCTTATTGCTTTCGACAAAACCGAATATCTTGAACAGGCGTTTGGCCTCATCATAGGTGAAGTCGCTCGGCGCTTGCATGAAACGGTTTATCAATTTCTCTTTCGTACCCATCTTACAGATTTTGCACAAAGATACTATTTTTAGTATCAAAAACAAAATCTCATGAAAAAAGTTTCTCACGATATATCTTCACGATGGAACATTGGTTCTTATTCTTGGAGTTTTTTGATTACTTTTGTAGAAACTAAAATCATACGGCAGATATGAATCAGGAACCACAGGTGAGAGTCGGGATACTCTCGGCGACATCTATCCGTTTTACCCTTACCGGACTTTATGCAGGTCCGGAGGGCGAACTCGTTTCGGGAACCCACGAAGCCCGGATGAACGAGTCGGGAATCTCCTTTACCATCGGCGACAAAACCTACACATCCGTTGAATTCATCCCGAGTTCCTACATAGGCGACAGCTTCGAACTCGAAGGAGTGACAATCGGGGTGGATTTCCATTGGCAAAGAAAAGAGAACCAGCGTTTCCGTGGTTCTCTCCGCATTATTGTCGATAAAGGCAAAATCACAGCCATCAATATCGTCAACGTCGAAGACTATCTGGTCAGCGTGATTTCCAGTGAGATGAGTGCAACATCTTCGCTCAACCTGCTCCGCGCCCATGCCGTCATATCGCGCAGTTGGGTGCTGTCGATGATGGACAGAAGCTCCGCACCACTTCCCCCTGCCGCCCAACACCCCGACGCGAGGGCTCTGAATCCCGGTCCGTCGCTCATACGCTACTGGGACCGCGAGGACCATCTGAATTTCGATGTCTGCGCCGACGACCATTGCCAGCGCTATCAAGGAATAAGCCGAGTCTCGACCCCTGTGGCTGCAGGAGCGGTTGCCGACACCCGTGGTGAAGTGCTGACCTACGAAGGGCGGCTCTGCGACACGCGTTTTTCAAAATGCTGTGGCGGTGTGTTCGAAAGGTTCGAAACCTGTTGGGATGACCAACCGCGCCCCTACCTCGAAGCCCGTCGCGACGGTGTCAATCCGCTCGATTTCCCCGACCTCACAAACGAGAAAAATGCCAACGAATGGATCCTCGGCCGTCCAGAAGCTTTCTGCAACACAAGCGACAAACGCATACTCTCGCAAGTGCTCAACGGCTACGACCGCGAAACTCCCGACTTCTACCGCTGGACAGAGGAACTGTCGCAGGAAAAAATATCATCATTGCTTGCGACGCGTCTCGACAAGAACCTCGGAAAGATAAAAGACCTCGTTCCGCTCACACGCGGTACGTCAGGGCGCATACGCGAACTCAAAATCATCGGGACAAAAGGGGAACTGACCATCGGCAAGGAACTGATGATCCGACGCGCTCTGTCCGACAGCCATCTCTACAGCTCGGCCTTCATTGTCGAAGCTCTTGAAAGGGACAGCGACGGAATCCCCGCCCGTTTCATCCTCCACGGTGCAGGATGGGGCCACGGTGTCGGACTATGCCAGATAGGCGCTGCCATCATGGGCGAACGCGGCTACTCCTACGATGAAATCCTGAAGCATTACTATATCAACGCCGAATTGACGCATCTCTATTAACGCCCACACAACATGAACAAAGACCGTCAACATATCGACAGCCAAAGCCTCGAACAAGCTTACCGTCTCTTTGAGAGCGGGGAAATCAACAGTATCGAAACCGGAACTGTGGCAGGATTGCAAGCCATTCACCGTGCCCTCTTCGACGGACTCTATGACTTCGCAGGAAGAATCCGTACACTCAACATCGCCAAAGGGGGCTTCCGTTTTGCCAATTCCATGTATCTCGACGCTATTCTTCCAGTCATAGAGAATATGCCGGAAAGCAGCTTTGAAGAAATCATCGCAAAATATGTTGAGATGAACATAGCTCATCCATTCATGGAAGGTAACGGCAGAACGATGAGAATCTGGCTTGACATGATGCTCAAACACAATATCGGCAAAGTCATTGACTGGCGTATGGTCGACAAGACCCTCTATCTTCAAGCGATGGAGAGGAGCCCCATAAATGACCTTGAACTCCGTTTTCTCCTATCAAATGCCCTTACTTCCGATATCAATGACAGGGAAGTAATCTTCAAAGGTATTGACCAATCCTATTATTACGAAGGTTATGAAAAAAACTGACCGTACGTCGGCCCGCAGTCCGTGGGTCTGGATTCCAACCCTCTACTTCGCGCAAGGCCTCCCCTACGTCGCCGTAATGACCATCTCGGTCATCATGTACAAACGACTCGGCCTCTCCAACACCGACATCGCGCTCTACACCGGCTGGCTCTATCTCCCGTGGGTCATCAAACCGTTCTGGAGTCCGTTTGTCGACATCATCAGCACCAAACGGCGTTGGACACTGACCATGCAATGGCTAATCGGAGCAGCCTTTGCCGGGATAGCCTTCGCGCTCCCCACACCATTTTTCTTCTCGCTGACCCTCGCGGTGTTCTGGCTCGTCGGTTTCACATCGGCTACACACGACATCGCTGCCGACGGATACTACATGCTTGCGCTGACCGAGCACCAACAGTCGCTCTATGTGGGTATCCGCTCCACCTTCTACCGTATCGCTACCGTAGCCGGACAAGGTCTGCTTGTCATTCTTGCCGGGGCCATTGAAGAATCCTCCGGCAACATCCCCTTTGCCTGGTCGGTGGTCTTCGGCATACTTTCGGCTCTCTTCCTGATATTTGCCCTGTACCACAGTTGGGCGCTCCCGAAAGTCGAACATCCCGCCGGACGGTCGCTGTCCACAGTCCGCGACGTATGGCATGAGTTTGTAGAAGTCTTCGCCGAATTCTTCCGCAAGAAGCAAGTCGGGACGGCCATAGTCTTCATGCTCCTCTACCGTCTGCCCGAAGCGCAACTCGTCAAACTAATCAATCCCTTCCTGCTCGACCCTGCAACCGCCGGAGGACTCGGACTCTCTACCGGACAGGTCGGAGTTGTCTACGGAACTGTAGGCATAATCGGCCTCACACTCGGAGGCATCATCGGTGGCATTGTCGCAGCCCGTCGCGGATTGAAATTCTGGCTGCGCCCGATGGCATGGAGCATGTCGCTGACCTGTTTGACTTTCGTCTACCTCAGCTTTGCCAATGACCCCTCGCTTCCGGTCATCAACATCTGCATCTTCATTGAACAATTCGGCTACGGATTCGGATTCACGGCCTACATGCTCTACCTCATCTACTTTTCCGAAGGCCGTCACCGCACCGCACACTACAGTATCTGCACCGGCTTCATGGCACTCGGCATGATGCTCCCGGGCATGGCTGCAGGATGGATTCAGGAAACAATCGGCTACCGGAGCTTTTTCCTCTGGACAATGGTCTGCTGCGTGGCCACAATCGGGGTCACATACCTCATCAGAATCGATCCGGCCTTCGGACGCAAAGAATCCTGACAATCAGATGAATGCCATCTGCAATTATCTCTGAAATCATCTCTGAAATCTTTCATATTCTGTCAATCATTAAAATTTATACAACAATTAATTCAACTTGATAAAAAAACAAATACCATAAAAATTCTCTCACCACAAAGATACCCCCTCCCACGCCCCAAAATAGTGCGATAATGCAAAAAGCATCGCAAAAACTTCATTTTTCCCATAAAAAAGACTATATTTGTGCAAATTTAAAGTTGAACTTTAAATTTGCACATTTTAATTATAATCTCCTGTCTATGAGCGACTACATTCCACGCAAACTTGCGCCGAAAATAATCGAAGCCTCCCAATATTACCAAGTCCTTACCGTAACCGGTCCCCGTCAGGTCGGTAAAACGACTTTATGCCGACATCTTTTCGAGAATTACACCTACCGCAATCTTGAGGACCTCTCCTTAAGGGAAGTCGCATCGACCGACCCCAAGGCCTTCCTTCAGGGTTGTGGAAACCATGCCATAATTGATGAGATCCAACATGTTCCCTCCCTGCTTTCCTACATCCAGCTTGAAGTTGACAATAATCCTGATGCGCGATATGTGCTGACGGGAAGCAGCAATTTCGCATTGATGGAAGGAATCACACAGTCGCTTGCAGGCCGTTCGGCCCTGTTCACCCTTCTTCCGTTTGCCATTGACGAACTCGGTGACTATGCGGACGAAACAGCGACGGATCCCCTGCTCTACAGAGGATTCTATCCGGCTATTTTCACTCGCAAAACACCACCCGAGCTCTTCTACCGGAATTACTATAACACATATATTGAGCGAGATCTACGTCAATTGCTGAAAGTAAAGAATCTCGACAATTTCCAACGGTTCATCCGCTTGTGTGCAGGGCGGACCGGAAGCGAATTCAATGCCTCGGCACTCGCAAACGAGGTAGGCGTTTCGTCACCGACCATAAGCGAATGGACATCCATATTGCGCGAATCCTACATCCTGTTCTATCTGCCACCTTATTATGTCAACATCAACAAACGTCTGACCAAGTCACCGAAAATATACTTCTATGACACCGGGCTTCTCTGCTTCCTCCTTGGAATAGAGGCTGCCGACCAACTCGCGACACATCCGTTGAGAGGAAGCATATTTGAAAATCTGGCTGTGATTGAACTGATGAAAAAGAGATTCAACGCAGACCGCCCGGCAAACCTTTACTTCTACCGTGAGAATTCCGGAAAAGAAGTGGACATTCTCAGGGAAAATGCCACAGGGCTCGACATCTTTGAAATTAAATCAGCTAAAACCTATAATAAAGACTTCAAAAAAAATCTGGAATACCTCAAAAACCTGCTCGGTGATAAGATTCAACATGCCGAAATAGTCTACGACGGCACTGACAATCTGCCCGGACTTATAAATATACGCCAAATTTCCATGCAAATTTAAAGTTGAACTTTAAATTTGCATGGATTCACCCCGAACCCGGCTCTTTTCCGGACTTCGGGCCACACCATTTTCAATATACAGATGTTATAATTAGGAACGATTGTGTCTAAACTTAAAAACCACACGCTCCGACCATGCAACGAATCAAAATGACAGGTCTGTTTTCAGCCATACTCCTGTCTCTGGCAGCCATAAGCTGCGGAGGCAACTCTTCGGAAATCAGCGGTGACCAAGTGGGTACTGCAAGTGAGAACCGCAACTTCACCTCCCAATCCCGCAGAATGGAAGGTGAAGCCGTCAATCCGGGAATTCAGGTTCTGCGGAACTCCAGTTTTGAAGCACTCAAAGGAAAACGTGTAGGCCTCATCACCAATCCGACCGGTGTCGACAACTCGCTCAAATCTACCATCGACATCCTCGCAGAAGCACCCGAAGTGAATCTCACAACTCTCTTTGCTCCCGAACATGGAGTGAGAGGCAACTATATCGCCGGAGCATCCGTAGCCAATGAGACTGATGCCAAGACAGGAATTCCCGTCTACTCCCTCCACGGCAAAAGCCGCAAACCGACACCGGAAATGCTGAAAAATGTGGACGTAATTGTCTACGACATCCAGGATATAGGCACCCGCAGCTACACCTTCATATCCACAATGGGACTTGCCTTGGAGGCAGCCGCTGAAAACGGCAAAGAATTCATGGTGCTCGACCGTCCCAATCCGCTCGGAGGCAACAAAGTCGAGGGCAATATCGTCGAACCAGGCAGTTTCTCGTTCGTCAGCCAATACCCCATACCTTATATATATGGTCTCACCCCCGGCGAACTCGCCCGTTACCTCAACGGAGAAGGTCTGCTGAAAAACGGCGTGAAAGCCAATCTCGAAGTCATCCCGATGGAGGGGTGGCACCGCTCGATGACCTTTGCCGAAACAGGAATGCCGTGGGTACTCCCCTCGCCACATATCCCTGACCCCGCAACCTCGCTCCTCTATCCGGCCACTGGCATCATGGGTGAGCTTGACTATGTGTCGATCGGTGTGGGCTATACCCTCCCGTTCAAACTCACGGGCGCACCGTGGATAGATGCACAAGCCCTTGCCGAACGTCTGACTGCCCTGAAAATCCCGGGAGTTGAATTCCGTCCGCTCTACTACAAACCCTTCTACGGACTCTACAAGGGTGAAAACCTCAACGGAGTGGAAATCTATGTGACCGATGAGGAGAAAGCACCCCTCTCACTTGTACAGTTCTACATCATGCAGGAACTTGCTGCGATGTATCCGACACAGAAAGCCTTCGCAAAGGCCACACAGTCACGGTTAAGCATGTTTGACAAGGTGTGCGGCTCCCCGAAAGTGCGCCAACTTTTCGGCAAGGCTTACAAAGTTGCGGACCTCGCACCATTCTGGAACAAGGACGTCGACTCATTCAAGAAACGTTCCGAAATCTATCAGCTCTACCAATAATCGGCCATATATCATCAAACCCTAAATCCATTCAATGATACTCATAGCAGACGCTGGAAGCACCAAAATCGAATGGGTGCTTCTCGACGACAATGGAACCCAACTGATCCGCACAAAAACGCGTGGTCACAACGCAGCCATATCCCATCCGGAAGCACTTGCAAAATCACTCCGCGAGGAAGCCCCGGCATTATACTCGGAAGCTCAGCGCGTCGACGAAATCTTCTATTATGGCGCAGGATGCGCGGGAGAGCGATGCGCTGTTATGGCCGATACCCTTGCCGGAATATTCAATTCAGAATGCTGTCATGCCGAAAGCGATATGCTCGGAGCTGCCCGCGCGCTATGCGGACACGACGAAGGCATAGCCTGCATTCTCGGGACAGGTTCCAACTCATGTCACTACGACGGTGTGAAAATAACAGCCAACGTTTCGCCACTCGGCTTCATTCTCGGCGATGAGGGTAGCGGCGCGGTGCTCGGACGCAGGCTTATCGGAATGGTGATGAAAGGTGGCTTTTCCAAAGAGATTGCCGAAAGGTTCAAATGGCGCTTCCCGAAAGCTACGGTTCAGGAAATCGTCACCCGTGTCTACCGCAGTGACCGCCCAAATGCCTATCTTGCATCGTTCGTCCCCTTCCTCTCTGAAAATATCAATGAGAAAGAGGTTGAGGAATTCGTGACAGACGAGTTCAAACGATTTTTCAGCTTCAACATTCAAAACTACAACGATTCCACAGCCCTCCCCATCCACTTTACCGGCTCGGTAGCCTACCACTTCGCCCCGCAGCTCCGCAAGGCAGCCGAAAGCTGCGGCTACAGAATAGGCAAGATAGAAAAAGCCCCCATGGAATCGCTCATAGCCTTCCACGGGGGAAAATAAGTTTCTGCTGTCAGCAGTTGTCGCGCCATCACTGATGACTCTGATAGCTCTGACAATTAATTACCGTCTGCGAATGATGACGTGTTGATTCTCGGTAATCACCACGTCCACCCTCACATCGTGGGGCTCGGCGTCAATCTCATCGACAAGCTGGAAATCGTAGGCCACACCGACCTTTCGCGCACGGCTGTCGGCAAGCAGACGGTCATAGTAGCCTTTGCCACGCCCGACGCGGTTACCCCTGCGGTCAAATGCCACGGCCGGGATGACTATCATCTCCATATCCTCGATAGCTGAGGTGTCGGTGCCTGTCGGCTCCTCGATGTGAAACGAACCGAGTGCAAGCCGCGATTCGTCGTAGGGAAGAATTTCAAGATTGACACCGTTGACCCTCGGAAGATAGAAGTGCTTGCGGTCACACCACTTGCGGATAAACGCGCGGGTCGACAACTCGTCGGGCAGCGAGTGATACATCAGAATCCTGTCCGACAAAAGAAAGTCGGCAGTCTGCTCAAGCAGATTGAACACCCTTTCGGCAGCCGAAAGTTTCTCTTCCTCACTCAGTAGGGTCTTGCGCGCCTTGACGCTGCGCCTTATATCTTCTTTTTTCATCGAGTCTGTTTTTTCCCTTGTTTCACCGTGGTCACAGCATCAGAAGCCACAACTACGGCAGTCGTTGATTTATTGAGTTATAGGGAAAGCCGCCTTGCCGTTGCCAAGAGACTCGATGCCGGAAAGCACAGTCGGGTCAACCTCATTGATGACCTCATAGTAACCCTGAACACCGAGGGCATTGCGCGCAATCATGGCTTTCAGTTGGTTAACAATCAAGTCACGGGAAATGTTTATGTAGTACCACCGCGGTGCCACACCTGCTTTTTGGGCATAGCTCACAAAATCCTGGAGGATGGTGTCATCATCGGGAATCAGGCGCAGAATTTCCTCTGCGGTCTTTGCTCCATCGAGACGTGAACGGTTACGGTCGGTGTAGTCAAAGGTGTATTTCTGAATGAGACCTGCATTGAGAACGTTCAGGTAATATGACGTGATGCCGGTGGTGTCATTGGGAACAAAGATGTCAGGCATTATACCGCCGCCGCCATACACCGTGCGGCCATGAAGTGTCTCGAATGCAAGCGATTTGTCAAGCTTGATTGAATCGGCATTGTAGAACTCGCCATGCTCATAGCGGTTCACAATGTCGCGGTCATAGTCTGTACCGGGCGCGTAGGTCTTCTGAATGCAGCGACCCGAAGGAGTGTAGTAGCGTGCGATTGTCAGACGGATGGCACTGCTGTCGGGGAGTTCCATCTGATTCTGGACAAGCCCTTTGCCAAACGAACGGCGACCGATGACAAGACCACGGTCATTGTCCTGGATAGCACCGGCGAAAATCTCGCTTGCGCTTGCCGAAATCTCGTCGATGAGAACCACCACCTCATTGTTGAGGAAACTTCCGGACCCGTCGCTCATCGTGGGACGCGAATCGGGAGTGGCCTTCCCCCTCATGCTGACGATAGGCGAACCGGCAGGAAGGAATTCATTGGCCATCAGTACAGCCGGCTCCATGAAACCGCCGCCGTTGCCACGGAGGTCAATGATAAACTTCTCGGCGCCGTCGGACACAAGATCCATCATCGATGTAAGGAATTCGCTATATGTCGTCGAGCTGAACTTACTTATCTTCAGGAAACCTACCTTCGGCGATACCATATAGGCCGCATCGATAGAGGTCAGAGGGATGTCACCGCGGACCACATCAAAGTCAAGAGGCTTCTTGGAAGTATGGCGTTTCACTGTCAACTTGACCACACTGCCCTTCTCGCCTCGCAGTGAGCTGCGAACCTTGACGTCGCTCCAGTTCTGCCCGGCAACGACTGTGTCGTTGATGGCAATGATGCGGTCGCCTGCAAGCAAACCGGCCTTCTCGGAGGGACCACCGGAAATCACTTCAAGCACATTGATTGAATCGTTGAGCAAGTTGAACGAGATACCTATGCCGGAAAATGATCCGCCAAGCTCCTCATTGACATTCTGCAGATCCTTTGCAGGAATATAGACAGAATGAGGGTCAAGCCGTGAAAGCAGACCCGGGAATGAGGCTTCGAGAAGGGAATCAGTGTCGACATCATCGACATACGAACGGTCGACAAGCTCCAGAATAGTGTCGAGCTTGCTTCGCGAACTCCACTTGCCGGAGCCATTGAAAAAGGTATGACCAATCCACATACCCGCTACCAGCGACAAGGCTATGGCAAGGGGCATCCAAACGGATGTTTTTTTCAGACGGTTGTTCATAGAAGGTTTTTACAGATAGAAATTTAGCTTTTTGACAAGTTTAAGAGGGAGAATGTATGCCTCATGAATCACAAAGAGATGGTTGATTGGCAACATCGGATATATGGCAACATTCCACATTCGCACGTTTCAGCAAGTCTATGCCGTCGGTGATACGGTAAAGCTCGTTGAACACAACCCGCTTTATCCCTGCCTGGATTATCAATTTCGCGCAATCGAGACACGGTGAAGCGGTGACATAAAGCGTGGAGCCTTCAGCAGAGTTGTTGGAGCGGGCAACTTTTGTGATGGCATTTGCCTCGGCATGAAGCACATAGGTCTTTGTCAGGCCATCGGCATCCTCACACACATTTTCAAATCCGGCGGGGGTTCCATTGAAGCCGTCGGAAATTATGGTGCGGTCCTTCACCATTAGCGCTCCCACTTTGCGGCGTTCGCAATATGAGTTTTCAGCCCAGATGCGGGCCATGCGCAGATAGCGTCTGTCGAGCAAATCCTGCTTGCCGTTATGTTCCATTTCCGGTAGTTTTAATGCTGCAAAGGTAGTGATATTTATTGTATTATGTCGCATTTCATCCCAAAATCTTACACATCGGTATATAAATTTGTGCAATATTGGAGACGGCCAATACGGTTTTTGACAGTTTTTTCACTAATTTTGCACCCGAAAATCCATTTTATCAATATTTTACGGCAAATGACCTATACATACACCACCCAAGGAACCTGCTCACGCACAATAGAGATTGAAATCGAGAACGATACCATCCGCGATGTCCGTTTCATCGGCGGTTGCCACGGCAACCTTCAAGGTATCGGCGCGCTCGTCAGAGGTATGAAAGCCTCTGATGTCATCAGCCGTCTCGAAGGCATACGCTGCGCTACCAAACCCACCTCCTGTCCCGACCAGCTCGCCCGCGCCCTCAAAGCAATCCTTGCGGAAGAGAACAAATGACATGACAGACATTCTGAATAATATTGCCATATTAAGGAATTTGACTACTTTTGTAAAATAAATAATAATATGGGGGATAAAAGCTCTCCATTAATCCATCAATTCTTTTAATCTAATGTCGCACAAACTGCGGGCTTCAATCGTTCTATCATTGGCAGCCTGCATTCTGTCATGTGAGATTGTCCATTCGTATTAAACTTATTCTCTTCCGGGAGGTCTAAAGTAGAAACAAGCAATCCGAATACCGGACAACAAGCATCTATCGACATTAACAAAAAACATTCTGTAATCATGAAATTTGTTTCACTATTTGCATCAGCCCTTACAGTAGCCGCTCTTGTCAGCGGATGTGGCACTATGAAGAAAACCAACACCACCGTCACCAACGGAACATCAAACGACAAAACAACTACAGTGAAGACATCATCGTCATCCTACGACGAATCCCAGATAGCCCCGCTCCTCGGCAGTTGGGCTGTGACAGCCATCAACGGCAAGGCTGTGAAAGTCAACGGCGACAATCATCCCCAGATTTCTTTCGAAGCCATCCCCGACGCTAAGACAGCAATTCTTGTCATCGGATTCAACGGCTGCAACTACCTCAACGGCTCATGGATTGTCCGCGGCAGCAAGCTCGAACCCAACGGCGAGTTCATCTCATCGCTCAAAGCCTGCCATGACGCGCCATACGAGACTGCGATGAACCAGGCACTCGGCAAGGTAGCCTCCTACTCTATTGTTGACGACAACACAATCGCCCTCAACGGTGCCGACGGCGCATCCGTCCTCACCCTCCGCAAGCGTAACCTTTCATTCCTCAACGGCGCATGGCAGGTGACAACCATTCAGGGCACACCGGTTCCGGCCAACACGGCAATCAAGATTGTTATCGATGTTGACGAATGTAAGATTCACGGCAACGCCGGATGCAACATCCTTAACGGCGCCATAGTCGTCAATCTCGACAAGGGAGACGGAATCGAATTCAAGGACCTCGCAACAACCCGCATGACATGTCCCGCAATTGCAACCGAGCAGGCATTCCTTCTCGCACTCGAACAGGTTGCCACCTGCTCTGAGGGCGCATCCGCCGATCAGGCAGTCATGAAAGGTACGAACGGTCAGCCTATGCTCACCCTCATCCGTATCCCGGCCGATCAGGTAGGGGAAGAATAATTTCTTCCTCTCCTGCCGCCATTCCTAACAACCATAACAATCCATCCTTAATATAAAAAATGCAACCCGTTGATTTGCATAAACTGATGCTTCTCTCCGAGGAGGAGTTCAACCGCCGTCTTGACCATGTAAGGGCACAGATGGCCGATCTCGAAATTCCGGCACTGCTCATTTCCGACAATGCCAACAAATATTATCTCACCGGACGCGTCTACGCAGGATTCGTCTATATCCCTCTGGACGGTCCGGTGATTTTCTTCGTGCGCCGTCCGGTCGAACTTGACGGCGACGGAGTCGTCTACATCCGTAAGCCTGAGGATATCGCCGGAACAATCGGACTCAACGTTCCTCCGGCCATCGGGCTTGAACTTGATGTCCTCCCCTACTCAACGGTAACCCGTCTCAAAGGCATTTTCCCGGAAAGCGAATTGAAAAACGCCTCAACCGTTATGCGCCGTGCGCGTGCCGTGAAGACTGAAAAGGAGATTGAGATGATACGCCGTTCTGGTGTGAAGCATGTCCATGTCTATAGCCGTATCCCCCACCTTTTCCAACCAGGCATGACCGACCTCGGTCTTCAGGTTGAGATCGAGCGCGTCAGCCGTCTCGAAGGTTGCCTCGGTCAGTTCCGTATCAGCGGCGATTCGATGGAACTTCACATGGGCAATGTCCTTGTTGGCGACAACGCCGACTCCCCTTCCCCCTACGACTTTGCCATGGGAGGTGCAGGTCTCGACCCATCTCTACCTGTCGGTGCCGACGGAACACCTATCAAGCCCGGCGATACAATTATGGTTGACATGAACGGCAACTTTGACGGCTACATGACCGACATGACAAGAGTTTTCGCTCTCGGCGACATTGCCCCGCTTGCCATCGAGGCCCACAAATGCTCAATCGACATCCACCGCGAACTCTGCAAGATGATGCGTCCGGGCACTCCTGCAAAGGAACTCTATGCGAAAGCTGAAGAGATTGTCAAAGAACGCAATCTTCAGCACTACTATATGGGTCACCGTCAACACGCAGGCTTCATCGGCCACGGTGTCGGCATCGAAATCAACGAACTCCCTGTCATTGCCCCTCGCAGCCGCGACATTCTTGCCGAAGGCAACGTCATCGCACTCGAGCCCAAATTTGTCATTCCCGGAACCGGAGCGGTAGGCATCGAGAACACATACGCCGTCTACGCCGATCATGTCGAATGTCTCACACCCGCTCCTGAGGAACTCTCATATTTTGACGTGTAAAACGTTAAGATAAGCCCAACCAACAACTAACCTGCAATGCAGTCTTTAGAAAATATAGTACAACAACTTGACATACCTCTCTACCACACCATAGGCGACGCAGCAGACTCGATTGACCGTCCATGTTACGCCGTCGGTGGCTGTGTGCGCGACCTGTTTCTCGAACGTCCGTCGAAGGACATAGATTTCGTCACCGTCGGAAGCGGAATCGAGCTTGCTGAAATCGTGGCGAAACGTCTCGGAAAGGGCACTCACCTCAATGTGTTCCGCAACTTCGGCACCGCACAGGTAAAGCGTCATGAGGTCGAACTCGAATTCGTGGGCGCCCGCCGCGAATCCTACGACCGCAATTCACGCAAACCCGTCGTGGAAGACGGTACCCTTGAGGAGGACCTTTCCCGTCGTGATTTCACGGTCAACGCACTTGCCATCCGCGTCAACCGCAAAGGTTTCGGTGAATTGATCGACCTTTTCAATGGTGTCGCCGACATGGAGCGCAGGATTCTGCGTACCCCCCTCGACCCCGACATCACTTTCAGCGACGACCCGCTGCGCATGATGCGTGCCATCCGATTCGCTACTCAGCTAAACTTCACCATACTCCCGGAGACCTTCGAAGCCATCCGCCGGAATGCAGAACGCATAAAAATCATCTCCCACGAACGCATTGTCGACGAGCTGATGAAAATCATGCGCGCTCCTCAGCCGTCAATCGGTTGGGATCTTCTGCTAAAATCAGGTCTCCTCGCCATCATTTTCCCCGAACTGGCGGCCATGAAAGGGGTTGAAGTGGTGAAAGGACGCGGACATAAGGACAACTTTTACCATACCCTCGCCGTTCTCGACAATGTTGCCCGTAAGAGCGACAATGTCTGGCTCCGCTGGGGTGCACTGATGCACGACATCGCTAAACCAGTCACCAAACGCTGGGACGACAAACTCGGCTGGACTTTCCACAACCATAATTTCATCGGAGCTAAAATGGTACCCCGTATCTTCCGCAGGATGCGTCTGCCTCAGGATGCGAAGATGAAGTATGTTGCCAAACTCGTCGAACTCCACATGCGCCCAATAGCCCTCGTCGAGGACGAGGTCACCGATTCGGCTGTCCGCCGCCTCATCCACGATGCCGATGATGACCTTGAGGACCTCATGACCCTCTGCGAGGCCGACATCACCTCCAAGAATCAGGAGAAAGTACGCCGCATTCTCGATAACTTCGCACTGGTGCGCGCGAAGATGATCGACCTCAACGAACGTGATCATATCCGCAACTTCAAACCACCGGTCGACGGAAACGAGATTATGGAGACTTTCGGCATAACCGGAGGCCCGCTCATCGGTATCATCAAATCGACAATCAAAAACGCAATCCTCGACGGTGTCATCCACAACGATTACGACGAAGCCCGCGAACTCATGCTTAAAGTCGCAGCTGACCACGGTCTCCAGCCTGTGAACCACACTTCCAACGACGAATAATTATTCCATCCAATGTATTATATCACCAAACGATTCGAACTTGCGGGTTGCCACCGCCTCAATCTTTCCTACGAGAGCAAATGTTCCCGTCTTCATGGCCACAACTGGATAGTGACCGTCCACTGCCGGGCCAAGGAACTCAATGCCGACGGAATGGTGGTTGATTTCAGCCATATCAAGGAACGCATCACCTCCTATCTCGACCACGGAAATTTCAATGAGCTCCTCCCTTTCAACCCTACGGCTGAAAACATTGCCCGTTGGATCTGTGAGCAGACTCCAAACTGCTACCGTGTCGATGTCCAGGAAAGCGAAGGCAACACCGCAAGCTACGTTATCGAATAGTTGCCACGGACGAAAACGTGGACACACCCACACATATATATTTCATTCATCAATGAGCTATCGCGTAAACGAGATATTCTATTCCCTCCAGGGTGAAGGCTACTTCACCGGCACACCGGCAGTGTTCCTGCGCTTCAGCGGATGCAATCTGAAATGCGGATTCTGCGACACGCGTCATGAGGATTTCACACTGATGACTCAGGCCGAGATTATCGAACAACTGAAAGCTTACCCCTCGCGCCACGTCATCATCACGGGAGGGGAACCCTCACTGCAACTTGACCAGATTCTTGTCGACCTTCTCCACGACGAAGGCTATTTCATCCAGATTGAGACAAACGGCACCCGTCCGCTGCCCGAAGGGATAGACTGGGTAACCTGCTCGCCGAAAGGGGATGCCACAGGAGAGTGTGAGGTCAAACTCCGCATGGTCGACGAACTGAAAGTGGTCTATGAAGGACAGGATGTCGAGACCATCGCCTCATCCATCCCCGCCATGCACTACTTCCTCCAACCTTGCAGCTCCCCTCGCTACGAAGGCGGCTCAAACACCTCCGAAACCGTCACCTACATCCTCCATCACCCCCACTGGCGCCTCTCCCTCCAGACCCACAAACTCATCGACATCCAATAGTCCCAAGGATTTTCAGCACGTCGCAAAGTTTTAGAAATTATTTTGCTAAATTTGCGAAAGATTGTAAAAAAACTTATTCCATAGCTTCGATTATGAAAATCAACAGATTATTTACGATATGCACACTTGCGGGCATGGTGCTTGCCAGTGCTTGCTCGGATAAGAAGGACAGTGATCACCTCGTGATACTGCATACCAACGACACCCATTCGGCCATAGATCCGGACCGCCATGACATGGGCGGAGCTGCCCGTCGGTTGGTGCTCATCGACAGTGTGAGAGGCGCACACGAGAATGTGATGCTCATTGATGCAGGCGATGCTGTTCAGGGGTCGCTCTACTATACCCTTTTCGGAGGAGAGGTGGAGCGCAAGGTGATGAATGCCATGGGCTATGACATCCAGATTCTCGGTAACCACGAGTTTGACAAGGGAATGGAGCAGCTTGCAAAGGAGTGGAAACAGCTCAATGCCAACCGTCTCAGCACCAACTACGACCTTACAGGCAGCACACTCGAAGGTCTCTTCGTCCCCTCGGTCGTCAGGGCTATAGGTGACAAAACAGTCGGTTTTATCGGCATAAATCTTGATCCTGCCGGTATCATTTCCGAAGCCAATTATACCGGAGTCAAGTACATCGATGGTATCAAGGCTGCCAACGAGGAAGCCGCACGTCTCAAAAGCGAAGGCGTGGACATGGTTATCGCCGTGACACATATCGGTTATGACAATGAACCCGGTTACAGCGACATGGATATTGCGCGCAACTCCCATGACATCGACGTGATAATCGGCGGACACTCACACACCGTAATCGACCCGAATGACAATCGCAGCGGTGTCCCAAAGTGGAGGGTACCCAATGCCGATGGCGATACAATCTCTGTCCTCCAGACAGGTTCGAGCGGTGTCAACCTCGGTGAAATCGACGTCAACCTTGCGACAAAGGATGTCACTGCACGTCTCATCCCTGTAGACAAGCGTCTTGATGACCGCGTCGGGTCAAAGATAGAAGAGATCGTGGCTCCCTACCGCAAACAGGTGGAGGAGATGCGCTCAAAAGAGATTGGCAACTCGCCTTACGAATATGAACGTAAATCGCCCGAGATGGTCAATCTCCTCAGCGACTTCGTCAGAACGCGCGGAGCCGAACTTTCCGGCAAACCGGTCGACCTCTCCATCATGAACAAGGGTGGTATACGCAACAGCCTTGCCGCCGGACCTATTACCCAAGGTGAAATCATCGATATCGCTCCATTCGACAACTCTATCGTCGTGATGGAAATCAAAGGTAAGGACCTTCTCGACAACATCGCCATTATGGCCTCACAGGAGGGTCAGGGAGTCAGCAGCAATGTCGAGATTCTCTATGATCCATCGACCAAAGCTGTCAACAGCGCAACAATCGACGGCAAGCCCATAAACCCTGACAAGACTTACCGTCTTGCCACCATTGACTATCTCGCTGCCGGAAACGACTATATGGAACCTCTGAAACGCGGAACCATCATAGCCAAAAGTCCGGAAGTGCTTTACCAGATATTAATCGACTATGTTGCCGAAGGTAAGCTCGACAAGCTTCTTGCCAATCCCGATAAGCAGCAACGAATGAGAAGTTTCTAAACTAAACCTACAGACCAAGCGCTTGAGAAGTTATCCAGACTATAAACTTCTCAGGCGCTTGAAATGTGTCAAAACCAAATCAAATAACAAAAAAAGTATTATTGATATGAACGGCTGGTGGACTGTCGGACTACTTGTGGTTTCCAACATCTTTATGACTTTCGCATGGTACGGACAATTGAAATTGTCTGAAATGAAGGTCATCACATCCAACACCCCTCTCTTCATGGTCATCCTCCTATCATGGGTTATCGCTCTTCTGGAATATTGCTTCATGGTACCTGCCAACCGCTATGGCTATCTCGGCAACGGAGGTCAATTCTCCCTGCTGCAGTTGAAGGTGATGCAGGAGGTGATTTCACTTCTCGTGTTCACAGTGTTTGCAATCCTGCTTTTCAAGGGTGAAAGCCTCCACTGGAACCACTTTCTTGCCTTCTGCCTGCTCATAGCGGCGGTTTATTTGGTTTTTATGGAGAATTAAATAGGGCTAGGCTAATAGGGCTAATAAGCCTAATAAGTCAAATAAGGCCAATAAGTGGCGGAGACGCAGTCACTTATTGGCCTTAATTGTTTTCAATTTTAATTAGAAGTAAAATCTATTGGACCTATTTGGCCTATTAGCCTTATTAGGCTTATTTTACTTATCAGCCCCTATTTCGCTTGATAGACTTGCATTCTGCAATTCTTGCAGTCGAAGTCGAGGCGGAGGCGGGTGTTGGCGCTGATGAGGGTGAGGGGGCCGCGCCAATCTTTGCCGGAGGGGTCTTTAAGACATTTACCAAGCTCTTTTCGCAAGCAATAGCGTGTGGTCATGACCGGAGCTTCTGCTGAGGCATCCTCCGGAGCATCCGATGAGCCAGCCCCATTTTGAGACTTAGACTTCCCTCTTTTATCTATACCGCTCTTTCCGGCAACTTCCATGGCAGGAACAATCTCCGTAGCACCATGCGAGAGATAGAACTCACGGGCAAGTCCGTTGGCCACGTTGTCGTGGACTGTAAGGCAAGTGCCGTAGGGCAAAGGGACATCAAATTTTTCCGGCAGGCGATAGGTGAAGCGATATGCAGCACGCGCACTGCGGTCGAGGGCCTCCACGCAGTCACGGCGCAAGGCAGCAAGAGCCGAGGCCGGAATGAAGACAGCACCGGCAAGGTCCACTATCCGTCCTGAACGATAGCCTGTTCCTCCAAGCTTGTCGAGGATGCGGCGGCGCGGCCCCTCCTGAGGAGTGACAGCGCTCTGCAATTCCGGCACCTCGGAAATGACCGTAGCCGAACATCCACGCTCATCAGTCATTTCAAGCGAGATTCTATCTGGCGAAACAACCTGCAGCGCCATGTCAACGCTTATTGTGCGGGTAGTCTTGGCCGCCGCTATGCTGTCGTCAAACTCTTTGTCGCGGTTTCGGTAAAGAGCTGTCCCGGCAGGAATATTCTGCGGGGATGCGGGGAAAAGTTTGTTGCCTTCAACACGGTTCAGTCGGAAACCTTGGAACACACCTGCAGGAGTATAATAACCAAGACCATCGCCATTCGCAAGATTCTCGCTGAGCCTTGCCGTGATGACCTTGGGTTTGCAATCCGTCACTACCCCAACTTTCAATCCGGTAGCCTTCGGGGACGAAATAGAGGCCATGCCCTTGGCAGGAGCCTTTCCGGTCAGGAAATATGGAGTGAAACCACGGTTGAAACTCTTTTCGAGCGACGGGTTGAAACCAAGACGCACACCTCCGACAGACTGACGGACATATTTTCCGCCGCTCTCCTCGACGAAACGGTCGAGAATCCGGCTGTAGGCTCCAACGGTGTTCTTAACGTATGCCTCATCCTTGAGACGCCCCTCGATTTTGAAGGAACTGACTCCGGCCGCCACCATGTCGGGAATGGCGGTCGAACGGTTGAGATCGCGCAGCGAAAGAAGATGCTTGTTCCTGACCAGGACATTGCCAGTGGCATCCACAAGGTCAAACGGAAGGCGGCACACCTGCGAACACTCTCCACGATTGGCACTGCGCCCGGTCGTGGCGAAACTTGCACGGCAGTCGCCACTGTAGCTCACGCAGAGTGCGCCATGAATGAAGGCTTCAAGCGGTGTATCGGGGACAGCCTCATGGATGGCTGCAATCTCTTTGAGCGAAAGTTCCCTTGCAAGGACAAGACGCGAGAAGCCCACATCGGCAAGAAAACGGGCTTTGGCCGCATCGCGGATGTCGCACTGGGTGCTTGCATGAAGTTCAATCGGAGGAATATCCATACGCAAAATACCCATGTCCTGGACAATGAGCGCGTCAACTCCGGCCCTGTACAGCTCTCCGATAAGCCGCTCCACCGACTTCAACTCTTCATCATAAATGATGGTGTTGACAGTCGCGAAAACCTTTGCATTGAAACGATGGGCATAATCGGCCACACGAGCTACGTCGGCTATGGAATTGGCGGCTGCATGGCGCGCGCCATGACTCGACGCACCCATGTAGACGGCATCGGCTCCGGCTGTGATAGCAGCGATTGCGATGTCGGCATTGCGTGCAGGTGCAAGCAGTTCAAGAGGGGTGGCGACAGTTTTGCTCATCATCTCAAAATATAATGTTAAACAGAGTTAAAATCACAAGGTTACGATTAAACCATTCTCACTTCGTCGAGTCAAAAAGACATACAACGTAATAGAATTAGCTTTTTGATTATATGCTCTGCGTCGGCTCGGGAAGAGTGGCGCAGAGCACTTCTTTTTCAGCTATATTGTAACGGTCGGAAAGCGCTTATTATTGTCAGCACCACGATATGTAGAACCACATATATTAATATATGTTGAGCATTAGAGTATGTTTACTTTTAACTATATGAAATCTTTATAAGCCCTTCCGGTCTGTTTTTTGATTTAATTCAGTCATTATGGAACCCCATAACTCCATCATTAAATCAAAAAACATACTCGAAAGGTCAATATAAATCTTAAATAAGTCAAAAGTAATCATACTCTTAGGATAAATGACTTTTTATTCGTATCTTCGCAATCACTATCATACTCACATTTTTCAAATTCTCCGATGAAAAAATTCTTTCTAACCATTCTTGCCGTGGCAGCCGTCACGGTTCTCGTCGTATCATGCAGCTCTTCGAAGAAGAACGACTCGCAGGCTGACGGACGCGACTCAACTTATACCAACGTAACCCACCCCGACTGGTCGCGCAATGCGGTCATCTACGAAGTGAATGTACGCCAGTTCACCGATTCCGGCACCATCACAGCCTTCGATTCCCAACTTCCCCGCCTCAAGGACCTCGGGGTAGACATCCTCTGGTTCATGCCAATCTATCCCATCAGCGAAAAGAACCGCAAGGGTGAGCTTGGCAGCTACTATGCCGTCAAGGACTACAAGGCTTTCAACCCCGAATTCGGCACTCTCGACCAATTCAAGGAAACAGTGAAAAAAGCCCATGACCTCGGCATGAAGGTAATCCTCGACTGGGTGCCCAACCACTCAGGATGTGACAACGCATGGGTGACAGAGCATCCCGACTGGTATGCAAAAGATTCACTCGGCAACATGTTCGGCCCATACGACTGGACGGATGTCTACAAGTTCGACTACTCCAATCCTGAAATGCGCGCCGCAATGGTCGATGCCTTCAAATTCTGGCTCACTGAAGTCGGCGTTGACGGTTTCCGCTGCGATGTGGCCATGGAAGTACCCGTCGATTTCTGGGATGAGGCACGTCCCCAGCTCCAGGCCGTCAAACCTGACCTCTTCATGCTTGCCGAAGCGAGCGTTCCCGCGCTCCAGAAAAACGGCTTCGACATGGGCTACAACTGGCCGATGAAGGACCTTTTCAGCGAAATCGCCGCTACTTCCGGTCAATACACCTTCAAGAATGACAAGGGCGAAGTCCGCACCTTCCCCACACGCCATGCCGCAGACATTGACTCACTCCTTGCATCGCAGGCTGCCGAATATCCCCGCGACACCTACCTGATGAACATGATTACCAACCATGACCTCAACTCATGGGAAGGCACCGAATTCGAGCGACTCGGCAATCTCTCCGATGCTTTCGCTGTCCTCTCCTACACCCTTCCGGGTATGCCCCTCATCTACACCGGTCAGGAAACAGGCATGAACCGCGCCCTCGAATTCTTCGTGAAGGACAAGGCTCCGGAATGGGAACCCCGCAACAAATATTTTGAGTTCTACAAGAAACTCAATAATCTCAAACACACTCAGGCAGCACTTCTCGCCGGAGAGGAAGGCGGCGAAATGGTGCGCTACGCCACAACCAGCCCCGACCTCTATGTCTTCTCCCGCTCGAAGGATGATTCCCGCGTCATAGTACTCGTGAACCTCGGAGCTGAAGAAGAGGAACTCAAATTCAGTGCTGAAACTCCTGAAATCACCACCGAAACAATAGATTTCTTTACCGGAAACCAAGCCACTCTCCCCACCACCCTCAAACCCGGTGAATACCGCGTCTTCACAGGCAAGTAATCCACTTGCAGGATAGATACAGATAAAATTACAGTCCACATTGTTTGCAGTAGAATCGCAAACAATGTGGACTGTTTAATTTCAGGATGATTTTACCCTTTATTTTTCAGTAATGAGAACCGGCTTAGTCCTTATACTCCTCGTAGCCGTCCTCGTCAAGCATACCATAGCCGTAGTCTTCTCCCTCGAAGCCTTCGTCATCAATGTCATCCCATTCCTCCTCATCATCACCGGGAATTTCTGGAGCGTTCTCAAAGATGAATTCATCCTCTTCGCGGACACGGTGATGGCCGTCGAGGGGACGGTGGGTGATAGGATTGACTTCGATACGGTTACGCTCATCGGTAATCTCAGCCCAAAGCATGTCCTTAAGCTCGGTGAGCCCCATGCCTGTAACAGCCGAGATGAAGATGTGGGGAACTCCTTCGGGTAAGGTTGCCTCAATTTCTTTCATCAGCTCCTCGTCAAGCATGTCGCTCTTGGAGATGGCAAGCACACGGGGTTTGTCGGCAAGCTGCGGGTTGAAGCGTTCGAGCTCACCCACAAGTATGTCGTACTGAGCCTTGATGTCGTCGGCATCGGCAGGGACCATGAACAGAAGCACGGCATTTCGTTCGATATGGCGGAGGAAACGCAGACCAAGACCCTTTCCTTCGCTGGCACCTTCGATGATACCGGGGATGTCGGCCATGACAAACGACTGGTTGCCGCGATAGGATACAATGCCGAGTTGAGGCTCCATCGTCGTGAAGGGATAGTCGGCAATCTTCGGACGGGCTGCAGAGATGGATGACAGGAGGGTGGATTTACCTGCATTCGGGAAACCGACGAGACCGACATCAGCCAGAAGTTTCAATTCAAGGATGATTGACTTCTCGATGGCAGGTTCGCCCGGCTGCGCATAGCGCGGAGTGCGGTTGGTCGCACTCTTGAAATGCCAGTTGCCAAGACCGCCACGGCCACCTCTCAGGAGCTTCACCTCCTCGCCGTCCGATGTGACCTCGCACAGATATTCACCTGTCTCGGCATCAAAAACGACGGTGCCGCAGGGAACCTCAACAATCACATCCTCACCATCCTTTCCGAAGGAACGGCCACCGGAACCGCTCTGACCGTTGCCGGCAAAGATATGACGGCGGTAACGGAGCGGGAGAAGTGTCCACATGTGGGAGTTGCCACGGAGGATGATGTGACCGCCACGGCCACCGTCACCACCGTCGGGACCACCCTTGGGAACATATTTCGCACGATAGAAATGCCTCGAACCGGCACCGCCTTTGCCTGAACGGCAGAGGACTTTAACGTAATCTATGAAGTTGGAATCAGCCATTGTATTAGCGGACTTGTTGTTAGAATTGATGATTTGTAAATTATAACACTTTTGAGGCATGAAAGGATTTCAAGCATCAAGTGTCTGCTGCAAGTGACGCATCAGTTCGCGGGCATGGGCGAAATCGACCGGCGAGCCTATATCTATCCATGTTCCGTTGATTGGGAAATAGCTGACGCGCTTTCCCTCTGCAATGGCGCGCTCGATTAAATCGGTGGCATCAGTGCGTTCGTCGGGACTGAGGGTATGGAGCAGGGCATTCGAGAAGACATAGATACCCGCGTTGGCATAGTAGGAATATGAGGGTTTCTCTTCAAGGGCTGTCACACGTTGTCCATCGGTATCAAGAATGGCGTATGGGACGGAGACATTGTAGGGCACGGCGGCTATGGTTATGTCGGCTTCCTGCGCGCGGTGATGCAAGTAGAGGTCCTCGAAGGAGATTGTCGTCAGTAAATCGGAGTTCATGACAATCGTATCGCCATCCACAGGTATCTCGACAAGAGCTGCGGATCCGATGGTGCCGAGAGGGCGCGCTTCCCTCACGCATTTTACATTCACTCCTGCCACGGGCGTTGAGAAATGCTCTTCCAGTTGTTCGGCAAGATAATTGACCGTGACGCTTATATTCTTAACACCTACTGCTGCAAGGGCCTCGATATTGTAGTCGATAATAGCTTTGTCGCCGATGGTCAGCAGGGGTTTGGGAGTCGTGAGTGTCATGGGACGCAGGCGTTCACCCTTGCCTCCGGCCATGAGTATGGCACCGACCGGAAGCACCGTCTTGGTGACGCGGGTGTCAATGACATCGCGGATGTGACCGTCACCGTCAAGGACCGGGATGAGAGTCAGCCTGTGGCGGCGCAACTCTCGGAGAGTGTCGGGATTCACCTCCCCTTCGCTCAAGAAACGGAACTTGCGGAACATCGCCTCCGACACGGGAGCATCGAGCTTCACCCCACGCAGAAGTGCGCGACGCACATCGCCGTCGGTAAGCGTACCGACCATGCGTCCGTCGGCATCCGTCACCAAGAGAGTCATCACTCCTCCCGAAAGTTCGTTAAGACGGCCAAGAGCATCAATCAATCGTGAGCTGTCGGCCAATATGTGTCGGTCAATCTGCATGTGACATCAGGTTTTCAGTTATTATCCAGTCAAGCGGTGTGTCAAGGTCGACCGAACGCGACCGTGGCATTTCAAATGGAATCCTACGGGGAAATTCCCCAAGTCCCATCCGCCGGATGGAAGCAGGATTGATGACATAGACCGCACCGTTGTATTGCCACGCCTTCGGAGCATCCTGACGGCGGGTGAATTTGCCTTCACCTTTTGCGACATGGAGCGTTCCGTCCGACGAGGTCTCGAAACAGTCATAATATGGATTGCAGGCGGCTTCCGTCACGGTCACCACCATATCGACATCCGGGGTATAGAGCTCCATGCAGCCCTTCACGTCATCAACCGTGCGCATCGGTGATGTCGGCTGCAGCAGGACCACAACATCATAGTCTATTCCGCTTCGGTCAGCCCAATCCATCGCGTCGATTATAACCTCGCGCGACCCGACTTTATCCCCACCGAGTTCGGCAGGACGACGGTAATTGACCGGCAATCCGGTCGCCTCGGCTACCGCGCGGATTTCATCATCGTCAGTAGACACAACGACGTTTGTATCAGGAGCAAGCTCACGGGCCACATCTATGGAGTAGTGAATCAAAGGACGACCGCACAATGGTTTGATGTTCTTGCGCGGAATACCCTTGCTACCACCCCTTGCAGGAATGATGAAAAGCGGTTTGACAGCTTGATTAGACCGGGATGTCATAGAATTTCTTACTTCTTAAAGTTTCAATTGGAGTTTCCGCGATTGCCTTGACCATTATGGCAAGGGTGTCGGGCCGGAAATATGGATTTTCAGCCTCGCGGGCCATTTTCTGGCCCTTCGGGGAGAGTGCCAGGCCGATAGCCTCAGCGATTTCATCCGTTGAGTCGCCGCAATGTATCACACTCTCGCCACACAAGCGTCCCCGCTGACGGATGCCGATGTCGACAGTCGGGATGTGCATCGAAGGCACCTCGACAATTCCACTCGACGAATTGCCTACCACGGCACTCACACAACGCAAAGCCGAAAGATAGCGCAGCTTGCCGAGGGATGGAATGACACGGACACGTCCGGGATTACGACGACCATAGTCTTCGATGCGGTCAATGATGACACGTCCACGCGAATCATTGTTGGGATATGTGATGATTATATTTGACTCGGGGAAACGGTCGAGGGCGGCAAGAAGATTGTCGCAGCGGCTTCCCGGGTCCTCATCGTCGAGAGTGGCGGGATGGTATGTGACAAGCAATGAACCCTCAGGCAAGGGTAGGCCAACGGATGTTTCCAGCTCGCGGCGTTCCATCAAAGGTTCATGCATTATATTGTAGACACCGATGGCACCCGTGTTGATTACGCGCTCCGGATCCTCACCCATTGCAATCACACGCCGGCGATACGGTTCGGTAGCTGTCAGATGCAGGGAAGACATCTTGGTGATGGCATGGCGGATGCTGTCGTCGACAGCTCCCTCAGAAATCTCGCCTCCTGCAATGTGGACAATCGGGATACGGAGCATCAGAGCTGCGGTGGCCGTGGCAAGCATCTCGAAACGGTCACCCAAAATGACCAAAAGGTCGGGGGAAATGCTTTCAAGCACGGCGGCCATGCCGGTCATACACTCGCCCATAGCCTTTACAGTCCCGACAGGAGAGTCTGTCGAATCGGGCATCTCAACGCGGAATGGCTGCGCGAAACCGTTGGCGATTATCTCGTCAATCGTATGACCGTAGCGTTCGCTCAGATGCATGTTTGTCGCAAGAATGTCGACATGGCAATCCTCGCGCTCATCAAGCGCACGGGCAATTCCGCTGAGCAATCCCCAGTCGGCACGTGTGCCTGTGGCTATCGCAATCTTTCTTATTCCGGTCATTCGAAATGCTGATTTATTCCTGTTAATATTCCCTTTCGCCGAAAATCGAGGTCCCGACACGAATCATGTTGCCCCCCTCTTCCACAGCAATAGGCCAGTCATGACTCATGCCCATGCTGACAATCGAGAACGAGGGTGAGGAGGCGAAGACACCGGCACGGAGACTGTCGAACGTAGAACGAATCTCACGGAAATCACTGCGGATACGCTCCTCATCGTCAACATTCGAGGCCATACCCATGACCCCACGGATTTCAACCGCCTTCAGCGAGGCAAGAAGCTCCGGAGTCACAAAGTCAAGCAATTCTTCGGGTGTGAAACCGAATTTTGTCTCCTCTTTAGCGACATGAAGCTGAAGAAGGACTCCGGGCTTGCGTCCGGCCTTGGCAGCTTCATCGTCCACAGCCCGCAGTAGGCGTTCGGAATCAATACTGTGGATAAGCGAGGCATGGGCCACCACCTTGCGTACTTTGTTGGTCTGGAGGTGACCGATGAAATGCCAGTCTATGTCGGCAGGAAGCTCCCCGGCCTTGGCCTCAAGTTCAAGCGCACGGCTTTCGCCAAACACACGCTGACCTGCTCCGTAGGCATCCATGATAGACTCGGAGGGATGAAATTTCGACACGGCGACAAGTTCCACCCCCTCAGGGATGGACTTGCGCAGTTCGAGCAGACGTTGACTGACGGTCATGACAATCAACCCTCCTTGTTTTCGCCGCCAAGGTTGGCATCATAGACATCCATGATAAGGGTCTCCTGGATGGTGTTGATTTCAAAATCAGCCATCGTACCCTTCATGCCCTCCATGAAATTATCAAAAGCCTCCTTGAAGCTGTCGGCGGCCACGAGAATCTGGGAAATGGATTTCTTCTCGACAGCGGTCTTCTCATCGAGAGTGATGAAAGCCACCTTCACGAGATACCATTTGTCGCCTGTACGCTCACGGAAGATTTCTGCAATCTTGGTGCGCTTCACGGCCGATACTGAAAATTCGGAAGTAAAGTGGGCGATTTCCTCTGAGATGCGGGCCTCTGCCTCAGTAAACGAGAGGGCATCAACCATATATGCTTCAGTTACTTTCTTGATGGCGCCGTTTTCCATCGTCTTATCATAACGGACCTTAGTTTCAAACCAGTTTGCCATTGTAGTATTACTGTGTATTCTTTTGGGTGTATGTTTATTGTACTCTTTTGGGTGTATGTTTATTATGTATATTGTGGATATGCAGTCAGAAAGCAAATCCATCCCCTCGGGGGATAAACCGTTTAGGGTGCAAAGTTAGCGAAAAATAGCGAGAATCCGCATCACGGATATATGAAAAGAGTTTGACTGAAATTTTTTACACACGATTTTTCCACATAAATAAATACGCACAAATTTCACAATTCCACTGATGGATATTTGGATTTCATGGATAATAAACGTATTTTTGCATCATACTCACTCCCGATTGTGTTGAAACATGCAGTCGGGTACAACTCTTACAACCACAAACCTTATTAACTATGTATCAACGTCAACTTAATTTCGGTGAGGCTGTGCAACGCGCCGTCACAGTCAACTATTGCAATTTCCAGGGTCGTGCTTCACGTTCGGAATATTGGTGGTTTTTCTTGTTCTGCTTTATTGTAGGCGCAGTGATTTCCACACTTTTCTTTTGGAGCGAAACAATGGAAACTATCGTGAGCGGTATTTTCTCGCTTGCTCTTATTCTTCCGTCTCTTGGCTTGGCAGTGCGCCGTATGCATGATACAGGACGTTCTGGCTGGTGGATTCTCATCAATCTCATACCTTTCATCGGAGCATTAGTATTCATATATTTTGCAGTTCAACCGAGTCAGCCCGTCCCCAACCAATGGGGTGGAGTGCCTAATCTCGTGCAGCAATAGAAATTACAGACCACATTTGTATTAACGCACCTTTTAATCCCATGCAAGGCATTATCTTTGCATGGGATATTTGTTTTCAATCCGCTTTTTGGTACAAGCTGTAATATCTGAAAAAGGCACATAACGACAGAAGGCCAGAAGATACAAAAGGTTAATTTCAAGCAAATTATACTTTTGTTTCTTTTGTTTACTCTGTTCGTTTGTATCCCTTTTTCACCGGATTTTCGAATTGACCCATTTTTTCACGCTCCGACCGTCCTCTCCGCCTCTCCCCGGCCTGAAAATCAGCAAAAGCCATCGACCGCAGTTGCGCGATATGAGTTTTTTGACTAATTTTGCCTCTATAAACATCCCCTGAATGACACCCGAAGCTTTAAGTGAAAGGATTGAAAGTCCTGAAATCAGAAATCTCCTGCTGCGTCTGAGCCACGATGCCCTTGACGTGGTGATATATTCAATCGTCGAGGACAATTCGCTGATTTACCGCCGTTTTGCACTCGACACTGCTTCCACGTCGTGGATCGGTGCCATACAGAATGTGATTTACGACCATCCCGCCCTGTTGAGTGATTTCCGCAGGGTCTATTGCGTGGTTGAAACGCGCGACTACACCGTTGTTCCGACCCAATGCGAGAGTGAGGAGCAACGCCGACTGCTTTTCGACACAGCCTATCCCGACAGCAAACTTGAAATGACCGCCGACGATACCGGCACGGTCAATGCACTCGTGCTTACGGGCATAGAGCCGGAACTGAGAGGCTTCATCAACCGTACGTTCCAACGCGTCACGGTTGTCAGCCACATAGCCGCGCTATGCCGCTACGCCGCCATAAACGGCACTCACGGCAACAAGGTCAAGATGATTGCGAATATCCGTCAGGATTCAATAGACGTTGTCATCACCGACGGACGCCGCCTGCTGATGGCCAACACTTTCAGCTATCACAATCCGGAGGATGCCGTCTACTATCTGCTTGCCATCCGTCAGCGCCTCGGCCTTGACGAGCGGAACGACGAGCTGCTGCTTGCAGGCGACCAGGAACTCCGCGACAGACTCACACCGATGCTACGCAATTTCGTGGCGCGCGTTGTGCCCATCATCTTCCCGCCACAGATGTTCAAGGCCGGGAAGGATGCCATGCTCGCACCATTCGAACTCATAACACTCCCACTATGCGAATAATCCGAGGAAAATATGGTCGCCGGCGTTTCAACGTCCCGACCAATATCACCGCACGCCCGACCACCGATTTCGCGCGCGAGAATATCTTTAATGTAATCGAGAATATGGTTGACATCGAGGGACTCAAATGCCTCGACCTCTTTGCCGGAACCGGAGCCGTGAGCTTCGAACTGCTTTCGAGAGGTGCGGCATCGGTCACCTCTGTCGAAAAATCGGCTACGCAGGCACGTTTCATCGAGAAGGTGAAACGCGAACTCGACGACCGCAATCTCCATATGCTGCGCACGGATGCGTTGAGATTCATTCGCGACTCGGCATCGACCTTCGATTTCGTCTTCGCAGACCCTCCCTACGACCTCGAAGGCTTCGGCGACATCCCGCAGATGGTCCTCGATTCGAAGCTCCTTCATCCCGGGAGCATCTTCATCATCGAACATTCTAAAAAATACGATTTCTCATCCCTCCCGCATTTCTCCGAACATCGAGCCTACGGCTCGGTCAACTTCTCAATCTTCGAGATTCCTGAGGAATCCACGGAAGAATAAGGAAGGGCACAAAAGGACATAAGTCCCAAAAGTGACAGTTCCTATGTTTGCAATGAAAACGCAAACGTAGGAACTTTTTTAATTATCCA
>CANCXM010000008.1 GCA_947381945.1 uncultured Muribaculaceae bacterium
GGTACGAACGTATCAAAGCCCGTGGAGGCACAATCTGATAGATATTATACTTAGCATAATGGCAGTGCTGAAATCACGTTGCTGATACGAACGGCAGGTGCTTTCAGCACTGATTTTATAAATGCACACCAAAATCAAACATCATGAACAAGATATTCCTGTCCGTCGGTCTTCTCTCGCTGCTCGCCTCCGGTGCACGCGCCGAGCTGCCAATGACGGTCAAAGACGGAAAAATAAACTATGTGACCGATGAGCGTGGCAACCGCATCCTCGACTATTCGACCTGCGGCTACCGCAATTCATCGCAACCGATACCCGACGTGGCCAACGTCGTTTTCGTTCCCTGGAAAGCAGGCGACAACAGCGAGCGCATCCAGCGCGCCATCGACTATGCAGCCTCGCTTCCTGAAGGCAAAGATGGATTCAGAGGCGCAGTGCTTCTTGACAAAGGTGAATTCGAGATTTCCAAACCGCTCCGCATAGCAGCCTCAGGCATTGTGCTCCGCGGTAGCAGCGAAACGGCCACAGTCATCAAGAAGACCGGAGTTGACCGTGGCGCTCTCATCTATGTAGAGGGTATTTTCAACCCCACTGTCACCGACACCCTCACCGTCACCGACAGCTATGTCCCCGTCAATGCCGGGAAACTCGACGTGAAGGGCAATGCAAAACTCAAGGCAGGCGACCGCGTGTTTGTCATGCGTCCGTCGACGGCAGAATGGATAAAGTCGATGGGTTGCGACATCTATGGAGGCGGCATCAGCGCCCTCGCATGGAAACCGACCGACATCGACATGCGCTGGGACCGCACTGTGACCGAAGCCACCCCCGGAAGCCTTACGCTTGACGCGCCGCTCACAATGGCACTCGACAGCAAATGGGCGCAGACAACTGTCCTCCCCTACTCCTGGCCCGGCCGCGTCTCCGACATCGGCATCGAGAACATGACCCTCGTTTCGGACTACAACACAAAGTATCCCAAAGACGAGGACCACTGCTGGGACGGCATCTCAGTTGCCAACGCCGAGAACTGCTGGGTGCGCAAGGTTGATTTCAAGCATTTCGCAGGAAGCGCAGTCATCCTTCAGCCGACAGCATCGAAAATCACCGTCGAGGACTGCATCGCATCCGAGCCCGTGTCGGAAATCGGAGGTATGCGCCGCGCGGTCTTCCAGACACTCGGCCAGCAGAACCTATTCCAGCGCTGCCTCTCCAAGAACGGCATCAACGACTTCTCGGCGGGATTCATCGCCCCCGGTCCTAACGCATTCGTGCAGTGTGAGGCCGAGGAAGCACTCGGATTCAGCGGTTCGGTCGATGCCTGGGCACCCGGATTGCTCTTCGACGTTGTCAACATCGACGGCAATAACCTCACATACAAAAATCTCGGTCAGGACAAGAACGGCGCAGGCTGGAACACCGGCAATTCCCTCTTCTGGCAGTGTACAGCTTCCGAAATCGAGTGCTACACTCCGGCTCCCGATGCCATAAACGCCGCTTACGGATGCTGGGCGCAGTTCTCGGGCGACGGCGAATGGGCGCAGTCCAACAACCATGTCCAGCCGCGAAGCTTCTTCTACGCACAGCTTGCCGACCGTCTCGGAAACGAGGTGCCCGAATCGCAGTCGCGCATACTTCCCCGCGCTACCAACGCGACAAGCAGCCCGACAGTCGAAGCCGCCATGCAGCTTGCAAAGGATGCCTATATCCCACGACTGACACTTGAAAAATGGATTCAGGACGCACCCTTCACCGCATCAGTGTCGGCTGAAGGTGTGAAATCAATCGACGACATCAAGTTCAAAGCCACCAAAACAACCCCTGCTCCCAACCATAACTATGCCATTGCCAACGGCCGCATGGTCATGGACGGCGCAGTCATGACAGGCGGACGCCACGAAGTGCCCTGGTGGAACGGTAAAATCAAACACAACTATCTGCCGAAGGCCAAACCCCACGTCACCCGCTTCGTCCCGAGCCGTGAGGGTCTCGGCCTGACTGACCGCATCGACTCCACGCTTGCCTACATGATTGAGAACGACATCACCGTCCTCGACCACAACTACGGACTCTGGTATGAGCGCCGCCGCGACGACCATGAGCGTATCCGCCGCCGCGACGGAGATGTCTGGGCTCCATTCTATGAGCAGCCCTTCGCCCGCAGCGGTCAGGGAACTGCATGGGACGGTCTCAGCAAATATGACCTCACCCGCCCCAACGCATGGTACTGGAGCCGCCTCGACGAGTTTGCCGACAAGGGTGCCGAGGCAGGAAAACTCCTCTTCAACGAGCACTATTTCCAGCACAACATCCTCGAAGCAGGAGCACACTGGGTTGACTCCCCCTGGCGTTCATCCAACAACATCAACGCGACAGACTTCCCCGAACCTGTCCCCTTCGCCGGCGACAAGCGAATCTTCGTTGCCGATATGTTCTACGATGTCAACCACCCGACACGCCGTGAACTTCACAAGAACTATATCCGCATGAACCTCGACAACTTCGCCGACGACCCCAACGTTGTCCACCTCATCAGCGCCGAGTTCACCGGTCCGCAGCACTTCGTTGAATTCTGGCTTGACGAGATTGCCGCATGGGAGAAAGAGACAGGAAAGGATGCGAAAGTGGCCCTCAGCACTACAAAAGATGTGCAGGATGCCATACTGGCCAACCCCAAATATGCCGATGTGGTCGACATCATCGACATCCGCTACTGGCACTACAAGACCGACGGCATCTATGCTCCCGAAGGAGGCAAGAATCTGGCACCGCGTCAGCACGCGCGCAAGATGAAGGTCGGCAAGGTGACTTTCAAGGAAGCCTACAAAGCCGTCAGCGAATATCGCAACAAGTATCCCGAAAAGGCCGTCACCTACTATGCGCAGAACTACCCCGACATGGCCTGGGCCGTATTCATGGCCGGCGGCTCACTTGCAGGAATCCCCGTTAAGGACAGCGATTTCCTCAAAGCAGCCTCCACGATGGAAATTGTCGGGACTGACAGTGATGACTTCAAACTCCTCGGAGGAAAAGATGGAATGATTGTCTACTCGCAAGGAGCAAATGCAATTCCCCTTGACCTTCCGGCCGGAAAATACAGCGTCACCGCCTACAATCCCAAGTCGGGAGAATCAACAGTAGTCAACAAATCTGTCAAAATCTCCGGACCCTACACTCTCGATACGTCCGACAAAGCAACCGTCTACTTCTTCAAGAAACTCTAAGAAGTAAGTTCATATACCGACAACAGAAATCCCGGATGGAAAAGTCTGTCATCATTGACTGATGCTTTTTCCATCCGGGATTTCTGTTGTCAGTTCTATTATATTATGTATATAGTCCGTTACTTCATTCCGAAGAGCTTCATCATCCACTCAACGGATTCGTCGTTGGTCTCAGGGAAACGCCAGTGACCGCTCGTCGGGGTGACGGCAAGCCTCTTGGGTGCTGTTATGGCATTGTAGGCAGCGTAGGTCGAGGTCGGGGAGCATGTCTCGTCATTGAAGCCGAAAGAGTAGAATACGGGACATTTCACTCTCTTGGCAAAGTTCACGACATCGTAATACGGCAAAGTCTCTTCAGCACCTTTTGCCTCCTCCCTTCCACGGAAATATTTCGGCCATCCTCCGGCACGACCGTTGAGAAAGCCTGTCAAATCGCAGAGCGCGGGATAGAAGGGGGAGCAGGCTGTCACCTTCGGGTTCAAGGCAGCGGTGATGATTGACAGGGCACCACCCTGGCTGCCTCCGGTCACACCGACATTCTTGCCGTCCCAATCCGGGAGTGAACAGAGGAAGTCGATGCACCTCGCACATCCTGCATAGACGGATTTGTAGTAAAAACTGTCGGGCGACTCAATCCCACGGCGGTTATAGTCGTTCACCCGCTCCTTTGCAGCCTTGAATTCCTCCTCGCCAAGCTCAGGATCACAACCATCGTGGATATTGATGTTGAGATAGATGAAGCCCATATCGCTGTAAGCGGTGTAGGGTGTGGTGCGGTTCGCCCCTGCTCCGGGTGGACAGAAGAGCACCGGATGCTTCTTTCCGTCGCGCGGACGGGCAAGATAACCGTAGATGTGGCGACCATTCGGGCCGACATTGATTTTCACTTTCGACACCTCAACCGTCTCGGTCGATTTTTCGGGCAATGGTGTGATTTCAGGCGCAAGGTCAACAGCCGCAGCCTCCTTCAATGCCTGTCGCCAGAATTTGTCGAAGTCCTTCGGGTCGGATATGAAGCTTTCAATTTTCTCAGGGTCGTAGCCGACCTTTACAATGTCGGAGTAGTTCTTGTCGTAGACGGTATATCGCAGATTGCAGGTCCTGAATCCCGGTAAATTGCGTGTGCCGAGGTCAATCGTGGCCTTACCTCCGAGAATCATGACCGAATCCTTGCGTTCGGGGGACATCATCTCATCCCCGACCGAATATCTTATCCAAACCGAATCCACGGGCAATCCACCCTTGAAGGCTTGAACCGTGACGGTGGCGTTTTCGCCGGTGCGGTAAATCCTGTCGGGATGGTCGGTGGTGACAAGCGATTCAAGATATGCTCTCTTCGGAGCCGAAAACTGGGCATCAGCCACAGCTCCACCCATACATAGCGCCAAAAATAATGCGCTGAGTTTATTAATGTCGGTATTCATATTCATGGTAAAAATTTTTGAGATGGAAGGGCATTTGATCAAGCAAACGCAACAAGCCTTCTTCAATCCAACCGCAAATTTACGCATTTTATTGCAGGATATTTTCAGCAAAGTGCTTAGAAGTCATTTTTTTGCGTATCTTTGCGTCCTCACCCAATTAAATTACAATGAAAAAGTCGCTCTCTTCAATTCTGCTCCTCATCGCCATTGTCATGGCAGGATGCACATCTGAAAAAATCGGGATGGACCCTACGGCCGACGGACGGGAAATGATGTATGAATGTATCAGTTACCTCAAAGAGGAAGATGCAGAGAAAGCCAATGCAGTCATAGCTCCGTATCTTGAAATCTACACAAGCCGACCGCTGTCCGAAAGACTTGCCTTCTGCAAGGCGAGTTCGGAAAGCTATTGGTATGAGATGGTCGGAAGCTCTGACCAAGGTTGGAAGGAATTTCTCGACAGAATCCGGCCACTGATGGAATGGTATGTGCATTCAGGTGCCGCACTCTCATCACTTCCCAACTTCAACAGGCTCCATGAATTTCAAGTGGCCACGATAGCCGAGGCTACACCTCCGGAACCAATAAGAATGGAAATAGAGAATCCCGACAGCATCAAGGCCCATGCAGATTCAATCATCGTTAAAATCATCAATGAAACTGACGGCAAAGTGACCTTTGGAGAAATGTTTTGGTTTGAAAGGCAGGAGGGTAACGATTGGGTTACGGTTCCATACAATCCGGCCGGACCGGACGAAGCATCCGCGGTCTGGACTGCCGTGGCCTACATAATTTTTCCTCAATCCACCAGTCGGCATGTCGATCACACAGGGTTCTTCAACAAAAATCTCACGAAAGGTGACTACCGCCTCTGCCGGACAGTCAACCCCGAAGATGACCGGACCCGCACCGACACCCTCCGGGCGGAATTCAGAATCCTGCAATAGACCGGAGGGCAGAACCTGATACGAATAGAACAAAAGTCATAAGCGAAACGCCTACCTTGCTCAGATAAGCGTTTCGCTTATGACTTAATAATTTATATTTACTTACTTTGCCTCGACAGGTTCAAAGATAAACGTTTGACTTGAATATGAAAAACGATTGATGTTCCAATTAAATCATGAATATATTCATTGGCGGCACATAAAATTTAACATGCCTTAAATTTTATGTGCCGCCAATATTGATTCTTAGTCTCGAAATGATTAAATTCGCATGGAATAATAACCTTTTTACTCAATGCAATTCACAGAAATTTCATTTGCGATATTCTTTTCAGTGGTGTTTATTATCTACTGGCTGGTTTTGCGTCGGTATGTGATAATGCAGAACATTTTGTTGCTCGCTTCCAGCTATCTGTTCTATGGATGGTGGGATTGGAGATTTCTTGGATTGATAATCGCTACCACCGTATCAACATTCGTCACGGCCATGGGCGCCAGGTCGAAATATGGATTTCTGCTTACAGTTTCGAACATAGTATTAAATATAGGAATTCTTGCAATCTTTAAATATTTGAATTTCTTCAGTGAAAACTTGCAGCGGCTGTTCAATCTATTAGGATGGAACCTCGATTGGTTTACCATAGATGTCTTGCTTCCGGTTGGAATATCATTCTATACATTTCAAGCAATAGCATATTCGGTTGATGTTTATAGGAAAAGGATAGAAGCATGTCATGATCCTGTGGCATTTGCTACGTTCATAGCATATTTCCCTCAATTGGTGGCAGGGCCTATTGAGCGTGCTGCGCAATTGCTTCCGCAGATAGAGCGTCCGCGTACTTGGAGCACGGAGTATGCATCATCAGGATTAAGGATGGTTCTTTATGGAATCTTAAAAAAAGTCTGTGTAGCTGACATGTTGGCTATTTATGCTGACAGATTGTTTTTGTCCTCCATGAGCAGTCCACTGATAATTCTTATAGCTGGATTGCTGTTTACATTACAGATATACTGTGATTTCTCTTCTTATAGTGAGATTGCACGTGGCACATCGCGGCTTTTGGGCATAGAGCTGATGGCGAATTTTAGATTTCCATTGTTTTCCCGCAATATATTGGAATTCTGGCAACGGTGGCATATATCGTTGATGTTATGGTTTAAAGATTATGTCTATATTCCACTCGGTGGAAATCGCCATAGCCGCTCGCGCACAATAATAAATACATTCATAATATTCCTTCTGTCAGGCATGTGGCATGGCGCATCCTGGAATTTCATAATATGGGGTGCATATTGGGCTATTGTATATACGGTAGGCAAATTTGCCATAGGATTGTCCCGTCGTGATGATACGATAGAATTATCGAATCTTCCGTCCGTAGCAATAACATTCGGAGTAGTATCCTTCGGATTTTTCCTCTTCAGATGTAACAGTTGGCATCAGATGTATGCCGGATTTACATGTATATGGATATATTTATTGGCTTTTAGTCTGTTATGGGTTATCACGAAGATAATGTGCCGTACCGGAATCTCACAGACAACAATGATTTTTATTGGTATCGCTGCCTCCGTGATTGTATGCGTGTCGGGTTATTTTTACTGGACAAAATTGCTCAAAGCATGGTGGCTATTGCCCGCATTAATGGTTACAGTCATAGAATGGCGCAGCCGCAACATGGATTATCCTCTTCAATACATCAGCAAGCACAGCTCAGTCAGACTTACATTGTACTGGATATGCATAGCTCTTATCATTCTCAGTGAACCTGTCGATATGACTTTCATATACTTTCAGTTCTAAAAACATTGCTCTCTAATTACATGGACAATATCACAAAATCAATTTTAAAATTCATAATTAAATCTCTTGCGGTGGTACTTCCTGTCATAGCAATAGCAATAATGTGGTATGTTGCAACAGACCCTTTCAAGGTCGTGAGGCACTATAATTGCTATCTGCCGGATCCAATTGAAACCCCGGTTCGGGTTGGCATAAATAAAGGATTGATAACACTCACGAACTTCAATGACCGTCTGTCGGAAGGATACTCATACAATGCGTTCATATTCGGCTCATCAGTATCCTGCTATTATGATGCTGTTTCCTGGGCCCATCTGGCTGATTCCACCGGTAAAGCCCATCCATATCATTTCGACTCATCAGGAGAAAGTCTGATGGCAATGGCGGACAAGGTAGAATACTTAGACAGGACAGGCCAACCGATTGACTATGCCATGATTGTGCTTGATCCTATCGTTATGTCGGCAAATCAAAAGGATGGGCCGTCCAACATAAATCCCCCGCAACTTATGTCCGGCTTAATTGAATTTCTGAAATATCATTACATTTACTTCAGGGCATCAACAAATGCTGACTTTTTCAAAAGCTGGATACCGGCTATGCTTACCGGTAAGCCATGCAACAATGGCCACAATATAGTGTTCGAGCCTCAGCCGATAGTTTACGATCCTCTCATAAATCAGGAATCGTTACCTCTATGGGATTCTATAATATCTGCCAATCCCGTTCAATTTTACAACCGTTATCCGCTTGTACCATCGCCTGACTCAATAACCATAAATGATGTGATTCTGACTACTGATAAAGTTGAGGCCCTTCACCGCATAGAACGTGTGTTTACAAGACATAACACAGATTACCATATCATAATAGGTCCTAACCGCAGGAAAGTTGTCATCAATCCTGTCGATCTTGACACTATAATAAATTGCTTCTCAGCTCCAAATCGTATTCATGACTTCAGTTTATCAAAGGCTCATATCCTTGAATCTGACACTCTCCTTTATGATAATACCCATTATCGTAGTACCCTGGCATTGTGGCTAATGCAAGAAGTATATCGCAAATCCAATATCAGATAATATTAATCTAAAAATCCCTTTGCGGCGGCATATTGCAGAGTGTCTGCAATATGCCGCCGCAAAGGGATTTTTAGAGGATAAAGGGTCAGTGGGGTAAGCCACTGATTCGGGGGAGGGTTGCTTGGTCCGACTTATCGGATGGGGTCGGACTCGTCAGACTGGTCCGACTAATCTGAATGGTCCCGATTGCTTATTTTTTCTGATAGCGGATGGCGTTGGCGGGGAGGTTTTCGCCGTTGGGGCCGAAGGAGAAGAGGGCTTCGTGGGGTTCGACTGTCACCTTCGATTCATCGAGTTTGGAGCGGTCGAGGCCGAAGGTCTCGATGAAGAAATCATAGACGGCCTGACGTTTGTTGGGACCGAAATCGTGACCTTCATTCGGGAGATGGACATTTGACACCTTGTCCTTTGCATCATAGAAACCGTAGATTCGCTGAATATAGGGGAACTCATTCTCAGGAACAATGTTTGTCCAGTCCTTTCCGTCGGAAACGATGCGCATGGGGAGCGGAGCGAATGTGGCTGCAAGCTCGGCATTGCAGGTGTTGCCTCCTGCGCGCATGATGGGCATACCGCTCTCGCAAGGACAACCGCCATCGAAATACGACGAGAGGCTTACGACAGGACATGAAGCGGTGTAGCGCGGGTCGATGACCGAAAGGAGGACTGACTGCGAACCGCCGCCTGAACCGCCGTTGACACCCACGCGGGTGGGGTCGACATCCTTGCGCTCAATCATGAAATCAAGGATGGAAATACCGTTGAGAGCCTGCACTACCTGCGCCTTGGAGGTATGATGTCCCTCGCTTCCGACCTGAAGGGCGGATTCGCCCCAGCCGTAAAGGTCATAGTCCACACAGATGGCTCCCATACGGGCAAGAGTGGCGAGACGCTGCTGCTGCGCAGTGTTGTAGCGTCCGTTGCCGAAATGACCGTTGGGACAGATGATAAGCGGATGCTTTCCCTTGCCTGTCGGCGCATAGATTGACCCACAGACATAGAGGCCGGGCAGTGTCTCAAGATAGAAATTCTGAACGGTGTAGCCGTCGAACTTCCTCGCTTTTGAAAACACCGGCTTCGCACCTACACGCTGCGCGAGGGCATCGTCGATAGTGAGGAGTTCGCGCACCTGACGCTTGACAGAGTCGCGGCGCAATTCCCATGAATCCTTGTCGGAGTATAGGGTGTTGAGCCATGCGACGAGCTTCCGGCCGTCGGCCTCGGTGCGACGCGGATATTCATATTTCTTAAGCTTGTATGTGGTGTCGTTCTGCTTCACGAACTTGAAGTCGAACGGCATGAGCACATTGGTCAATGATTCCTCGACCGAATAGGGTCGGATGCGCGAATCTGCGTAGGGAAGCACAAGACCGGTGGTGTCTATGTCGTATTTCAGACGCACATGGAAGCGTTCGCTGATTTCATTCAGAACTTCACCGAGCGGACGGCGGAACTGGTTTTCAAAGGTATTCTGTGAAAAAGCGGGGAGCGCCATAAGCGCTGCCCCGAAAAGTATGCCTGCTGATTTCATTTTGCAGTTATAAGGATGGTTTACTTGATTTTTGAGGATAAGGTGTGTCGGCCTGACGACACTTTCACCGGTGAGAGCTGACCGGGCATGAACACATCGGCAGTCACGTTGGCCGGGAGAGTGATGTTGATGCTGAAATCATCACCGTTGCGCGCCCATGCGACATCCACATCGCCGTAGAGGGTGGCTGTGCGTCCGTGGACACTCGTCAAATCACCAACGACCGACGGCTGAATGAGCAGATGCTGCATACCGGGACTTGAATAATCGGTCTTTATGCCGGCAAGCGAACGGAAAAGCCATTCGTCAATCTGACCCATCATGAAGTGATTCCATGATGAACCTTGACGGGGATCCCACTGCTCGGTGAGGGTCGTGGCACCATACTGGAGCTGGAAACCGTAGCCGGGAGTGTCGTAATGATTGTGCATCTCATACATCAGCTCGTCGAGTCCGTTGTCGGCAAGTGAGCGGAAGAGGAAGCGGTTGCCGACATCGCCGGTTGTGAGGCGGACGCCATGTTCACGGATGTCGCCGACAAGATTGTCAATGACCGCCTGACGCTTCTCGTAGGGAACCATGCCGAGGAAAAGCGGGAAGGCATTGGAGGTCTGGCTGCCCGTTCCGTAGTCGTTGGTCGCAGGGTCAAAGTACTTGCGGTTGAACGATTCGCGCACATTCTGAGCGAGGAGCCTGAAACGTGAGGCATCCTCATGTTTACCGAGAAGTTCGGCTGCCTTTATCATATAGAGTATGTCCATATAATATTGTGCGGAAGCCACAAGTCCCACAGGAGTGTTGCGCGAGAAACCGGCCTTGAAATCGCCGTAGTCATACCAGTCACCGAGGCCGAAATCAATCAGATTGTCCTCTGCACGGGTGCCGAGATAGTCGAGATAGGCAACCATGTTGGGATAATACTCGCGTATCAGACTGTCGTCACCGTAATTCTCATAATACATCCACGGCGAGATGATGAGAGTCGCACCCCATTCGGGAGATTCGGCGAAACCTTCCATTCCGGGCCATTCGAAGATGACATATTGCGGAGCGACGGTCGGAACCATGCCGTTGGGGCGCTGGCTGTCGGCAATGTCGCGGAGCACTTTCGGGATGTAGGAAGTGAGGTCATAGTTGTAGAAGAGGCTCGGACCGTTGAGATGCACCTGCTCCAGCCATCCGAGTTTCTCACGGTGGGGACAGTCGGTGAAGACAGACTGCATGTTGCTTCTCTCGGCATTACGGATGAGCTTGTGGGCCGCAGTGAAGATGGGGTTGGAACATTCAAACACGCTTCCCTCCTCAGCAGAGTTGTAGATGAAGCAGGAGGTGATATTCTCCACGACAGGAAGTCCGTAGGGATTATATTCTCCGGGGAACACCGCGCCTTCGAGCTGAATGTAGCGAAAACCGTAGTAGGAGAATCGCGGATGCCAAGTCTCGGGCTCGTAGCTGCGGAGAGTATAGGTGTAGTAATGCTGACGGCCTGTCTGACGCTGATTTGCGGCGTTTTCATCAGTGATACCTTCGCTCACCACCATAGTCACGGTCTGGCCGGGTTTGCCCTGAAGGGTGATTTCGGGGAAACCTGCAAGGTTTTGACCCATGTCAAGAAGGATGGCCGAAGGATCGACGGTGCGTTTGGTCGACTTACATGCAGCCTCAACCTCAGAAGGTGTCAGCTTGTGGCGTGTCTTGACAGGAAAATGCTCCATAATCTTCACCGGAGGAGCCATCTGGGGGGTCAGCTTGCCTTTGGGTGCGCGCTGCACGACCACGGGCTTCCAGGCGCTGTCGTTGAATCCGGCTTTGTTCCAACCCGGCTGTTCAAGACGCGCGTCGTAGTCCTCACCGCCATAGATGGAGTGGAAGGTGATGGGGCTGAGGTCATATTTCCAGTCATCACCGGTAGTGATGACCTCCGAAGAGCCGTCGGTATAGTTGACCACCATTTTCAGCCACAATGTCTCCGGCCCGAAGCCGACGAGAAGCTTGCTGTAGCGCTTACCACGCACGACATTGTAGAATCCGTTGCCGAGAAGCACACCCATAGCGTTCTCGCCACGGTGAAGCATAGAGGTGACATCGTAGGTGTTGAAATAGACAGTCTTGTCGTAGTCGCTCCAAAGAGGAGTGAACTCGCCATCGCCGACCTTGTCGCCGTTGATTGAAAGTTCGTAGTGACCGAGACCGCAGACATAGACCGTGGCATCGGCGATTTTCTTTGGAAGATCGAAATCAGTGCGGAGGATGATGCTGCGCGAGGCCATCGAGTCGACACGTTCCCAAGCCTCCTTGATTTCGGGGACTTTCCACTTGTCGTAGGTATAATTGCGTCCTTCCGGCAGCTTTGCGTCATCATAACTGATGGCTCCGATCCACTTTCCGTCGAGGAAAGCACGGTCGGGGGCGAGACGGAACTCCGCTGGCGCGCTCCATGCTGAAGCCTTCTTGTTCTGATCCCACACCTTGACACGCCACGAATAGCGCGTCATCGGTTCGAGCTTCGGACCGCGATAGTCCACAAGCTGACTTTTGGGTGAAAGCACCTTCTTTGAGTTCCAGACAAGTTTCGACTTGCCTGCCTTCATCGAATAGACCTCTATCTGATAGGCCGACTGCATGTCACCGTTGGCGCCGGAGAGCTGCCAACCGAAACGCGGAGTCTCGGTGTCGATGGCAAGAGGAGAATCCGCCATCTCGCAGGTCATGCGCGTCACGTCGAGCGCACTGACCTGCAAAGATGCGAGAAATAAGAGTGTGATATAAAGTATCTGCCTCATGTCAATTATCGGTTTTGACGGTTAGAGAACATCCTTGCAGACAAGGCGTTCGAGCTTGGGTGCATGACCGACCTCCTTGCCGTCGACATAGACGCGCAGACCGCTGCCCTTATGGTAACGCTGTCCGTCCTTGTCCCAGAGGATGGTCACATTACGGCCATGGTAAGGCACGTTGTCGAGACAGAACCAGTCCCATGTCCCGTCGGGGATGAGGGGATTGACCTCGATGGTGTTGTCGTTGCGGGGACGCAGACCGACCAGACCTGTAATCACAAGGTCGTTGAAAGTCGAATGGTTGTAGTAGCGGCTGCGTTCCTGGTCACCCTTGAGCCAATAGCCGGTCACTTCGTCGAGATATTCCCCGATGTAGGGACGGCCACGGTGGTGCTGCGACTCGACATAGCGTTTCATCTGTGCAAAGTATGTGCTGTCGGTCACCACGGGATTCTCCTCATTGTTGAGATAGTTGGCAAGAGCTGTGAGGGTCTGAGCGGAAGCGAAAGGCCAGATGGCACCGTCCCACTCACACTTGCCGACACCACGGGTGCGGAATTCTGGATGGCGGCGTTCGGCTGTGGTCAGACCGTAGGGGGCTGAGAATCCCTTCTCATCGTTGAGCTGAAGCCAAGCCTCGTCATAGACACCCTTGTCGGGGAGGTTGAAGTACCAGGGGATATAGCCGATGGCCTCGCGGGCACGGGCGCAGGTGTCGCCACGCACTGTCTCGAAGAAGGAATCCTCCTTGCTCCAGAGGCGTGACTGCACAAGATTCTTGATTTCCTCGGCCTTCTGCTCATAGAGCTGCTGCTCGTCCTTCTTGCCGAGTTTCTCGGCAATGGCTGCGAGGGCCTTGGCGTTGCCATACATATAGGAGTTGATGGTCGGGCGGGCATATTTCTTCTTGCGTCCGCCGCTGATGCTCTCCTCCATGCCGTCCTGCACGTCGCCCTGCCAGTAAAGACCGTTGGGCAGACGGTGGGAGCTTTCCCAACGTTCATATTCAGCCTTAAGGTCAGGATACATCTTGGCAAGCGCGTCGAGGTCGCCATCCACGAGATAACGGTTGTAGACAGCATCCGGATTCCATGAGCTGAACTTCATCATCTTGTTCATCGGAGCTCCATCGTTGCCGTGATACCAGGTGTTGATGATACCGTCGAGATACTTCGGGTCGCGCAGCCAGCGGCTTTCATAGATGTGGTGGCCGATGGCACAGGCAATCAGATTGTATTTGTCGGCATAGCTGCGGTCAACGAGGAATTCAGTCATACCATAGCCCACCGGTGTATCCTTAATGTGCTTGCGCAGTGTCCACCAACGGTAGTAGTACATCTCCTCCATATCCTCATCGGGACACTCGAAGAGAGGCACATTTTCCTTCATCCATGCGGACGATTCGGAGTTGGGGATGGCCTGAACGATATTCTCATCCTCCATGTCGTTGAAATAGTCCACATGGTGGGCGAAATCATCGTATTTCAGCACTGCGGCAGTGCCGTCAACATCGCGCGACGAGCTCTTGAAGTTGGCGATGCGGTAGACGGCTTCCTTGTCGACATCGTTGGCGCGGGGCATATCGTTCTGCTGATCGGCCTCGGTGTCAACATTCGGGAAATTGGAATGACCACCGGTGCGGAATACCACGCGCTCAACTTCCTTGACCGGAGCGAAGAGCATACGGGTAGCTTTCTTCTCGCCGTTGACATAGACCGTAGAGTTGCGGTTGTCGAGGGTCAGGTCAACCTTTACATGATAAGGTTTGCCCGGTTCGTAGTTGAGAATCTTGCCGTAGCGCGCTCCACCCTTCGAGCGGAATTCACCTTCGGGAGTGAGGTCGAGGCGGGCGCAGGCTGTGCCCTCGTCGTCGACAAACTCAATCATGAGCGTGCCGTGGTCGTTCTGCTCGGCCATGAGGTCAAACTCAACAGTGAGTTCACGCGTCGGCGGAATCTTGCGTTCAACCTTAGAAACGTCAAACGGATCCTTGTCGGCGAGTGTCAACCATGTCTTGCCGTCCTTCTCCTGCAGAGATACAGGTGCCCAGACGGGAGAATAGATGTTCCACATCGTCAGGTCGGAAAGATTCTTGAAGTCTGCGAAATTCTCATCGGCATGTTCGGTAGCGACAAGCTCGACGGGAACAGGCACGCGGGCCACCCACATGTCCTCCTTACCGACACTGTAGGTCACCCAAAGGTCGCCGTCGGGAGGAGTGCCGTTGCCCTCCTGAATACCGCGCACATACTGCGGACCGAACGACTTGTATTGTCCGGCATAGCGCATCGGAGGAACCTCACCGTGGACAAGGTTGAGGGTAGTATAGTCAAGACCGTCGCCACTGAGCGAGATTGCGAGAGGCCAGCGGAATTCCGAAGGATTATAGACAGTGGCGTATGTGCCGTCGCTGAGTTTCTGACCCCAGATTTTGGCGTTGCTGTTAACGAAACCTTTGGCACGTGCGACCGGTTCATACCATGTGTTGCCGCCATCCTTGCTGACAGAGGTCAGGGCGTGTTTCCAGAGAGCTGCGATGTTGCCGTCGGGAAGGGTGTACCAACTGAAAGCCTTGTAGGGTTTCTGCAAGGGAATCATCGGGTCGTTGCGGTCAGCCTCCTCGACGAACTGCATACGGTAGAGGGGATTTGCGAGAATCTCCTCGCAGGCTTCACGGAACGCCTTGTCCTTGCTCTTCTTATAGTTGGGATAGAGGGTATTTTTCTCGTTGAAGTCGTGATTGTAGTAGATAAAGTAGATTGGACCGAAAGTGCCGTCGGGATTTATCTCACGGACCACACGACCGATGCCGTTGCCGTCATTGGGGTCATCCTTATGGTGGAGGGCAATACCATAGTTGCCGATGGCAAGAAGTTTGCCGGACTTCGACACATAGAAACCGACACGCTGGTGCATCACCGCATCCTGACCGGAAGCTGTCTGCTCGATTCCTTCCTTCTTGAATCCGTCGGGGACAGGATAGACAGGGAAAAGAATCTGAGGAGCGCTCCAATTGTAGCCGTCCTCTGATGTCTGCAAAAGTGTGCGTCCGCCACCCACATGCTCGTCAACCGGATTGGACAGATAGTGCATGTAGAATTTGCCGTTCCAATAGGCCATCATCGGCTGATGGTTGTAGGTCCAGCCGTTGTCGTTGGGCGAATAGAGGTCATAGCGGCGGTTGGCGCGCATGGTCTGGATGTTGTGGACACCCACCGCAGGGGTCAGGCCTCCGTCATGACGGTTGGGATTCGAGAGCTTCGTCCCGGTATAGTGAATGAGGTCCTCGGCATTCATGCCTCCGGCTGCCATGAAGGCAGCGGCGATGAGGACGAGTCTTGAGATTTTCATTTTTTCTGTGCTGATTCGAGAAGATTATTGACTACTGAACGGGGAGCGCGGAAAATGGTGCCGTGCTTGTGGTCCTTGGGTACGCTCACGCTGTCGGTGACATCAGTGAAGTTGACGAAATCCTTGGTTTTGTGGGCGCTGTAGATGAATTTCTTGTATGTGTCGTAGTAGATATAGTAATCATCACCGACCTTGACAACGGAGGGACCTTCGGTGAACGATTCCGTGAAGGGCTCGGAAGCCGCGCTCCACGGGCCTTCGGGAGCTTTGGCGAAGGCAACCTTGATGTTACGGTTGGGGCGGGTGTTATCCTTGACCACCATCACATAATCTTCCGGACCACGCTTAACCACAACCGCGTCAATGCAACTGAAACCGGGGTCATAGAAGAGCTTAGGTTCAGAGAAAGTCTCGAAATCCTTTGTGGTGACATAGTAGAGACGATGGTTATTCTTCTCATCCTCGACACCGACATCAAAACCGGCATCGACGACGCAGGAAGCATAGATGACCATGAACTGATCCTTCACATCATCATAGAAAAGTTCGGGAGCCCATAGATTCTGGGTCGAGGCGATGGAATCCATGGCAGGAATGCGGCGCTGCTCGCTCCAATGAATGAGGTCTTTTGAATTTGCATAACCGAATCCGGTGTCACCCTTCCATGCGATGGTCCAGACGAGGTGATAGGTGCTGTCGGGGCCGACCACAATCGAGGGATCGCGCATGATGTTCATGCCGATTTCAGGTTTGAGCCATGTTCCGGCAATGCTGTCCCAATGTATGCCGTCCTCGCTATAGAGGAAGCGGAGACCTTCATCGGCGGGTTCATGGAATGAGGTGAACATGTATAAATCCTCCTCAGGAGCATCCTGAGTCCTGGTTGAGGAAGAACTGCATGAGTAGAGACCCATGCTGAGCCCGATGGTTGCTATAGCTGCTGTAAGAATTCTCATGATTTTATTGAATTTTGGAAAGACACAGAAATATGTGTGACATCAGATAGAATGTTTAGAGGTATGTTAAGCAAAAAACTTTGTTTCTTCTGACCATATCTCTTTCTGTGCCTTTCCTTGTTTATAACCGGTTAAAGATCTAATTTCGCGTATTTCACACGCTGACGGCGCCAGGTGTAGACTGCGTGGAGCTTTCCATCCTTCCCCTCGATGATGCTCGGGTAGGAATACTGGCTGACGGGGCTGTCTTCAAGAGTCACGACATTGTCCCAGTTAAGACCGTCGGTCGAAACAGCTACGCAGAGCGGAGTGCGCACACCCTTCGGAGTTCCGTCGAGAGTGGAGAAGTCATTGTAGATAAGGACATGACGGCCATCCTTGAGAGTGACGGCATCCGTGCCGGAATTATTGTTGGGCATATCCATGAGGGTGAGCGGGCTCCATGTGTCGCCGTTGTCCGAACTCCAGCTTGTGGCAAGTTTGGCGTTGCGTGTGCGGCAGATAATCTGCAGACGGCCATCAGCGTGCTTCAGAATACTCGGCTGAATTGCGTAGATGGGTTCAAGCTCAGTGCGGTCGGTACGCTTGGCCGAATCGGCGGGAAGGGCACCGGTGGAGCGCCATGTCTTGCCACCGTCATCGGAAATTTCAATCCATGCGGTCCACCCCTTGCCCTCGCGGCTGCTCGGGGCGAGGATGCGGCCGTTGATATACTCAGGCTTGTTCTTGATAGGGCCGAGAATTCCTTCTGGGAGAGCCTCGCGCTCACTCCAGGTCTTGCCACCGTCGGTTGACTTGACAACCCATCCGGTCCAGTCGCCCACGCTCGAACCAATCTTGTAGAAAAGCATCAGTTCCTTTGAGCCGGGAATCTGGAAAAGCACGGGGTTCCAGCAAGCCTTACGGCGCGCGTTGTTGATGTCGCCCTTGAAGTGGGGGCCGACAGGGCCTGCAGTGGCGGGAGTTGTCTCCTCGTTGATGCCCGAGAGACCTGCAATCTTGATTTCAGGGTCATTGAGGTCAAAGACACCGTCGGCTGCAATCTCGGGAGCCGTCCACTCGGTAGCACCCTTAGGCTTACGGCATACCCAGATTACACAGTCAGGGTTGCGCTCCTTGGTTCCGCCGAAGAAAGCGGCAACAAGGTCGCCGTTGGCAAGCTCGACGATTGTGGCGCCGTGACATTCGGGGAACGATGTGCTTTCATAAAGGAATTCATCGTTCAGAATACCCTTGCGCTTGTCGCCGAGCGATGGGTCAACCTTGATGTCGAGGTCATAGACACCCGAACCTACACTCCAATAGGAATCATTACCTTCGGAGCGGAGATATTTTGCACCTTTGGCCTTGACAGCGTTCTTGTCGGGAGTCGGAACGCAGAGGACTGCGGTGGTGTTGCAGGGAATCTCCACATGCCAGTCAATGTGCATCGGAGTCTTGACCCAACGGCTTGCAAGAAGACCGTAGGGTGTGCGGTAGGAAGCGTTGACGCTTTCCATCTGCTGGATTGAGAAGTCGGGTTTGAGAAGTATCTCCTTATAGCCCGGCTTGGCGGGATTGAAACCGGCGAGGTCCTGATAGTACCAATTGATATGGTCGCCGAGCATCATGACATGGTTGTTGCTGTTCATGCGACGGCTTGCAGTGTCACCGTTCCAGAGTTCCCAGATGGTTGTAGCACCCTTCTCAATCTCGTAGCCATAGCTCGGATAGGTCTTGTTGGAGGCAAGCATGGCTGCGACATCGCCGCGACCGATGCGCGAAAGCTCGCGCATGAGCCAGTTCACGCCGATGACACCGGTGGAGATATGGCCCTTGTTAGTCTCGATGATTGTCTTGATGAGATTGTCGGCTACAGCCTGACGGTATTCCTCAGGCACCATGTTGAATGCAAGGGGAAGGACATTGGCGGTAGCGGTGTTGTTGTCGTAGAAGATGCTGTCGGGATAGAGGATATGGGGAGTCTTGACAGGCGATGTACCCTTCTTCACGAGAAGGAATTTCTTGTTGAAGGCATCCTTAACCTTGTCGGCATCCTGCTCCCAAGCGGCAGCTTCTGAATCGAGTCCCTGCATACGGGCGAACTTGGCCATCAACTGACACATCTTATAATAGTATGCTGAAGCGATGAGAGTGCCGTCGGTCTTGCGGGCAGGGTCCTGACTGTGGATCATATCGGGCTTTTCCGGGGGAACGCACCAATCGCCATACTTGTCGGCGGTGATAAGTCCCTCCTTGTTTGTGTAGTCCTTGCGGATGTGGTTCATCCACTTCTTCATGGCCTCATAGTTGCGGAATATGGGCTGCGGATTTCCGGTCTGCTCATAGAGCATGTCGCACACGACGGGGAGTGTCGACGACCAGGTCATGTCGGAAGTATAGTAGTTGTAGTAGGCGGGAGCAATGTCGGGCAGACAGCCGTCCTCGCGCTGCGATTCGCGCATGTCGTCCATCCACTTGGCATAGAAATTAGCGTTGTCAAACATGAAGTTCTCGCCCCAGGTGTTCATGTTGTGGTCACCTGTCCAGGGCTGACGCTCGTCGCGCTGCGGACAGTCTACGGGGACACCCTTGTAGTTGCTCGCCGTGCCCCACCATGCGTTGCGGTGGATTGCATTCATGGTCTTGTTGGAACTTGCGAAAGTTCCGTTGTTGGGGAGAGCGTCATAGACAAATTCAGCTACAATATCTTCAGGTTTGAGGTCCTTCATTCCGGAAACCTCAACAAACTGGAAGCCGTGGTAGGAGAATTTCGGGTTCCACTTCACGCCTTTTTCGGTTCCGTTGGCAATGTAGCGGTCGGTGCTCTGTGCGTTGCGCAGATTCTCGACATCAAGCTGAGTGCTGTCGGCGGAAATGCGCTCTGAATAGCGAATCATGACGGTGTCGCCCTTGGCAACATCGGAAATGTTGATTTTTACCCATCCGGCCATGTTCTGACCGAAGTCGACCATGTAGCGGTCGCCGAGTTTGCGGACTGACTTGGGAGTGAGGGTCTGCATGACCTTCATGTTGGGCGACTGCGCTCCGCGGAGTGTTCCGTAGGGAAGTTCCGCGCGCTGGGCCTTGAGCCATTTCGAGTCATCATAGCCGGGCATGGTCCAGTCGCCAAGTTCGAGCTGTGCGTCATAGACCTCGCCGTCATATTCATTGTTGCTGCGGATAGGGCCTTCGGCTGTAAGGCTCCACTTCTCGTCACTGTTGACGCGCTGTGTGGTCTCGTCGGCATACTCGATGATAAGATTCATGCGGAGTTTGGGATAGCCGAAGGTAGGTATCTTGTAGGGTTTGAAATTCTGACGCATGGTGTAGAAACGGCCGTTGCCAAGAGTCACACCGATGGCGTTGGGGTCACCGTTGCCTTTGAGGAGATCGGTGACATCATAAGAATTATAGAGAGTTGTACGACGGTAGTCGGTGGGTGCGGGTGCGAGGACGTCGTCGCTCACTTTCTTGCCGTTGATGTAGAGTTCATAAAGACCGAGACCGGAGATATGGGCTGTCGCGCGCTTGATTTCCTTCTTCTCGCTGTTGAACTCCTTGCGGAGATAGCGGGAACTCATGCGGCTGTGGGAATCTTCGATGTCCCACTTGAAGGGACCTTCCCATCCAATCCAGCGGCCGCCCCAATGGCCTTCGCCGACGATACCCATGCCCCACTCTGCCGGTTGGCTCCATGAGGATTCACCACGGTTGGTGAAGACGCGCACCTTCCAGTAGCAACGGGTGTTGTCGGGGAGTTCCTTTCCTTCATACTCCACCCATACCGACCGGTCTGAGTTGACACGGCCTGAATCCCAGAGGTCGCCCTGACCGGCTGCAAGTTTTTCGGGAGAGGAGGCAACGAGGACATGATAGGCTGTCTGCATGACGTCGCGCTCGTTGGAAGTGATGATCCAGCTAAGACGCGGATGCTGTGTCTCGATACTAAGAGGGTTCACCTGAGCCTCTGTGGTCAGCGAACCCACCGAAACCCCGGCCCGAAGGCCGAGGCTTATCAGAAGTGAGATTATAAGATAGGTTGTGCGTTGCATCACATTATGCTGTAGTGATTAATACTGAGTGGGAAGGCTCTTCCATTCCTTGCCGATATAGTCCTTGTCGGAATCGACAGCGATGAGCACACGGTCGTTGCCGGCACCGTGACCGCCGTCATACTGGAAGGGAGTGACCTTGCTGTCAAACTCACCGATATAGTCGAGCTGACCGTTGGAGGGATTGTACCACCACGCATTTTTCTTTTTGCCGGAAATCTTTGTGAGGTCGATTTCCATGGGGCGGTTGGTGTAGTTGTAGACGAGGAGGTAGTCGTTGCCACGGGTGGCGATGAGACGGTCATAGCGGGTACCGTTCTCACCGGCGATGATGCTCTGGTCGGGGACACGCTCGAAGAAGGGGAAGGCGAGCATGAGGTTCTTGAGATGCTGCATCTGGTTGAAACCGGGATCCTTCATTCCTTCATACCAAGTCTTTGTAGCGCCGTAGCCACCGACGTTGGCAGGTTTGAGCATCTGCATGATTGAATTGTGGCCGTAGGTGTGACCGAAAGCACCGGCAAATACCGACCAGTAGCCGTAGCGACGCACGTCGGGAGCCTTCCACCAAGGCTGTGAGGGATCGTGGAGACCCTGGGGGATTTCCTCGTAGGAGGGTTCGGCATCGAAAATGGGTTTGCGGGGCTTCATTGCAAGACCGGCCTCGACGTAACGCCAGTTGTCCTCGGCCTGTGCAGCCTGGGCGGTGTCGTCGCCGTCGCCACGAATCTGATCGTAACGGCGGTGACCGCTCTGGAACATGTTGAAGTCAAGCCAGTCGGCATTGTGGAACCAGTTGATTGATGATGTACGGCCGAAGGGATGGTAGCTCATGAGGTGGTTCTTGTCAATGGACTTGATGGTCTTTGCCATAGCGTTCCACTGGTCGGGATTGATGTCGCCCTTCACGTCGCCACCCATCATCCAGATGATATTGGGAGAATCCTTGTAGCGCTCGGCAAGGAATTTGCCGTAGGCCTTGGCATCGTCAACGCTCATCAGACCGGCTTTTACAAGACCGCCCCAGATGGGCACCATTGCGATGTAGATACCGTTGTTCTCAGCCTGTTTGATGATGTAGTCCATGTGATCCCAATATCCATAGACACCTTTTTTGTTGATTTCCGAGAAATCCCATCCGTCGGGGTGTGAATACTGACCGTAGAAGTTGATGGCGGGAACAGCGTTGATGGTCTGCACCTGAACGACATTGTAGCCGGCCTCACGGCAGCCGTTGAGATAATAGGAAGCTTCGGCACGGTCAAGACGTTCGGGAAGAAGCCAACCGGTCTCACCCATCCAGAAGAAGGGTTTGCCGTTTTCGTGCTGAAGATAGGTTCCGTTGTCAGAAACTCGCAGTTTTCCGTTGTCCCACGGTTTATAGTTCTTCTTAACCGGGTCCTGGGCATGGATGGCTGTCATGGCAGCGATGACCAGACAGATAAACAGGCTCAATTTTTTCATGATTCGTTGATTTATTTTTCGTTTTTTAATTATGCGATTGATGATTGGTTGTATGAAAGTCAGGTAGATAAAACAGCAGAGCTATAAAAGCACAAAAGGAACAAAAGTTATTATAAAATCATCCCTGCATAAGACTGTTTATATCACTTTTGTTTCTTTTGTTCTTTTGTGCCCTTTACATCACTCCGGATTATTTTCCGGTGAGGACGTAGGTCTGTCCGGCTTTGGTCGGAAGATCGTAGAGGTAGGTTTTCTTCAGCTCGACCGGATTGAGTTTGGCTTCCGGGCTGATGATTGGTGCGAGACCGTCGTTCACTTCAAAGAGCGGATTGGAGTTCTCGCCCTTCGCAGTCTTCAGACCTGCACCTTTGAGGGGATTGAGTGTGCGCAGACGGCAGTTGCCTCCGATGGTCGATTTGATGGTCACCTTATCAATCTTGCCATTCTTCCATGCAAGGTCGATGACGAAACCGCCACGGGCAACGAGACCGGTAATCTCACCGTCGGGCCATACGGAAGGAAGTGCGGGGAGAAGATAGATGAAACCATCGTGGCTCTGCATGAGCATCTCGGCAATACCGGCAACACAGCCGAAGTTGCCATCAATCTGGAACGGCGGATGTGCATCGAAGAAGTTGGGATATGTTCCACCCTTCTTCTTTTCGTTGCGCACGAGGGTGAGCTGGTCGGTGATGAGTTTATAGGCGTGGTCACCGTCGAGCATACGGGCCCAGAGGCAGACTTTCCATCCCATGCTCCAACCGGTCGACGGGTCGCCTCGATGAATGAGCGATGTGCGTGCGGCATCGAAGAGTTCGGGAGTGCGGAAAGGTGAAATCTGATTTGAGGGATACATGCCGTAGAGGTGAGAGACATGGCGATGGTTGTCCTCGGGGTCATCCCAGTCGCCCATCCATTCCTGAAGCTGTCCCCACTTGCCGATGCGCATGGGTGAAATCTCCTTGACGCGCTTCTTCAGACGGTCGGCAAACTCCTTGTCGGTGTCGAGGATTGTTGCTGCGGTGATGATATTGTTCCAAAGCTCGGTCACAAGCTGATTGTCCATAGTCGCGCCGGCAGTGGTTGTGGCTTTGTGGCCCTTGGGTGCATTTTCGGGAGAATTGCTCGGAGCGACGACGAGCATTCCGCTCTCAGGCTCATAGACCATGGTTGCATCGAAGAATTCACCGGCACCCTTCATGATGGGATATGCCTCGCGGAGAAATTCGATGTCGCCTGTGTGGAGGTAGTGTTCCCAGAGATGACGGCAGAGCCATGCGCCACCGCTCATCCACATGCCGGAGGGAGCATTGTCAATCGCACCTGTCACGCGCCAGATGTCAGTGTTGTGGTGAAGCACCCAACCGGGAGCGCCATACATGGTTTTGGCGGTCTCCGCACCGGTCTCGCTGACCTCCTTGATGAGCTTGAACAGAGGTTCGTTGAGATGGGTGAGGTTGGTGACCTCCGAAGGCCAGTAGTTCATCTCAAGGTTGATGTTGCAGGTGTATTTGCTGTCCCACGACGGGAACATCTTGTCGTTCCAGATTCCCTGCAGGTTGGCAGGCTGATTGCCTGGCTGCGAGGAGCTGATGAGGAGGTAGCGGCCAAACTTGTAGTAGTCCTCCACCAGATGGGCATCGTTTGTCTCCTTGAAGCGCTCAATGCGGATGTCGGTCGGGACGTCGGCATACTTGTCGGGGCCGAGGTCGAGAGTGGAGGTGCCAATCTGCTTCTGGTAGAAATCGACATGCTCTTTCTTGGCATCGGCGTAAGGCTTGGTGAGGGCTTTCGAGAGATATTCCTTCGAACGGGCCACCTCATCGCCTGTAATGTCTTTGTAGTTATTGAAATTGGTGGCGATTGATGTATAGATGACAGCTTCGTCGGCATTCTCGACGGAAATCACACCGTCGCACGAAGTCATGCGTCCGCCTTTGGGAACGGCTGTCACACGGCCCTGGAACTGCACCTTGCCTTTGAGACCCTCATGGTTTGAGCCGACACCGTTGAGGGTGATGTCGTTGCCCTCGGATGCAATCATCACGTCGGGATGGGGAGTGGTGAGCGAGGCGTTGAATGTCACGCTTCCGGGTTTGTCGGCGGTGATGCGGGTGATGACAACCTCGTCGGGGAATGATGCGAATGTCTCACGTGTGAAGTTGACACCGTCGACAGTATATTTCACCACCGTGCGCGCAGAGTCGAGGCTCAGTTCGCGATAGTAGTTGTCATAGCGGGTGTGGCCGGGGAAGGTGATGCGCAAATCGCCGAAGGGCTGATAAGGCATACCCTGATTGGTCTTGGACTTGACATGGGCTGTCGCCATATCCTGCGCCTCACGGTATTTTCCTTCGAACACGAGCTGACGAATCTTGGGAATCCACTCCAGAGCTTCGGGATTGGCATTGTTGTTTGGCTGACCGGCCCAGATTGTTTCCTCGTTGAGCTGAATCTGCTCCGCTCCGGGATTACCGTAGACCATGGCACCGAGACGGCCGTTGCCGAGGGGCAGGGCTTCGGTCCACACCTGTGCGGGTTTGTCGTACCATAACTTGTGTTGCTGCGCAGCCGCCGCGTCGAGCGACAGCACTGCAAACGCTGAAATAAACAGAGATTTTGCTAGTACTTTCATGGAAGATGTTTTTTGGCATAACAAAAGTAATACTTTTCCCCCATACAAACAAATCTTATTGTAGATTGATTTTCGCGTAAATCACCATATTTTGAGGCAGAAACAAATTTCAATCGGGTAAAATCATGAATATATCCATCAGGGCATCCTCAAGCAAAAAACATTAATGGGTGTATATCATACACTTATACCATTTCTTTTGTCAGTTTTCAAGAATAACTCAATTATAAACATTCGTTTACACAAAAACTACTTTTATTTTCATTATGTTATTCTTTTAAAACCATCGCCATCGGCTTTATGGATTAAAAAGTCACGCTTATGATACCTCCAAGACGAAATAACCAGCCCTATCAGACCATCGCTCACCCGACGGTGAATCAATTATCGTTGATACTGATACCCGCCTTATGCGTATATTTCTATATGTTGGTTGAAAATTCATTTTCAACATGGGCAATCGTCATCCTTGTAATTTCCATCCTCAGTTTCTTCGGCGCACTCATATATTTTGCGTAAAACAAAAATGTTACACCCAACTGTTCCGGACATGTTTTTCGGTCATAATGGGAGGTGTGATTCTGTTCATGTCATTTTTCTTCCGGCATACGAATTGACATTTTGACCTACAAATTCCAATTTGCTTGTGTACATTACGCTTTTTTATTGGGTTTTATAAATACCGAATGGCAAACGATAAGCAGCGAAGCGACGTTGTGACCTCACCTTGCCGGATGGCAATTGGTCAGCTGCGAAGCAGCGTTGTAATCATAGCCCCACATCGAGCGGAAACGCAATGAAGCCCGCAGGGCGAAATTGCGGCGCGCGAAGGTGTGGGGGAATGTACGGCCACACCGTCACGGGCATCGAAGATGTCCGATAATAACGCGCCCACATATCGTGCGGAGAATTCGCCGGATATTACATGTTTCGTTATTTTAAACGGAGTAATATCAGATGATTGGTTTGTCTATGCCGGGATGATATTATCGGACATCTTCGATGCCCTTTTCTGTGTGCATACCGATAACCCCACACCTTCGCGGAACGCAATTTCGCCCTGCGGGCTTCATTGCGTTTCCGCTCGATGAGGGGCTACCATCGCAGCGCTGCTTCGCAGCTTGACGATTGCCATCCGGCAAGGTGAGGACACAACGCTGCTTCAATGCTTATTCTGTAATGTGATTATGACAGTAGGTGCCTTCCTAATGATAGTTTAGTGGACAGTGATATTTTTGACGCATAGAAGAACAAGAACATAAAATAGCAAAAGCACAAAACAACACAAGAAACAAAAGATTATAAACACCCGCAAATAGGAATATTACCTTCAGGCTGTTTATAATCTTTTGTTTCTTATGTCCCTTCTGTGCTTTTGTATCTCCTGAGTGAAGTTGGCAGTGCCGTTCAGCAATGCCGGACTTTAGGGGAGATTATTCGGCGAGTTCGTTGGCGTAGACTTCAATCCATGTGTAACCGTTGCCGGAATCCTTGGCAGAGTCGGTAGGATCGTTGGGGTTGAGGCCATGTTTCTTCTCCCATGCATCGGGCAGACCGTCGTTGTCGCTGTCCACGCGAGGTTTACCCTTGTATTCGGGCAGACCGCCAACCTGACGGGGATCGGTGATGATACCCATCTTGTAGGAATCATTAGGCAGACGGCGCTTGACGTATGGAGTCGAGCTGGTGTATTTGTCGGCATCCTTCTCATAGATAGCCTTGCCTGTCTTGACAGTCTTGATGACACGGGCATCCACAGCATCGCGTTTGGGCTTGGTGGCACCGGCGTTTTTCAATACATAGTCGTAGGCGGGAGCGGTTTCCATGATTGTCACCTCAGCCATCTCAAAAGGCTTGTCGACCTTGATTTCAGAGATACGCTCTGTGGGGACGGGACCGCCACCTATCTGCACACCACCGGCCCAGTTGTCGGCTGTCACCTTGTCGTTGCCCCAGACCTTGTTGCCGCTGACGTATGCCTTTCCGAACTTATCCTTGAAAGCTTTGTCGCGACCGGCTTCCATCTTGACGATACGGTAGCGGATGGGAGCATCGGGAGAGTTCGTATCGGTGATGGGACCCGGCTTAAAGTTATTGTTGATGATGTTCAGACGGCTTGTGTGGTCACCACCGTCGACCGAACGGTTCCACCAGTTGTAGGTCACATTGTTGATGAAGTTGAAATCCTCATCCATACCTATCGAGCAGTTACGCGAGATGTTCGACGCAAAAAGGTTGCGGGCGAAGGTGCTGTTGTGTCCACCGATAGTCGCGCCGAAGGCGTGGTTGTAGAGGTCAAGAGCCTCGGAGAAGATGGAATTCTGAATGGTGATGTTGACGGTCGGAAGTTTCTCACCTCTACCGGTTTCCGGGTCGCGGTTGTAGACATGACGGTAGAGCGACATGTTTTCGTCAAGACCCCATGAACCTGAAACATGGTCAAGGATAATGTTGCCGACGGCATTGCCACCGAGAGCATCGTCGCGGAAAGCCACATCCTGCGCACCGCGACGGAAACGCATGTGACGGATGACCACATCGTGGGTATCAATAAGGAAGGAAGCCCCTGTCACGCAGACACCGTCGCCGGGTGCTGTCTGGCCGAGAATCGAGATGTAGGGGGCACGCAAGGTAATCGGTGAGTTAAGCTTGATGGTTCCGGCTACATTGAACACTATTGTGCGGGCACCACCCTTCTCGCAAGCCTCGCGGAGAGTGCCGGGGCCACTGTCGGCAAGTGAAGTCACGACATAGACTTTACCACCACGTCCGCCGGGAGTGTATGCACCACCACCTTCGGCTCCGGGGAAGGCTATGATGTCAGCCTTAATCAGATCCTCAGGTTTTGAGGCCCAAGGACGGTAGGGACGGCCGTTTTCCTTTTCTTCTTTCATCACAATGGGCAGCGCTTCAGCCCATGCCTTGTCTGATGCAGCTTCCCATGCAGCTTCCTGACGGGCCGCGCGGGCCTTGATTGAGTCGGGAATGGTTGGATACTGCGCCGCCATATCCATTGATGCCATGACGGCCATTACTAATAATGCTGTTTTCTTCATTACTGGTATATAAGAAGTTATTTATTCATTTAATCATTTCCGGATACCGAATTCCTGCTGCTGCTTGTCGACTTCCTCAAGCATACGGCGACGTTCGTCCTCCGACATTGTCTCACTGCTTCTTTTGCCGGAATTTGAATTGCCATAGTTCTGTCCGACCTTTCTCTCATCGGAGTAGAGAGCGGGAATCGTGGCAGGGACACTCTCGATGACAAGTTCGGCAGGAGTGGGCGCATGGATGCCCGGAGCCTCAACGCGCGCCTTGATTTTAATCGGACCGGCATTGCGGGTCGAGCGAATCAGAACGGGAGCGGAACCCCACTCGATAGGACGCGGGTTGGCATGGATGGATGCATCACCGATAATCTCTCCCTCGCCTTCAACCTCAAACACTATATTCTCTTTGGCTAGACGGCGGACATGGCCGCTGTCATCGGTCACTTCGGCGATTACGACAATGAAATCCGAACCGTCGGCCACGAGAGGCTTGCCGTCATAGTCGGCACGGAGCTGCAGCTTGGTCGAGCGGCGTGAAGGCATCTTGCGCTCGGTTGCCACAACCTTGCCGTCGATTATGCCTTCGGCCACCATATTCACTTTCTGCCAATTCTTCTGCTTGTAGCTGAAATCACGGGCTTCCCAGAAATCCCAGACATTCTTGAAGACAACAGGAGCGGATGGCATGTGGCCCTTCTCATGGACAACAGGGAGCGTCCATGTCTTCTCGCCGTCATACATTGACAGACGCACAGAATCACAATTGCTGAACACAACCACATCGGGGTCGGAGAACTGGGTCATCTCATGCATGATATACACCATCGGGCCTGACTCGGCTACAGGATGATTCTGCTCAGGGTCTGTCTGGCTACGGAGCATATAGTAGGCATATTTCGGCTGACGGAATGCATCGTAGATACCACCCCAGTACGGGTCGGGGTGATAGCCTCGCTGATGATCGAAGGGATGCCACTGTGCTCCGCCGATGAATTTTCCGGTCGTGCGGTAGAGGCCGTCGTAGGTCTTCGCAAGCGAAAGGGCCTGCACCTTCATCGGACGTTCGCCCCAACTGCGTGAGGCACGGTTGTCATTGTTATGGGCATACCAGTCATCGACATTCTCGCCCCACTCGCGGGTGAAGATGTTCTGCTTCGGAGCGTCGGCACGCTCGTCGTCACCCGGCCAACCGTAGACGAGGTCATAATTCTCCCTGACACCGGCCGAATGCTCATCGGCTGCAGCGATGGGTCGTCCGGGATAAGGATATTCATCTTTTGTAATCTGAAGAGCTGCAAGCGCGAAGTCCTCCGGATAGCGTGTCTCGTTGAGAATCGGTTCCCACATGAGCACGGAGGGATGGTTGCGGTCACGACGGATGATGTTGCGGGTGTTTTCATGGACACGCTCCGCAAACTGCGGATCCTTGTTCCAATACTGCCATCCCGGAGTGGCGACAATCACAAAAAGACCGAGTTCATCACAAGCATCCATGAACGACGGATCCATCGGATAATGGGCAACGCGGATGATTGTATAGCCGGCATCGCGCAGACGCTTGGCATCGCGCCACTGCTGAGAGTTGGGTAGCGCATTTCCGACGTATGCGAAATCCTGATGACGGTTACCGCCGATGAGCTGACCGAAGGGCTTGCCATTGAGCATGAAACCCTTCTCCGGGTCAAACTCGAAGGTGCGGATACCGACACGGGTCGCACCGCCGTCGATTGTCTCCTTGCCCTCCTTCACGCGCGATTCAATGCGGTAAAGCGAAGGCGAATATGGTGACCACAGCTCAGGATTCCTGACATGGAACTTCTGCGATACGGTCTTTGTCTCGCCCGGTTTGAGTGTGACTGCGGAATTACTGATTTTCTGCAAGAGTTTGCCCTCGGGACTTATGAGCGAGGTTTCGACGTAGACCTTGCGTGATTTTGTCCCAGAATTGGCGACATCAGTCTCGACCTTGACATCGGCACCCTTCTCCGACACATTATCGAAATGGACGAACACACCGCCTCCGGCAACCTTGTTTGCCTCGATTGCATCTGTAATGGCAACGGGTGACTTCGCAATCATCCAAACGTCGCGGTAGATTCCACCGTGATAGGTGAAGTCAAGGGTCTTCTGCGGTTTTCCGGGAGGGAAGCTCTTGTCATCGCTGTTGTCGGCCATGACAGCCACGACACAACTGTCGCCCGGCTGCACACCGGCCTCAGTCAGCGAAATATTTATCGGAAGATAGCCACCAAGATGCTCCTTGACCTCCTTGCCGTTGACAAAGAATTTCTGCTTGCCCATGACGGCTTCGAAATGGAGGCTGACATCCTTACCTTTCGTATCCTCGGGCATCACAAAGTGCTTGCGGTACCATGCCACACCCTGATAGTTGCGGCAACCGCTGCCCTCGGCAGGAAGGAGTTCGACAGTGTGGGGTGTTGAGACCACTTCCCATGACGAATCATCGAGATTGGCGGCTCCACCATTAGCCACATCGCCGAGATGGTAACGCCAACCGTTATTGAAGTCATAGACAATGCGTCCTGAGTCCTCGACGGGGAAAAATCCCGCCACCGAGATTTCCTGCGGAGTCACCGCCTCGGCAAAAGCCACCGACGGCAGGAGCAGGAAGGATAGGATTGTTGCAAGTATTTTCATGTATATTTCTATTTTTTATTATCAAGATTGTCAGGTAGGATTACGTCTGAGCGCCGTTCCTCCGGTGTGACTTTGAGATTTGTGACCTTGCCGTCCCTCAGCTCAGCCTCGACAACCGTCCCTTCGGGAGCATGAAGTTTGAAACTAATGTCGCGGTCGAGGGGCCACGCGGGGAAAAGATAGATTTTATCACCGGAGGTCTGCATGAGCATTTCCTGAAAACCAATCATCGCGCTTCCACCCCAATTGTGGTCAGGTGTCCAGTCATAGCCCGGGCCAAGGAAGGCAGGGAAACGGTGTGAACCGTCGGCCCACTTTTCAGAGTTCAGTTTGAATGCCTCGTCGGTCAGACCGAGTTCGGCAGCCCAGATATTGTCCTGCTTCCATCCGGTCGTAGAGCGGAAACGCAGTGCATCGGGGTCATGCAGATATGTGTTGCGGGCAATCGCAAGATCAGCGCTGTCACTGACAGTCACTCCATAGAAACGCCACGGCCACACGGGATAGAGCTGAGGGGTCTCGACATTGTTGATGCGCTCCCAGGTCTTTGCGGGAGCAATCATTGTCTTGCCGTCAAGAATGCGGTGCGGTATTTCGGGAATGCGTCCGAGCAATGAGGTCCATTTTGAAACAGCAGTGTCGCCCTGAGCTTTCAGATAGTCGATATAGTCACCGGTGACACGCCTAAGCGCAGCGACAGTCGACGCTGCATTGTTTGTCATCTTGTAGGTCTCGCAGCCTGAGCCTGGGAAAAGGATAAGTTTGCCATCACCGTCAAGATTCTTGCTGCCACGACGCGACGCGAGATAGCGGTAGTGCTCGTCAAAGAATGTCAGCGAACTTTCTATGAGAGGACGGTATTCCGAAATGTCGGTCCCGGCATAGCGGGCGCTTTCGAGCATCATCTGGCAGAATTCAAGCACAGTGTCCCATTCATATTCCAACCATGCGTTGTACTCGACACCGGGGTCGGCCCATGCAGGACGTTTCGAACCGTATTCCATCATGTTCGGAAGACCGAACAGCTCAATCTGCTCTGCGAAACAGGCACCGTCGTGCTTCCAGTAGACCTCCGAACGGAGCTCGGCATTGTCGAGCATACGGTTGTAGAAGTCAAACTGAGGCTTCATCATGTCGAAATCACCGCTTTTGAGCATGGGCCAGTAGACGAGACGCTGATTCTGCGCGGTCATCGTGCCTCCGCCCCAGTTACGGTAGTCCGGAGTGAAAATCTGGTCAGCCTTGACATGGTGGGGGTCAAAGGTGAAAAGACCGCCGTTGAACTTCGTAGGCTCCTTGCCGTAGGCGTTGCAACCGAGCATGTAGCGGAACAGCGTATAGTTGCGGGCCATGCGGCTCACAGTGGTATCGGCATCTGTCGGAGCCGCAATATAGCTGCGCTTCCAATAGTCACGCCACCATTGGCGGGATGCCTCACGGTCGCGACGCAGATTCACACCGCGCTCAACGCTGTCGACACCCGCAACCCATTCGGAAAGGTCGGAGGTCTGACGGTTATGGAGCGAGATTGTGAAATTGAACTTCCGGACAGGCTTTATGCTTGTGAAATTCCATGAACGGTAATCGACTCCGTCATACACACTGTCGGTCACCCCTACAAAGCGGAGATCCTTACCACTCAGGCGGCCACCAGAGACAAGGTTGGCAAGCGGATTCCACAATCTGTCCTTGACAGAATCGAGCCCCTCGCGGGCAACAGTCACGTCAAAGACAGTCTCCGAAGGATTCCGGTGGAAGAAGGTCACCTCCCCACCCTTCGCTGCGATTGAATCACGCGACGTGATGAGATTCTTAGGCGACGACCACTTCCATGAGTTCTGCCTACCCTCCCCTTTCTTGAAAGGACGGTCGGCATAGCGCCAGTTCTCATAGCTGACCTCGGGCGAAATGGCCTTGGGGCTTTCAACCTCGACATGGACGACGGGATGGAAAACATCGGCCCAGAAAATGACTTTCGAACCGTTGATTTTCATCTCGCAGTACCCTTCTTCGAGTTTCAGCCTCTGGGAGAAGGGAGCGGAAGCATCACCGGGAAGATGAAGCCTGACGCGCCCCTGCTTGAGAAGGGTGCTGTGTTCGTCGTAGGCACCGCTACGGCTGATATAGAACAGCACATCGCCATCCTCGGCCCATACGTTCAGACCGATGTCGCCACCACCCACCGGCATCGAAGCCGATGAATTTTCGCTCATGCTGTTCCAGACGAAGTCCACGGGGACATTGGCCGTAAGCGATGCGACCGAGGCAAGCAGAAGTGCTGCAAGTGAGTGTCGTTTTCTCATTGAATTTATTCCTTTATAGGTCGTGCATCGGGCCAGTCATCCGAGCGGAAGGATGAAACAGGGAGACCGTCGGTGCTGAAAAGGTCACCTTCCGACGCATTCTCAAAAGCATAGCGGACAGCTACCGGATGAGGCACCTTGTCGCTCTTGACCATCACCTTGCTACGCGAAATCCATGCCTTGGCTGGATAGAACACACGGTCCTCACCTGCAAGCTTGAACTGCTTGGACTCGAAGCTCTGCTTTCCGGCAATCCATTCGGGAGCGCGGTCAAAGCTGACAATCACGGTGTCGCCTTTCACCTCCATCGACTTGTAGACGGGGCTTTCAGCGCCTATGCCTCTGATACCGTAGGTCTTGTTGAGCGCAAGGAGTGCGAGACGCTCTCCGGCCACCTGTTTCTTGGGAGGATGGATACCCTCGGTCCAGCCCGCATCCATCAGCACGGCCATACCTGTGTTGGGAACGATATGCTCAACCTTTGCCTGAGCCTCGCGGAGATATGCGGAATTGATGATTTCCTTGCCGGGTTCGGTGATGATTGCATAGTCGTAAGGTGCAATCTGGCAGTAGTAGAACGGGAATTCACCCTGTCCCCATAGATTACGCCAACCCTTGATGAGGGTTGAGAACATATCAGTGTATGTGTGCGCACGGTTCCAGTTGTCCTCACCCTGATACCATATCACACCTCTCATTGACATGCCGATGAGGGGATTGAGCATACCCTTGAAGAGAACACTCGGAGTGCGGTTTTTCGACTTTATCTCACCACCTGCAGCGGGGATATTGGCAGCAGCCTCCGGGAAGGCGGCAAGCATCTCATCGTTCATCCATGCCTCGCAGGCCGACCCGCCCCATGAGACAACCACCAATCCGACAGGCACACCGAGAAGCTCCTCGATGTCACGTCCGAAGAAATAGGCCGTGGCGCTGAAATTTCTCACAGATTCGGGTGTGGCTTCAGCCCATGAGCCGGTCACGTCGTCGACAGGCGTTGTCGATGAATTGCGCTTGACGGTGAAAAGACGGATGTCGGGGTTCGCGCTCCGGAGGATTGCCTGATTCGCACCCTCTACGGGCTGATTCTTGAATCCCTTCATAGGCATCTCCATGTTGCTCTGACCGGAGCAGAGCCAAACCTCACCGAGCATGACATTGCTGAGTGTAAGCGGAGTTCCATCGCTCACGGTCACGTCATACGGACCTCCGGCCGACGGTGTGGGGATTGAGATTTTCCATTTGCCGTCCTTACCGGCTTTGGTGGTATATTTTTCGGAAGTCCATCCGGGAGTGACTGTGACTGTCGACGATGCTTTGGCGGTGCCCCACATATTGGCATCGGTGTTCTGCTGCATCACCATATTGTCGCCGAAGATAGCGGGCATTTTCACTTCTGCCTGCGCTGCAAGTCCAAGGGTCAGCGCGGCCATGAGACCGAGACCCTTGATTGAGAAATGATGATTGGTATACATCTTTATATATGTATGATTATTGTTTATTTTTCAGAAATGACCGTGAGCGAGAGCGGTCCGGTCAGACCGGCAGAGATAAGGGTCTTTTCGGCCCGGCGATACTTGCCGTTGGTCCAGATTCCGTCAAAAGGAGCCTTTCCTTCGTCGGCACCAAGGAGGGCGTTGGCCCAGGTATTGGTGACGTCGATGGTAAGGTCATTCTTCCCTTTCTTGACTGCATCTGTAATATCGACAGTGTATGGTGCCGTCCAGACTATGCCACATTCCTTACCGTTGACTTTGACTGTCGCCACATCGTGAACACCTTCAAGATTGAGAAGCACACGGCTGCCCTTTGAAATCTTGGGAGCCTTGAATGAGGTCGAGTAGGTTGCGGTGCCGGAATAGTATTTGACATCCTCATCAGCTGATGAAGTCCAGTCGAACAGCTCGGAAACTTCCATATTGCGGCCGGTGGTGTTGAAATTCACTTTCCACTTTGAAGCGGCGAGAGGAGTGGTCACCGATTTCATCTCAGGAACTTTCCCGGAGGTAGCTGAAGTGGGTTCGCTGAACACGATGAAGGCCGATTCGGCATTGTCGAGTTTCATTTTCACGTCCGTGCGGCCATTCTTGCTCTCCCAATTGAGATTGCGGTCGATTGTTCCGGTCATCGGATTCCAGAGTTCAGGCACACGACCGGTCACACGGAATGAAGCTGTGAATTCGCGCGGCTTCTCCTCCTGATTCGAGATGAAATAGAGGTCAACGTTGTCCCCGTCGTGACGGCGATGGTTCCATGCGATATTCTCAGGCACCACAACATCGCGTTCAAGACCGTAGGCCGAGAAGTCATCATTGACGTATGGCAACTGCGGCACCACGACACCGGCCTTTACCAATTCGGCAACCTTGGTTCTCACTTCAAGGCTAAGAGTGGTGTCGGGCATGAGCGGATGGGCCATCGGAAGGACAAGCACCTTGTATGACGCGCCACCCGGAAGGGTGATGCGGCCATTCTCGGCTTTGGCAAGACGAAGAAGGGCATCCTTGTTCATCGAATCGTAGTTATATCCCCTCATCGGATTAATCCACTTCTCGGGGTCTGCCATGTTGGCTGAATGGGTCACGCCGACGGGCATCACGCGGAGCGGTTGGCCGACATTGGCAAGACGCTTGCGCTCCGACTCCACTCGCTCAGAACCGAAAATTCCGGGGAGCGAGGGCACGAGACGGTCGGGAAGGATGGCTCGGCGCGGAATCTCCTCGCCGGTGAACACTGCTATGTCGACAACCGGAGTTCCGTATTGCAACAACGCCTGCGCACGGCGCATATAGTCGCTCAGACCGCGGCCGCCGTCGGCAAACCATGTATTGTCCCTCTGGAAGAACAGGCCGATACCGTCGAGGGTCATGCCCGGTTTCTTGTCGAGATAGGGATTGTGGGTGTTGACGTGATAGAACATTCTGTTTATGCCGAGGGCATAGTTGCGGTCAAGCAGAGCTTTGAGCATCGCGGGAGTCTCGTCCCATGTGCCACGCACTTCGGTGAAACCCTCGGCCTGAATGATATTCTTGCCGTAGACATGGCCTCCGTGGATGGCATCAATCATGTCGTTGGGTTTGTCATGAGTCGGGCTGCGCAACCAGAACTCACCCATCGGGAAATCCACAGCCTGATAGTGGAGCATACCGTCGCTGACCATTGTCGGCGACACACACTCGGCTGAGAAATAGCAGTCGTAATCCTTGGCTTTTTGTGCAAGGACATCATAGAAAACATCAACGACAAGCTCGGCAGCCGTCGTGCGGACGTCGCGCAACACCTTTTCAGATGTCGCCACATCGTCCACAGGTACACCTGCGAACAGAGGCAGATAGGGCATGAGGTCGTAACCGCGACGGCGCTTGAACTCTGCAGCGAAATTGTCGCTCCAGTTCTGGCTTCCGCACTCCCAGCTGTCGACGTGCATGTATTTCAACACTTTCTTGGCAACCTCAGGGTCGACCTCCTTGAATACACGTCCGAACCAATTGTCGAACTGCTTGGCCACTGTGGCACGGCTGAATTTGTCAGCTTCAAGACCCTTTCCGGCACCACCGGTGGCGTTCGTATGGCCGGTTGCAGTGTGGCCGACACGCATTATGCGCCATTCACCCTCCGGAAGAGAGGCTGAAAGCGCACCGTTGCGCAACTGAGGTGTGAGATCAATAATCTCCTCTTTGCGAACACAGAGTTCAGCGGGAATTTCAATATCGGTTGTGGCAGGAGCAACGCGCCATACCAATCCGGCCTTGCCTTCCCACTGGTTCAGTTTCGGTTCGCCGCTGAGGACTATATTCTTGATTTTAAGATTGGGCTTCCATTTGGCTGCATCCATGTCCTCGCTTCCGGGTTCACTGCCCTCGGGAGTCCAGTAGAAACGGAAATACTTGGCGGTTGTTGGAGGGATGGCATGGGTGCTCTGCGCGTCGGTGTTCTGCCAACCCTGACGCGCGGGCTGAAGCTGCTTTATCTCCTGAAAATTCTTGCCGTCATTGCTTGCAAGCACTTTCAGGCGGTGAGCCTCATAGTTATTACCCGAAAGGATGATTTCTACGTTGCTCACCTTGACAGGCTCGGAATACTCATACTGGATGTAGCACGGATATGACGCACGGATGACACCTTTTTCGTCGATGCTCACGCTCTTTCCGGCCGGTACCGACCCGGCAGCATCCCATGCTGTCACTTTAGGACGTTCGGCAATCTTGCGACCCTTCACCGGCATGGCAATAACGGAAATATCCTCATAATATCCGTCATAATTCTCGGGAACCGGAAGCACAAGATTCTCAACGACACCACCATTCACGATTGTATCAGCGGTCACGACCTTCTGCATCGACTCTGCTGGTGAAATCCAAGGGCCACCCGCAAGGGCAAAACCGTCGCAGATGTGCATACCGAGTTTCAGCCCGAGGCTGTCGGCAATCTCCATGCTGCGGCCAACGAGTCGCCACCACTCAGGCGAAAGCTGCGGGGCTTTGCCTTCATATTCAGGCGCGGTCTCCACCGATTTTATCGGCATGAGATATGTGCCGCCGAGTCCCACCTGCTTCATGGCTTCAAGGTCGGCCTTGATACCCTCCTCGGTCACGGCACCATACATCCAGTACCAGAAACACCAGGGGTCTGCTTCGGCAGGCGGCGCAGAAAATCTCTGCTCAAGTGCCGACTGAGCCGACACATTGAGCGAGAGAACTGCGGTTGCCGATAGTAGTATATCGCGTAGTTTCATTGTTATCAGTCAAAATTGAGAATGATGCGGCCTGTGCGCTGACCGTTGACCCATTTGGGTTGTGAGGACGGGCCGATAAGGTCGGTGGTGTTGACCTTGTTGCGAACGGGAGGAATGACCTCCATGATTGCTATGCCGGTCTTGGGAAGATTGTAGAGGATATGGTCACGGCCATCGCGCGGTTCATAGACACCGACGTAGCTGCCGGGGGTCTCATTGATGATACCGATGGTGCCGTCCTGGGTCTTGATGTCCATCCAGTCCACGTTGGCGAAGTAGCCCTTGAATTCGGGATAGGTGAAGCTTTCGGCAGGGATGGGGTCATTATAGTCATTCTCCCACACACCATACTGTGGACCGTGGAGACGGTTCTGCCATACGCGGTAGGGACCGTCGCCGACCCAACGCTTGCTGACAACCTTGTTTTCGGGGAAGTCGAATTTCACACCCATAAGGTCAATCACACCGTCGAAGTTATATGTGAAATCGAGGGCTGCGCTTCCGTCGGGAGCGATTGTCCACTTGGCCTGGTCGAAATTGCCAAGCTTATAGTCAGCGGTGACAACAACATCGTTGCCGACTTTCTCGGCCTTGATGCCGGTGAACTTGCCGAGGTCTTCAAATTCAGTGTATTCAGTCTTTTTCTTCTCAGCCTGAGGATCGTCATGGTTATAGAAACCGTCCATCGAGCGGTCGGAACGTTTTGCAACAATCACACGCGGACCATCCGTGAGTTCAATCATGCGGCCATTTACATCGACGCCCTTAAGCTGACCATCTTTCTTGCTGAAATGATATGTACGGCCATTGGCTTTGACGGTAATCTCGTCGGCAGTCTCGTTGACCACGGGAGCAGCACCGGCCTTTGCAGCGAAAGCCTCTTTCTGCTTGCCGACCACCTGATGTGACCATGTGAAAAGATCCTTGCCGTGGTTGTCAGTGACAGTAAGTTCGAGAGCATCTGTCTCAGGTTTGAGGGTCGGGATTTTCACTGTTCCGGCCTCTCTGGCAGCAATGGCGGGGAAATTGACCTTACCCTCGGCAACAACCTTGGCATCACCCTTCACACCGTGTGCGGGCATGTCGAGCTGTCGCCATGTGAGTGTGCAGCCGTCAAGATTAGTGAAATCATAGCGGTTCTCGACATTGAGGACACCGTCAAAGTCGGGAATAATGGTTTCGTTCATAATCTGAATGGGACACCACACTTCCTTCACTGTCCAGTAGCTGCCCTCCTTCTCATGGTGAGGACCGACAATACCGTCGGCTCCGTAGTTACCGCAGTTGTCGATGAAGCCGTCCATATCGACACGCTTCACGCCCTCGTCGGCAAGCACCCAGAGGAAACCGCCGGCACACTTGGGATCGCGGCGCATCATTTCCCAATAGTCATGCAGGCCGGCACCGTGACCGCCATCATAGAGTCCGTGGAGGAATTCGGTGGGCATGAAGATTTCAGGCAGACGCATGTAGTTCTGGCTTTCACCATACGAGCGGTAGTGCATTGTCTCAAAACCGCCGAAATTGCCCTGCGGATGAAGCACGGGGCGCTTCTGCGGGTCATATTTGTGGAATTCGCCGTTGAGTTCGTCATTCCAACCCTTTTCGTTACCGTTGCTCCACCAGATGATTGACGGATGGTTGACGTCGCGCATCACCATCTCCTTGACAAGTTTCTGACCGTTGATGGTCTCGTGCTTGCCGTGCCAGCCGGTAAGCTCGTCCATGACATAGAGGCCGAGCGAGTCGCAGATTTCATAGAATTCGGGGTCTGCGGGATAGTGCGAGAGACGCACGGCATTCATGTTCATCGACTTGATGAGCTCGACATCCTCAAGGTTCTTCTGACGGCTGAGGGTGCGGCCGCTCTCCGGACGGAAGCTGTGGCGGTTGACACCACGGATGTTGATTTTCTTGCCGTTGATATAGAGACCGTCGCTTTCGCGCACCTCGATTGTGCGGAAACCGAATTTCTTTGTTTCCTTATGCAACACCTTGCCTGACGCATCGGCAAGAGTGAATTCAGCCTTGTAGAGTTCGGGGGTCTCGGCGCTCCAGGTCGCGGGCGCGTTGACTTTCACCTCGACCTGACCGTCACCCGCACCCTTGCGTATCGGGGTCACGCTCTCCCCTACTTTCTTGCCGTTCTTATCGGTAATGACGGTGGTTATCTTGCCACCCTCGACCGGCATACTCAGCGTATAGTCAGCCTTGAAATCACCGTTGGCCTGAGCGTCGATGGCGATATGCTTCATGTTGAGCGCCGGACGTGCCTGCATGAACACGGGGCGCCAGATGCCACCGAAATTCCAGTAGTCGGCACGACGTTCTGCAAGGTTCACACCTGCATTCTCGCTCTCCTTGGCAACAGTGACCTCAATGCGGTTTTTCTTGTTGGGTCCGAAGAACACACGGTCGCTCACATCGTAGATGAAACGGTAGAATCCGCCTTGATGCTTCGAACCGGCCTTGCGTCCGTTGATGAGCACGTCGGTGTCGGTCATCGCAGCCTCAAACACAAGTTCTATCTGCTTTCCGCGCCATGATTCAGGCAACTCAAATTCAAATTTATACTTGCCCTTTTCATCGGCAGCACCTTCGGGGAAGGCTTTGCCATAGAATTTCATGCCATACTGATAGGTGCCGAAGCCCTGCAATTCCCAGCAGGAGGGCACACCGATTTTTGTCCATTTGCCGGAGTTGTTACCGTCGGTACACATGAAGTCCCACTCCACCATGTCGTCACATCCCGTACCTGAGAGATACTGACGCTCGGTTGTCACAGACTGGGCCATCAGGCTCATGCCCGCAAGCATGGAGCAGATAGTTACTACAGTTTTTTTCATTCTATCGTTAGATTTTATTTTTCTTGCACTTGTTTTGTTTTTCCAATCCTTTGTTACTTGACAGGTGTGATTCTTACCTTAAGCTCATGCTTGCCATGCGGGATAGCATACTTCTTCAATACACCCGGTCCGCAACTGCTGTTGCCGAGTCCCATCACGGCTGCATCTATATTTAGATAGATATTACCGCTCTTTGTCAAGTCGCAGTCGTGGGAAACTGCATAAATATCCTCAACCGAGTAAGGAAGAGCTGAGGCCGACACCGGTTTTTCGAGAGCTGTCACGCGCAATCCCTTTCCGGCTTTGTCGAGAATAGCTATCTCAGCAACAGATTCAAGATTGCCGGAATCCTGCGGACGTGGATAGTGGACATACTGCTTGTCGACAGCATTGCGCCAGCGGCCTATCCTCGATGCTTCCAGACGGTCGGGGTAATTCTCGACGGGGCCGTAGCCGAACCATTCGACCGTATCATACGCCTTGTCGGCCACGAATGCGCTGCCGAGACGGGGAAGTTCCGGAAGCGTGCCTTCGGGAGTGTAGGTCTGAGTGAAATCAATCGTACCGTCACCATAGAGAGTATAGTCGCTCTCAACGTTAATGGCACCCTCTGCATAGGAGTATTTCTGCACTACCGTAACAGTGATTTTACCGTCATTCTCACTCCACTTCAGCGATTCACATTTGACTGCAGGCGAATCAATCCTGTTCTTTGTCCAATCCTTCGAAAGCCAGTTGCCGAAGCTCTTGTCGTTGTCGGTCGGAGCGCGGAATGCCTGGAAATGCGAGCCTTCGAGAATCTTCTTGCCATTATAGCTCAAGGACGCGAGATTTCCGGTCTCGCGGTTCCACGAAGCGGAGAAATTCTTACCGTTGACGCTAAGCAGCTCTGCGCTCTCGTCAACCTTCATTCCTTTGGTCACTTTTGCATCACGCTTGACGGCTGCAAGCATATTGTCGTTGAGCGCAAGCTGGCGCATCACGATTTCATGACCCGCATCAGCCCAATCGGTCTTATCCTTGAGGGTCACTGATACGTTCAGACGGAGGTCTGCATCTCCAGCTTTCACTTTGCCGAGATTGACAGTCACATCGCCGCTCTGTCCGGGAGCGAGGTCGGGAAGCACGATGCTTCCACCCTTTCCGGCAACACCGTTGATGACCGGAGTCCATGAGCAGTCGTAGCCCGACATATCAATATGATGGTTTCGGTTGATGAATTCAACGACTGCCTCGCCGGTGGCAGGATTGTATGATTTGAGAGAGATACAGACAGGACTGTAGACTGTCTTCACCTCATAATATTTCGGATTGAGCGAACGGTCAGCGAAAATCACGCCGTTCATGCAGAATGCCTTCAGATTGGGTTTGTCGCCGAAGTCTCCGCCGTAGGCCATCTCGGTCTTTCCGTCGGGACGCACACGTTCGATTCCCTGGTCAACCCAGTCCCAGATGAAACCTCCCGCCATGCGCGGGTGGCTGTAGATTTCCTCCCAATACTCGCCAAAGTTACCCATCGCATTACCCATTGCGTGGGCATATTCGCTCGTCAGCACCGGGCGGTTATCGTTGTCGCGCTGCGCTATCGAAAGCAGACGCTCCCAACGGGCGTTTTCGGCGCGCTCCTTGTCGTCACCCTCCTTGATTCCTGGGTTCAGATACTCGGCCTGAACGCGGGGATAGAAACGGCTGATGATGTCGACCGTAGCCGGGTCGGGCTGACCGTCGACACCCTGCGCACCCTCATAATGCACGGGGCGTGTAGGGTCAAAGTCGTGGAGCCATGCGGAGATTGCGGCGAAGTTAGGTCCGTAGCCGCTCTCGTTGCCCATGCTCCAGAACACAACCGAAGGATGGTTCTTGTCCCTCTCGGCCATGCGCACAGCACGGTCAAGGAAGGCAGCGTGCCAGTCGGGAGTACTTGCAAGTGTGCCGCGCAGGCCATGTTCCTCAATGTCTGCCTCGTCCATGACATAGAGTCCGAGCGAATCACAGAGTTCATACCAACGCGGGGTGTTGGGATAGTGGCTTGTGCGGACAGCGTTGACATTGGCCTGCTTCATCAGTTTTATATCCTGAATCATTCGCTCCTCGCTCATGACACGCGCGGTTTTGGGGTCATGCTCGTGGCGATTGACACCACGGAAACGGATAGGCGCACCGTTGACAAGCACCTGTCCGTCCTTCACCTCGACACTGCGGAAACCCACCTTGCTGTCGGCACGTTCGATGACATTGCCGGACGCATCTGTAAGTTCAAGCTTCAGGTCGTAGAGCGACGGGGTTTCGGCTGTCCAGCGTTTGGGATTTTCAAACGTGTGGGTGATGCGACCGAGTTTGCGGGGTCCGCGCTGCGGATACCACTCATTCATCACCGATGCCTTGTGGTCAAGGTCAAGAATCTCGTTGATGACTACAGTGGTGTCCCACATCTCTCCGCCATTCTCGCCAAGTTTCACACGGAGCTTATAGTCAGTTCCGCGTTCACCGTTGTAGACCGAGAACTGTGGGTCAATCTGAAGGGTGAAATCGCTATAATCGGCATCGGGAAGTGTGCGGACGGCATAGTCGCGCAACCTCACATCGGGAGTATGGAAAAGGGTCACATCGCGGTGAATACCTGCGAAACGCCAGAAGTCCTGGTCTTCGAGATATGAACCGTCGCTGTATTTGTAGACCTCAATTGCAATCTCATTTTTACCTGCATGGATATAGGGGGTCACATTGAACTCCGACGGTTCCATGCTCCCTTGGCTGTAACCAACCCTTTTGCCGTTGATCCACACATAGAACGCGCTCATGGCACCGTCGAAGCGCAGAAAAATCTGGCCGGATTTCAGCCAATCGGCGGGAACCTCAAATTCCCGGCGGTACTGACCCGTCGGGTTGCGCTCCACGAATGCCGTGTAGTTCTCCTTCGTGGTGTCGGTAACAAAAGGAGGATTGATTTTGAATGTATATCCAGCCGAGGCATAGATAGGTGTGCCGTAGCCGTTGACCTCCCACACTGCAGGAACAGCGAGGGTTGACCAACCGGAATCGTTGAAACCGGCCTTCTCGAAACCGTCGACACGACCGTCAGGCGTAGGCGACCAATGGAAACGCCAGTCACCGTTGAGGCTCATCGAGCGGTCACCCTTCACTTGTCCGTAAGGGATGAAGGCCGCGCGCGCCGGTTCGCGGTTGATTTGCAATATATGATGGTTCTCCCAGTCATGCGCGGTCCTCACCTCCCCTGCCTGTGAGGCAAGCGAGGCTCCGATGAAAAGTGCGCAGGTCAACTTTCTATACATAATGTGATTCCTGATTGTCGTTTTTAGCTTGGAGGATGTGAAAACCACACATCCTTTTATTGTACTTCAAGTGAGTCAAATGCAACTCCGCTCAGATTAGGAGCGGAAATGATGACTTTATAAGTGCCGGCATTGATATATCCGCCGGTCGTCGTGCTGAGCATACGCCATTTTTCAGGAGTATCGGGAAGATTGATGGTATCGTCCTTCAACACGGCACCGTTTGGAGCAATTAGCTTTAGGTTGACAGCCACAGCCTCCTTGTTGGTGTTCATGAACTTGAAACGGAGTGCATAGACCTGTGCAAGACCCGTCGAGATAGTCCACTCGACGCTTCCCTTACCCGAGAAGAAGACTCCTGTCTGCTTCTTCCACTCTTTTTTCACGAATTTGCCCTCACACTTTGCATCCTCGGCTTCGTAGGTCACGGCTGCACGGGCATTCTCATCCTTCGGAAGCATCTCGGCAGGCATCTTCTCAATCACGTCCTTGTCGGCAGCCTTCCAGTTCCATGTGGAGGTGCGCTTCGGTGCGAGAGCCTTGGCATTGCCGTCGAGCGAGGCCACGGCTATGGCCGAGAGCACAGCCTGTCCGGCCTTGACTTCGGGGAAGGAGATGTTGATATAACCGTCGGTCACATCGCAGTCAACAACCTCTTTCAACACCTTGTCGTGTCCGGCCTCTGCCCAGATGTCGAGGTCATCAATGACTGTTGAATCATTGACAGCCACATCGAAGATGCGCAGACCTTCGCAATCGGTTCCCTCACCGCCGCCGGTTCCGTGCCACGGTTCGATGAAGTAGAGTTCCACACGGTAACGTCCGTTGCTGACAGGCAGACGATACGACAGTTTATGACGGCCGAAACGGAAGCTCTGCATTAGGCCCCAGTCATTTGTACCTGCAATGGGGTCGTAGGTGACACGCTGGCTTGCAAGATAGGGTGAAAGCCCCTTGAAATCCTGCGCCCATGAGCGGGAATAGATGGTGTCGTCGGCAAGCCACTTCTGACCGAATTCATCGGTATAGTCATCACCGCCGCAGTTGATACGGTAGACATAGTTGTAGCCCTGCTCGCCCTTAAGAGTTGTCGAGCCGGGAGAGCGGAGCGCTGCAAAACCGGGTGCGGTTTCGAGATTGTCGAGCACGATGACATCCTCAGCAACCTTTTCGCCACCATGATATGCAACGGCACGGAGCACGTTGTAACGAACCGGCACGTCCTTCCACACGAAGTGTGTTCCGATTCCGCCTTTCACCCGTGAACCGAGCGGATTAGCGTCAACGGCATCGTTGAAAAGCTGCACGGAATCGCAGTTGCTGTATACCTCGATTGTTGCCTTGCGGGCCTCCTTGAAACGGTCAGGCCATGTATGGGAAGCGATATACACGAAGGGGTCGGTAGATGCATCGGTATAGTTGGACTTATACATATAATATACATCGGCAGGTTCCTCCCACGGGCTTACAAGACCCTTGTAGTTGAACGGACCGACCTTGTCGATTTTTCTATAAGCCTCGTCGGGCTGACGGCGACCGGGATTGTCATGGCTGCTGTAGATCCACTGGTAGTGACCGCTGACACTGTCACGCGCCTGTTCGGCAAGACGCACCTTGGTTTCCATGAGTTGGGTCATGCGCTCCTCGCTCCACGGGCCGTTGGGTTCAAACTCACCCGGTTCGGTGTGGAAGCCGAGGGTACGCCATGCGCCGTACTCACCGTTGAGAAGCTGATTGGGACGTGCAAGTTCCTCATTATACTTGTTGACATCGCCACCGTATGTTCCGCTCCAGTTCTGGATTACGTTCCAGTCTGTTCCCTCACCGCCGTTGCAGGTGGTGATGACACGCATGTCGCGCGCCATAGGGTCCATCTCACGGATGATGTCGGCACACTCCTGCGCGAAATCGCGCGGAAGTGTACTTTCATTTTGCAAACCCCACATCACTACTGAGGGCGAATTTCTGCGCTCCTTCACCCATTGGCGCAGGAGGGCTTTGAAATTCTCGCGGAATTCGGGGGTGTCATACCACACATGGGCCGAGAACTGCGGCCAGAAGAGTATGCCTTCCTTGTCCCAATATTCCTGATAGCGGAGATTGTGGGGCTGATGGGCATCGCGCACCGAATTGAATCCTGCGTTCTTGATTTGCTTGACACGCGCAGCCACTTGCTCATCGCTGAACGCATGAGACTGACCGAACTGATGCTCATACTCGCAGACACCGTTGATGAACACCGGCTTGCCGTTGAGATAGAAACGGCCGTCACCGTCGTTGCGTTTCACAGGCCACGAGAAGTTGCGGATACCGTAGGGTGTCGCAACCTCCTCGACAGTCTTGCCGTTGCGCTTCACCATCGTGGAGAGTTTGTAGAGATAGGGGTCCTCGGTGTTCCAGCGGTGGGCATCCTTGATTGCAGAGGCTTGCTTCACAATTTTTGTCTCGCCGGGCTGAAGGGTCAGTTTGTCGGTGAGACGGAATATCTGACGGCCATCCGCATTGCTGAACTTGTTGATGAAGTCAAATTCAGCGGCTTTTTTACCGTAATTCTTGATTTCTGTTTCAATGAACACTGAATCGCAGGCCGCATTATTCCATACATGCACTCCGAAAGGCTCAACGCGGACCTCATCGGTGATTTCAAGTTCTACCGGGCGGAAAATTCCCAATGGCTGCGAACCCTCGCTGAATCCCCATTCCGAAGAGCAACCGCCACACACCCAAGGCATGTCGGCAATCATCTCGGGATGCTCTGCAATAACTTCGATTGTGTTCTTGCCGTCGAAATTCAGATAGTCAGTGACATCGATGGTGAGCGATGTGCGGCCGGAAGGATGACGGCCGAGGTCATGGCCGTTGAGCTTGATGTTGGCGTATGTTCCGACTCCCTCAAAGTTGATGAAGTAACGTTTTCCATCAGTGCGGGCTCCCATGTCGAAGTCACGCACATATCCGGCATTTCCGTGGAGATTGCCGTGGGTCAGCTGACGGTAACCGTAGTAGTCATCCCAGTTGTGGGGGACATCGACGGTCTTCATTGTTGTCTTGTCATCACCGAGCCATGTCGACCAGCCTTTGTTCAGACAGAGGTGACCACGGCGACCGGTGGCGGGACGTTCGGGAAAACGGACAGCCGAACGGCCCATCGGCTTGCTCGTAGCCACGGCTATGCCGCGCTGATCGGCATTGTTGACCGCACAATAGAAGTGGTAGACAACACCGTCATGCTTCACAAGATAGCTCTTGTGGGCAAAGAGTTCGTCAAATTCCTTTGTCGGGTAGATAAGGTCGCTTCCTTCCCAGTCATCCCATGTGACGAGGTCATAGCTGCACGCAAAGGTGTTGAACGCCTTATAGCTGCGCGAGGGATTGAAGGCAGAGAAGTAGAACATCACATAGACGTCGCCCATCTTCACAATCTGAGCGTCACCGGTGATTGTTCCCTGTGCCTCATGGGTGAAGACAGGATTTCCCTCATATCTGCGCCATTTGGTCATATTGTCCGAAAGGGCGATGCCGATGCGCTCACCCTTCATGCCGGTTTCGGGATTGACGCCACCGGCGTTGTAATACATCACAAAACGTGAACCGAGGGTCTCTTTCGGATCCTCGTAAATGGTGCTCTTGTATTCTGTCAACGCTTCCCACCACTGGACATCCTTGTCGGTGATTGAAAGTATCGGCTTGTCAAAAGTGTTCCAGAGATGGGCTGTCGCGGGATTTCCTTTTGTCCATGCGAGACCGACAGCGAGAGGTGCGTTAACAGCCTCATAGCCTGTACCCTCACCGCCGATATATGTCATCCAACATTTTCCTTTATAGCGGTTGATTGCGTAGCTTCCGCCCCACTCCATGTCGATGAGTCCGGGGAAACCGCCACGCTGATTGCGGTCCCAACCCGTGTCGGAATAGGCAAGGATGCGCCCGAGGGTGGTCCATTCGAGAAGATTCTCGCTCTCGGCAATCCATGTCTCGTAGCCACGGCCATCCTGTCCGCTGCGACCGTTGTAGACAACGTAGGTCATATACCACTTGTCACCCTCGCGGAACACGGTCGGGCAGTCAATCTTATGATTGTTGTCGGTCGGAGCAACGACAAGACCATATTTATAAGGTGTACGTGCTTCCTTATAGACATCGGCCATGCGCTCCTGACTTACATGACGCTGACCGAACAAAGCCGACCACGACAGCAGCGCAACAGCCGCAAAGGAAAATAATCGTTTCATATATACTGTTGGTTTGTAGGGACGCGCTGTAGCGCGTATGCCAAATGAAAAATGCACCGATTAATGTATTTTATCGGGCATACACGCTACAGCGCGTCCCTACAGATGATGATTATAAATTTTTAATAGAACAACCAGTCCATTGCCTCATCCTCACCGGCGAGGGCTGCATTGCGTGGAGTGATGTTGTCGGAAGTGAATCCAAGCACAAGCGCGTAGCCCTTGGGGAGATTAAGCGAATGCTTGCCGGGGGCGAAGCTATAGGCATGGACATTGGCAAGCGGCATCTTGTCAAGATGGATAGCGCTTGTCAGGACAGGCTCGGCCTGACCATACTCATTGGCTGTCGCGTCGGTTTCGAGTTTTGGAGCCTTGGCATATTTCTTCTGGTCATCCTTGAAGTAGGCAACAAGAAGTTTGACAGGTTCTGCGTTTTCGAAAGTCAGCTCTGTGCCATCCTTGCGCTGGTTGTCACCGTTGACGCGGAATGCGCTAAGACCTTCAAGCTCGGGAGCGAGACCGGCAACAGTCGCATCGGGCATGTTTTCGAGGAGCGAAGCACCCTCGGCAAGTTTGACGCGCTTCCACGGACCGTTGACCTTCACGTTGGCATCGGCAAGAGGCTTGATTTCAGCCGGTTTATCAGAAATCTTGCCGGCAGCCTTGTCCTTAAGGGTAGCAAGGTTGTTCTTGAAGTTGTCAAGTTCGGCCTGATAGTGGACGAGCATCTCCTCCCATGTCTTGTTCTTGCCATCGTCACCTGCAATGGGGATACGGCGCATGGTGGTCTGCATACTGTTGGCGTAACGATATGTGCCTTTTGTGCGGTCGACGAGCTGCTTGTAGTAGTCAAGGCTCTCCTCCATCAGAGGCACGGCGGCATCAAGGTTTGAAAGGTCCTTGGTCCACTGGTAGTCGAGCACTTTCTGAGCGGCTTTGACCTTGCGGTCGAATGCGTAGGCGAAGAGACGGTAACACTCCATATCGTTGGCGAGACGTTCGAATTCCTCGCTGTTGGCATTCACTTTTCCACCGACACGCTTGATGGCCTCGACAGCCTTGTCGCCGTGGGCCACGCACTGTGCGGTGATGTCGAGGGGAAGTTCGCCCACATGGGGCTCACCCTTATGCTCTTTCTCGACGAATTCAATCAGCTTCTCACCCTCCGGTCCACAGCTTTCGTAGAATCCGGGGTAGATGGTGTATTTGTAGGGATTGACAAGCTGGCTCATGAACATGCCGAGGAGCAGGGTCTGACGGTTGCCTTCGGTGATGCCGAAACGGCGCAGGAGTTTTGGCGCAATTTCACCTGATTCCTCGAAGGCCTCGCGGATGTCGGCACCCTTGTCGTTGCCCAGACCGTAGGTGCGGGCGAAACGGTGGTTCCAGTACTTGATTTCATCCTGACGGTCACGGCGGCAGTTCCACGCATAGCGTCCCCACCCTTCATACCAGGTGCTGTCGCGGACAAGCTGAAGTTCTCTTCCTCCACCGGCGATGCTGTCGGCCGAATAAGGCCAATCCCAGTAGGAGGCCTGAGGATAGAGATGGAGGGCATTGGCACCGTGGACATCGTGCATGGCTGTCACGGCCTTCTGGATGAAATCGGGCGAGCTCCAGCGCCACGGTTCAAGGTTGGCGAGGATGTGGACATTGCTGATATGCACACTTCCGAGCGAGCTGAGGCTGCGGTGGATCTCAGTCCACGGGCCGCGGGGCTCGTAGGTGGTCAGCGACTCACCGTTGTATTTATGCATTGTATAAAGGTTCTTGTAGAGTGGAAGAGCTGCATCCATGACAGCCTTGCAGTCGGTGTCGTGGGCACGGAGCAGCAACGGAGGCTCATCGGTGCGACCAAGCTTCTCAAGACCATCCTTCACACCGGGGATGATGGTCTCGGTGAACCATACGACATCATCCTCGTAGGTATCCATAGCCTCACCAAGACACACGAGGAGTCCGACATTGGGATACTTCTCGATGAAAGCAGCCACGCTCTTGCGGGTGTAGTCGCTGACAAGAGGAGTGATGGGGCGGTTGCGGTCCTGTGTCTTCATGCCGTAGTGTTCGGCAAAGGGCTTGGAAAGCAGGATGTTGTAGAACATCTGAATCACGAAAATACCGCGCTTGTCGGCCTCGGTTGTCAGGAATGAGAACATCTCCTCATTCTTTTTGAATGTCTCGTCATCCACCTCGACGGCAAAGGGATAGTCCTCCAGTTTCACAAGCGATGCGAAAGGATGACCGTTCCAGAGATAGAGCGAGTTCATGCGGTTCTCGACAAGCATGTCGAGATACTTTATCCAAAGCTCCTTATCGTAGAACCAAGGGAAGTTTTCAGGTGTGTAGGGGTATTCGTAGACACTGCGGCCGGGCAGAAGATATGGCTTCTGGACACCAACGCAGGCACCGCGGAGCACCATTTCAGGCGCATCGGTGATATTAGACGGCAGATTGTCGAGGTTGCCGTCCATCTCGACGCGGTCGATAAGCTCACGGCATCCGTAGATGACACCGGAACCGTCATTTCCACGGACATCAATGATATTGTCGGCAGAAGTGATGGTGAAACCCTCTTTCGGGCCAACACTATCAGTCGCTTCCGAAAGACGGATTATTTTAACATCCTCACCTGCCTCACTTGCCGGGACAACGTTGAATCCCTTTCTTTCAAGACCTGATTTCAGATGCTCGGCTGCGAACTTCATACGGTTGGAGGCATCATCGGGATATTGCAGAGCCACTGTCTGACGGTTGCTGCAACTCCAGGCCATGACGGCGACCAGCATCGCCAATGTATATCTTACCAATCGCTTCATACTTCCTTGTATTTAATAATTATTTCCTTATCTGTATCAATATAGACGCGATAGCTCTTGTCGCCTGTCTTCTCTACTTTACCGCTGCTGGATTTTGGCAATTTAGCGGACTTGAAATTGATGTAGCCCTTGCCTTCGCTTGCCTTAACCTTGATTTCACGGTCATTCATGTAGAGTGAAATCTCGCCGTTGGGAGTCGGGACTGTTCCCTCCATCCATTTCAAGCCACCGAGGTCGGGAGTGATTGAGAACTCCTTGTAACCGGGCTTAATCGGCTTGACGCCAAGGAAATACTTACCTAACAGATATATCGGGCTTGCACCCCAGGCGTGACAGAGGCTCTTGCCGTAAGGACGGCCATACATGGCAAGATGCTGCGTGCCTTTATCTTCAGGGTTATATTTTTCCCAGAATGAGGTTGCACCCTCGCGAAGCATACCTCCCCAATAATCCTTCATCTCCTTGAGCACCTGCTCCTGCAATCCCTGGTCACAGAGTGATTCCAGTTCATAGAAACGCATGTAAGGGGTGGTGATGGCGGGAACTTCGGGATTGAGCATCACATTTTTCATCACTGAAGCAGTGGTCGGCTCATCGAGGTAGTCAAAATTGATTGCGAACATGTTGGCGAACTTGTTGACCTGGTCGCTCTTCTTGCCGTTCTCGACATTATGGACAAGAGCCTGACGCGATTCATCCCAGAAAGTCGGGAGGAGCTTGTCGCGAAGGTCAGTAGCAAGAGTTCCGTAGCGTTTGGCATCAGCCTTATCGCCTACGATGTCAGCACAGAGCTTCATGGTTTCAAGACTCTTGCAGAGAAGAATCTGCTCGAAAGAGAGCGCACCCTGCTTGCTCATGGGGAAATCTGCCCAATCGACAAACACCCAGTCGCCGGTCATGCCTTCAAGCATACCATCCTTATTGGTACGGCCAAGGACATAGTCCATCATGGTCTGCATCTTGGGATAGATTTCCTTGACAAACTCAGTGTCGCCGGTGTAGAGGTAATAGTCATAAATACCGATGAACCAATAGAGTGTATAGTCCATGATGGTATTGATATGGGCGGTCACAGGGTCCTTGCCACGGAGCAGACGGGTGGTTCGCTTGACCGTAGGGCTGTCGAAGAAGAGATAGTAGTTCATCAGATAGCTCTGCACGGCGTCACCGCTCCACACCCAACGGTCACGCTTGATGCCGTCGATGAAGAATTCGCGGGTGGTGAGGTGCATGGTGTAGGCACCAACATCCCAGATTTTGTTGATTTCGGGGTCGCTGCACTTGAACGAGCCACGGTATTCCACGGGGGCATACTCATAGAGCATGGCTATGTCATCGAAGTTCACACCTTCCTCGGGTGCTACATAAACATAGCGGAAAGCCTTGGAATTGTCGAGCGTATAGTTCCCGGCCTGTTCGCAGACCTCGTTGGTGGCAAGGTCAATGACCATTCCGTCAGAGAAACCTATCTTGTCGAGTGTCTCACACTTCTCAATGTCGAGCGCCTCTTCGGGACTTTCACCATAATATATATTGACAACACCGTTACCGACAGGTTTCTTGATGACGATGCGTCCGAATGTCTCTTTGCCGAAGTCATAGAGACGACCACCGTCGGCAGTCTTCTGCTCAACGGCCACATAGTCCATCGGCTCAAGTTTCAGGTAGAAGCTTGACGGCGGATTCTTGATATTGTCAAAGTTCCAGTAACCTGCAAGAGCATAGGTTGTGGCAGAGGTGTCGCTTGCCTTTCCGCTCTCGTCAATCCACTCCTTGTCCTCGTTTGTCACCTTCCATGTCGAATCTGTGTTCACATTCTTACCCTTGACATAGAGTGCAGGGGGGGTGGATTGGTTCCACACCTTTATATTAAGCTTGTGCTTGCCGGCGGGTATGGTGAATTTCGAGGGTTGTCCGAACTGGAGCTTGCCGTCGAGCTTCACATTGTATTTTCCCTCGGCCGCAATGACGATTTCCTCATCCTGCGGGAGATCGAGGTCTTTGCTGAACTCAACCGTGACATAATGGCTGTCGGTTTTCCAGAACGGAGGGAAGAAGGCTCCGCGTTCCGTACGGTTGTTGTTCATCCGGTTTCCGAGCCATATTTCATAGTCGCCGGGATACCATATCCAGGTCTGTGCGGAGGCTGCAAGTCCGAAAGCAGCTGCAGCAAGGAGAGTGGACACTCTTTTTTTCATGTTTCTATTTTGCGGTAAGTTTTTGCAGAATATTATATAAGGTGTATGAAGAAATCAAGGGTTGCCGGAGAGCTTACCCGCGATTCTGTTGTCAGAGAGATTTCAGATACTGGAAATCTTTGGTCAGACCTGCGTTGTTCTTAATCTTTTCGTCAACAGCAGGGCCATTGTTCTCCCACACGTTGCCGGGACCGTTAGCGTTCTGGAGATACTTCTCACCCTCCGTCCAGTTGTCCTTGACGTTGATGAACGATGAGCCTTCGTCGGTGTAGAGATAGAACCAGTGGTTGGGATCATGGGCATAGCCGGGGACGTAGATGTCGCGCACACAGTTCTCTGTCACCCAACTGTGGGGTTGAGATCCGAGTGTGTAGACACCGGCCACGTCATACATGTGTTTGGCGTAGTGATGAATGAGATTGGCGTGTACGCGGTTGTTGCGCATACAGTTGACCGTACGGGTCCAGCCCCATCCGAGGTTGATTCCGCTATACGATACATCGTTTATCTCATTGTGCTCGATGTTGATACCTTTGACGTAACCGGCGCAGATGCCAAGCGTGCCCCAGTCTTCGTTGGTCACATCGGTAATAAGATTGTTGGCGATTGTAAGGTCGGAGCAAACCTCACGGCCGTCAGCAGGATCGTAAGGAAGGTGGGTTTCGTGTGAAGCAGGGCTGAAGTTTCCGACCACGATACCGTTGCCGGCAATGTCACGGAAGAGGCAACCCTCAATCAGACCACCCTCAGTACCCCACTCATAGTCGAGACCCGACGAACCGAGGTGTTCGAAACGGCATTTCAGGAAATCCACGTCGGAAGCACCCTTGACAACCACAGCCGAAGCCGGACGGCCGAGCCAGCCCTGATTGTCGAGCTTATGGTTCTGCGGACGCTCCATCTTGGGGTTGATTTTATAGCCGTCGGTCATGTACATGCCTGCCTGAAGAGGCACATGACCCATCAGGGACGGACGCATCCATGTGGTGTATTCAAAGCCTATATTCTCGATTCTGACATTCTCAACACGGCGGTCGAGAGTGCCTTCGATTGTCATAAGTGTCTCCACGGCAGGGACAACCGCATCCTCAATCGTCTCTCCGGGGAGAGGATAGTAATAAAGTTTGCGTGTGTCGATGTCGTGATACCATTCGCCGGGAGCATCAAGAAGTTCCTTGGCGTTTGTCAGATAGAATGCAGAGTTATGACCGTCGGTAGTCACCATCGGGCGCGGCCAGGGATGCTCGAACTGAATGCGGCTTTCAGGATTGTGGAAACGCACGGCAGCACTGTCGCCCTGAATGTCAATCGATTTGATGCGGAGATTAGCCACACACCACATCTCATGAAGTACCATTTCGGGATATGGCGCGTTCTTGATTTTCTTAACCGCCTCGGCAGGAACCCACAGCACTTCATTGGCTGGGTCGTTGCTGATGATGCGATACATCTTCTCGAAATCCTCGACATCGCGCGCGCGTACAGCCTTCTTTCCATTGACATAGAGCTGTCGGAAATCAAGCGGACGGCCATTGAACTGCGGAACATCGGCAACCATCAGTTTGCCCTGACGCTTCCATCCCTCGATTTTCACTCCTCCGCTAAGCCATGCACCTCCGGCGGAAGTGATGACCGTCGGGGATGACGGCGTACCGCTGTCCTCAGGACGGACAAAGACCGGTTCATATATATTATATGTACCCTCGGCAAGATGGATTGTTATGCCCGACTCCACACCGGGAGCGGAGAGACGGCGCATTTCGCGTGCCTGACGCAGCGCAGATGTCAGGGTGGCCTTAGGCGCACCCTGACTACCGTCGTTGGCATCGCTGCCCGACGGCGCTACATAGACATCCGCAGCGTATAGCGATAGAATCGAGAGGAGGAATCCTCCGGTCAAAATCAATTTCTTCATAAAAACAATTCAGTCAGTGGAGAGGATTTTGAAACTATCCGACAATAAACATTAATGTGGATGAAATATCAACGTGCAAGCGGGAGCCATACGCTCATTTCCGACTTGTCGCGGTTGCCCCATGCGAAATAGGGTATAAGTGTCACCTTCACCTTCTTGTCGGCGCTTCCGACCTCGCGGTAAAGTTTGCCGGTCCAGTCACCGCCGTCAACGAGACGCGCCTCGGTTTCGAGCGCAACCATACGGCTGCCGTCGATGGTAATATCCTTCGTTGTGAAAGTTGCGTCGGCAGGGATAAGCACGTCGTCAAGTTTCTTTCCACCCTCAATGTCTATGCCTTCGAGACAGTAGACGAGCGGACCGCGTTTGATTGCGGTGTGGTTGCGTGTCTCCTCGACGAGAGGATTCGATTCAAGGAGCTTGGTCTTCATCTCCATGTCGAAAGTCACCTCATCGCCGGCTTTCCATTTGCGGTCAAGGGTGATATAGCTGTCGGGAGTGACGGTGACATTCTCCTTCACACCGTTGACGGCGACAGTAGCGTTGTCGCACCACGAGGGAACACGGAGTTTAAGGGCAAGTTTCTCTTTCTTGGGAACCTCAACCATTGTAAGGACGACCTTGCCATCGTAGGGATAGCCGGTGCGCTGGGTCACGACAAGGGGTTTCTTCTTGCCGAGGGAAGTGCGCAGCTCGCTGTCGCCGTAGAGGTTACACCAAAGTGTGCTGTCGTTGACGGTATAGGCATAGTTCTGAGCCTCGCAGATTGTGCGGAGAGTGTTGGGAGGACAGCAGAAACAGCTGATGTATTCCTCGCGGGTCTTGGGCCAGCGGAGGGTATAGGGGAGATCGTCGCTCATGCGGAGCGGGTTGGTGTAGAAATACTTCTTGCCGTCAAGGCTCACGCCGCTGAGCACACTGTTGTAGAGCGCGGTCTCAACGATGTCGGCATACTTGGCATCGCCGGTGGCCTCAAGCATACGCCAGTTGAAAAGCATGTTGCCAATGTTGGCACAGGTCTCGTTGTGGGCCGTGCTGTTGGGGAGCTGATAGGGGCGCCCATAGCTCTGGTGAACCTTCTGGATGCTGTCAGGCTCGTAGTTGGTACCGTCGGGCGAAGTGCCGTCATAAAGAGCACCGCAGGCTCCGGTGACATACATCTTACGGTTGACAATATCGTTCCAGATGCTTGTGAGGTTCTTCATCAACTGCTCCTCGCCTGTTTCGGCATATAGGTCGGCGACACCGGCATAGAGGTAGTTGGCGCGCACGGCATGACCCATTGCGTTGTACTGGTCACGGAAGGGGATACGGTCCTGATTGTCGTCGGTACCGTTCTCCACAAGTCCGCGGATGTTGATTAGATTGTTTGCAAGGTCAAGATAACGTGGATTTCCTGTCTCGCGATACATCTCGACCACACCCATGTAGTGGGAGGGGCAGATGGCATTGCGCGCAAGCTCGGCTGATGCGGTCTCGTAGAAGTGACAGAGGAAATCTGTAGCTTTGACCGCTGCATCGAAAAGCTCAGTCTTGCTTGTGGCGCGCTTATGGATGATACCGGCCATCATGAGGTGACCGAGATTGTATGTCTCAAAGTTCAGACGGTTGGCGAAAGCGCCCTTCTCGTCCTCACCACCGACCTTGGTACCGATGACTGTCTGCTCCTTATGGTGGGCATGGGTATCGACACCGCGATTACGCTCGTCGATGATGACCGGAGTATGGATATAGCCGTCGGCACGCTGCGCTTTCACAACCTGCTCGATAAACTTATCCATAAGAGCATCAAGTTTCGGATCCTTATTGACAGCATAGACAGCGGCTACAGCCTCAAGCCACTTGTACATGTCACCATCATGGAAGGGAGGGCCCCAATGTTCGCCCTCACAGGTTCCGGCTGCAATCTCGAAATTGCGGAAACCGTGTGAGATGTCGGGGTTGGACCATGTCTCCCACATGCTCTGAAGGGATGTTCCGCTATAGACATCGAAACGCTCACCCCAGAATCCGCCGGTCCATTTGACCGCACCGACAGGGGTGTTTACCATAACGGCATGTTTGCTTTCAGACATGTCCGTAAGTCCTCCTCCCTGCGCAAATGCGCCCAATGAAATCACTGCACAGGAAACAATGGTATTAAATCTTTGAAACATAATCAGTTAGGATTAGATATAAGAATTTAGATTACAAAGTTAAAAAAATAAGCCCATACTTCCAACTTTCAGCGTGGTTTTAATTGGAAAATTACAATAAGTATGAATATTTACCATCCAAAATCTTTGAACAGGCCACACTTATTATCATTCTGACAATAAGTTTCATGACAAAATCTATATTTTTCAAAAATTATGCGTAAATTTACATCCTTAACCTATACCATCTACACATGAACCAATTCAGCAAAATCATTTCCGGGATTCTTCTTGCAATGTTCCCGGCACAGATAAGCGCAAGCAGTCCTGAAACCGCCTACCAACCGTCGGCGGAAGTAATAGCGTCGCAACAGGAATTCGAGGCTGACCGCTTCGGTATTTTTATCCATTGGGGCATATATAGCATGTTTGCCCGTGGGGAGTGGTATCTCAACTACAGGCCGAAGGCTGATGAGTATGCCAAAGCGGCCAAGGGCTTCTATCCGGCCGACTTCAACGCCGCCGACTGGGTTTCGGCCATAAAGGAGTCCGGTGCCCGCTACATCTGCTTCACAACCCGCCATCACGATGGATTCTCGATGTTCCACACCAAGGAGTCGGACTACAACATCGTGGATGCCACGCCGTTCAAGCGCGATGTCCTGAAAGAGCTATCCGATCAATGTCAGCGTCAGGATGTGAAGCTCCACCTTTACTATTCCCACATCGACTGGACCCGCGAGGATTACCCCTGGGGACGAACAGGACGGACTACAGGCAAGGATTCAATCAAAGCCGACTGGCCCCACTATTATGCCTTCATGAACCGTCAGCTCAACGAACTTCTCACGAACTACGGCCCGATACGTGCCATCTGGTTCGACGGCTGGTGGGACCACGACGAGGACAGCATCCCGTTCAACTGGGAACTGCCCGAGCAATATGCCATGATACACCGTCTGCAACCGTCATGCCTCATCGGCAACAACCATCACCAGACACCTTTCCCCGGCGAGGACATACAGATTTTCGAACGTGACCTTCCGGGTGAGAACACCGCCGGTCTTTCCGGACAGGCAATCAGCCGCCTGCCCCTTGAGACATGCAACACAATGAACGGCATGTGGGGATATAAGATTGAGGATACCAACTACAAGGACACCCGTACACTCATCCATTATCTCGTCAAGACAGCCGGTATGGGTGCAAACCTCCTGCTCAACATCGGTCCGCAGCCAAACGGAGAGCTTCCCGCTGCAGCCATCGACCGCCTGAAGGATATGGGTGAATGGATGCGCCAGAACGGCGAGACCATCTATGGCACAAAGGCAGGGCCATTCCCCGCCCAGGAATGGGGCACGACAACTGCCAAGGATAAGCGGCTGTTTGTCCATCTGCTCACACCGACATCGACCGACATCATGCTTCCCGCCGACCTTAAAATCAAAAAGGCCGTCAGCTTTGCCGACGGCTCAAAGGTGAACTACACCAAGGATAAAAACGGTGTCACCCTGCATCTCGACGCCCTCCCCGAAAGCATCGACCACATAATCGAACTGGAATTGAAATAATCACCATGTCACGCACGTCCATCCCCTCCCCTATCCTTGAAGTCTGCTGTGGAGACCTTGAAAGTGTCATTGAAGCGAAAGCCGGAGGCGCACAGCGCATCGAACTGTGCAGCGCGCTTTCAGAAGGGGGACTTACCCCCTCGGCCGGACTTCTCGCAGAAGCAATCCGGCAAGGAATTGCCAAAGTCCATGTCCTCATCCGGCCGCGCAACGGAGATTTCCTCTACACGGAAAGTGAAGTCGCGGTGATGGAACATGACATACGCGCAGCCGTTGCAGCCGGAGCTGACGGCGTTGTCATCGGAGCTTTGACGGAGGATGGAGAAATCGACATCCCTACATGCCGACGGCTCGTCGAAGCAGCCGGAAGCGCATCGGTCACCTTCCACCGAGCTTTCGACCTGTGTCGCAATCCTGAAAAAGCACTTGAAGAAATCATTGCTCTCGGCTGCGACCGCATCCTGACCTCCGGTCTGGCGCAGTCGGCCCTCACAGGAGCGGAAATGCTTGCAAGCCTCAACCGCCTTGCAGCCGGACGCATCATCCTTCTCGCCGGTGGAGGCGTGAATCCGGAAAACGCCCGTGAAATCATGAATCTCACCGGACTCAACGAACTCCATGCCTCCGCCAAGACGACAACAGGAAGCCGGATGAAATTTCGGCGCGAGGCAGTCAACATGGGTGATGCCGGAAAGGACGAATATTCCCGCCAAGTCACCGATGCCTCCACGGTCGCAGAAATCATCCGTGCAATGAACACTATACAATAAGCCAACCATCACGCCCACATCCACCCGACTCCATGAAAACAACCATCATCAGCCACTGCCTTGCAAGCGCACTCTCGATAGCATCGCCATTCTGCATCGCGGCTTCTCCCATAGACCCTGCAATCCAAGCGGATTTCAACAAAAGAGAAAGTTCGATAAACGACAACAGCATCCAAGCATGGTTCGCCTCGCGCAGCGACCTCACTCCGCAAGAGGAGGAAGCCATGAGATTTCTCTATGCCTACATGGTCCTCCCCGACCGCAACGGATACACACCGGACTTCTACCTCACCAATGTCCGCTCATCATTCCTTGCGCGTGAGGAAATGCCGTGGGGCAAGACTGTGCCCGAACGCGAATTCCGCCACTTCGTCCTTCCCGTCCGCGTCAACAACGAAAGCCTTGACCTCTCGCGTCCGGCATTTTACGAAGAACTCAAAGAACGCATACGCGGACTGAGCATGGAGGAGGCTATACTCGAAGTGAACCACTGGTGTCACGAAAAAGCCACCTATCAGCCATCAGATGCCCGCACAAGCAGCCCGCTCAGCACTGTCAGCCAGGCAATCGGACGCTGCGGCGAGGAGTCGACATTCACAGTCGCCGCACTCCGCGCAGTCGGCATTCCGGCCCGTCAGGTCTACACCCCGCGTTGGGCCCACACCGACGACAATCACGCTTGGGTCGAGGCGTGGGCAAACGGCAAATGGTATTTCCTCGGAGCCTGCGAGCCTGAACCCATATTGAACCTCGCATGGTTCAACTCGCCGGCCTCACGCGGAATGTTGATGAACACAAAGGTGTTTGGCCGCTATGACGGCCCGGAAGAGGTTCTCGAAAGGACTCCGACAAATACCATTATAAACGTAACAGAGAATTATGCACCTGTACGCACAGTCAATGTCACTGTCAGAGACCGCAACGGAAAACCGGTGGAAAATGCAACGGTCAACTTCTCGCTCTACAACTATGCCGAATTCTACCCCGTAGCCGTAAAGAAATCTGACACAAACGGACATGCGAGCCTCAACGGCGGCATGGGCGACTTCATGGTCTGGGCATCTGACGGGACCAATTTCGGGATAGCCAAAGCATCCCCATCAGAAAGCGGAGCAGTCGACATAATTCTTGACAAAGGCCCTGAGTGGACAGGAGTGATGGAGTTCGACATTGTCCCACCCGCTCCGTCGGCCTCACTCCCTACTCCATCCGAAGCCCAACGAGAAGAAAACAACCGCCGATTGGCATACGAGGATTCGATACGCTCAGCCTACACATCAACCTTCGCCACTCACGAAAGCGCCTCAGCACTTGCATCGCGCCTCGGACTTGATAAGGATTTGACAACCAAAATCCTCACTCAATCGCGCGGCAACCACGCCATGATTGAAGGATTTCTGAGTGCCACACCAGACACGCTGCGTGAAAAAGCACTCCGTCTTCTCAACGTCATATCTGAAAAAGACCGCCGCGACGTGAGTCGGAAAGTGCTTGCCGACCATCTTGCAACACCGGTCACAAACTCGAAGCTCTTTGACGCATACGTCATGAATCCCCGCATCGAAAACGAACGCCTCACACCTTACAAGGCTTTCTTTGCCGACAGATTCACCCCTCGCGAACGCAACGAGTTCCGCAACAATCCCCGGAAATGGGTGGAATGGTGCAGAAACAATATTGCCACCGACACGGTCTGGAATCTCCTTGCAATCCGCATGAATCCCGAGGCAGTGCGCGGTCTTGCCGACAACCGTTCGCGCGACATCTTCTTCGTAGCCGGTGCCCGCAGTTTCGGTATTCCCGCAAGAATCGACCCCGTCACAGGCAAAACACAGTATGCCGACAGCAGCGACAACTGGACGGATGTCAAATTCAACGACGAACGCCTCGCTCCCGCTACTCCCAAAGGGGATCTCAAACTCAACTTTACGCCTGTGGGACGCACGGTAGACCCGAAATACTACTCGCAATTCACCATCTCCAAAATCGAGAACGGACTGCCACGGGTGATGGAATTTGACGAGGACGACACAGCAGGCTCCATCGAACGCAAAGGTGAGCAGTTTGACGAGGGACGCTACATGCTCATCACCGGACAGCGCATGGCCAACGGTGGAGTGCTTGCCCGAGCTGACATCTTCAATATCCGCCCTGACCAAAGGACAGAACGCCCCCTGACCATCCGTCAGGACAGCACGGAGGTGCAGGTCATCGGCTCCTTCAATTCCGAAAACCTCTACCATGACCTTGCCGAAGGCTCCGACAAGAGTCTGCTATCGACCACCGGACGAGGCTACTATATCCTCGGACTCATACGACCGAATAACGAACCTACGACCCACAATCTCAACGATATATCAGCCGTAGCCTCTGAATTTGAGGCGCGTGGCAACAAAATGGTCCTCCTTTTCGCCGACCGCGAGGAGGCTGCGCGTTTTGACAAGGGGCGTTTCCCGTCGTTGCCGTCCAACGTGGTCTTCGGTACGGACATTGACGGCAAGCTCCTTGGCGAGCTTGTCGAGAACCTCAATCTCCCTGACAGTGAGCGTCCTATATTTATCATTGCCGACACCTTCAACCGCGTTGTCTTCCTCTCCCAAGGCTACACAATCGGCCTCGGCGAAACCCTCACCGATATCCTCCACAGGCTTTGAAGCATTATTATCGGACATCTTCGATGCCCGTGGCGGAAAATTCATTCATTTACCCAGCGCATCGCTCCCGGATGCGAGCTTTGACCTTCGGTCGTCGCTCGCATCCGTCCGCTCGTGGCGGGGCTACCACCGCAGCGCTGCTTCGCAGCTTCCTGATTGCCAGCTGGTTGATATTTTCTGACTGTTATCCGGTTGTTATTGCCTGATTGCTATTCGGGTAATATTTTCTGCAAAGATATGCATACGTTCCTTCCAAAAGGTGCGGTAATGCAAAACCGGCGAATAAAACCTAAGGCCAAAGAACGAGCAGTATTCCTTTCGTTCTTTGGCCTTAGGTTTTATTCGTAGCCTGATGGATTGTATCAAGATTCCGAAAAACGGTCTTTATCAGAATATCTTGATGGAGGGGATGTAGCGTTTGGGTTGTTTCTTGAGGTCGCGGAGGATGCTGTCGACATCGGCGGCGCTATTGTTGAGATTGTGGTAGAGCGAGGGGTCGTTGAGGAGAAGACCGAGAGTCGAATTGGTTGAATTGAGCTGTGCGGTAGCTTCGTCGAGATGAGCCGTGATGCGGTTGATGTTTTGCATTGTCGAATCGAGGGGCATCTCCTTCAAATCTTCCGAAAGGACAGCGAGAGCTGCTGAAATCTGAGTGAGATTGGCCGAGAGATCCTTGACATTGGCCATCGTACCGTTGGCACTGTTGACAAGCATCGGGACACCCTTCATAGCAGCATTGAGATGGTTGGTTGACACTTCAAGATTAGCCATGATATTGTCGAGACGCTTGATTGAGCTTGTGAGAGCAGGATCGGTGGTGAGTGTAGTCAAAGCCACGACGAGCGAATCAATGTGAGGAGCGATGGTCATTATCGAGGGCATCAGTTCATTGCCGAGCTTGTCGACCATTCCGCCCATTGTCTCACCTTCAAGCCGGGCACCGACCTCACAATATTCCGAGCCGGAAGCCATCTTAAGCTCCACGCTCGAAGTGCCGAGCATATCGGTGACGATTGCAGCCTTGGTGCCCACCGGAACACGGAGTTGCTTGTCGAGACTGAGTTCCACAAGAACATGGCCGGGATTGTCGTACTCATAGTTGATTTCACGGACAAGACCGACCTTGAATCCGTTGAGGGTCACAGGCGCTGACTGAGTGAGTCCCGCGACGTTTGTATATGAGGCGTAGTAATAGTTGGCTGACTTGAATACATTGATACCCTTCAGGTAGTCTATACCGAAGAAAAGTATCAGCAGCGAGAGCAACACGCTTGCTCCGATGATGAGTTCCTTAGAGAATTTTGTTTTCATAATCAGTTGGTAAGAGGGCCGTATGGCTGATTAGTTTGATTGATGACTGAATTGGACCGGGAGGGGGGTTGAGATTATTTGAGGGAAATATTTTTTCAGAATCACTTCACTCGCTTGCCGTCGCGGGTCTTTATGACGAAGGCATCGCCGAAAAGCTTCTTGACTTTCTTCAGACCGGCATTTGCTTCTGATATGGACGGATATTCACCATAAGTGTACTTATATGTCTTGCCATCCTTATAGTAATCCACAGGGGAAAGACCTTTCAGACGGGAATCTTTCTTCTTCAAGACTGTCGGCGAGGTGAGGAACTGGATTTTATAGACAACCCCTCCGGTGTTTGCCTTAGACTTCGATGTGGCAGACTCGGATTTTGCAGCTTTCTCGGCAACTTCCACCTCTGTCTCGCGCACATCTTCCGTGGTAGGAATGACTTTCGAAGAAGACGACGAGCGCGACGAACTGTTCTTGCGGAAACGCTCTATACCGTTGTAGATGGCGCGCGCAAGTTTCTCCTGTCCTGCCTCTGAAGCCATGAATTTCTCCATGCGCGGATTGCAGATATAGTCGAGCTCAACAAGGATTGCAGGCATACTGGTCCCGACAAGCACCCAGAACGGAGCTTGCCGAACACCATTATTCTTGCGCCCGGCTGTACGGACAAGCTCATTCTGCACGGCTTCTGCCAGATCAATGCTCTGGTCCATATTGGAGTGTTGCATCATCTCGAATGCAATGTAGCTCTCGGCCGACGATGGATCAAAGCCCTCGTAAGAAGTCGAGTAGTCCGATTCAAGTTTCATCACGGCATTCTCGCGCATTGCGACACTCAGGTTGGTGTCACTTTTTTTTAGACCGAGCGTGTAGACCGAAGCACCGTTGATGGTGGAATGCATCGGTGATTTCCTGTCGATTGAATTGGCATGGATCGACACAAAAATATCGGCATTCTTGCGATTTGCAATATTGGGGCGTTCCTTAAGAGTCACGAAATAATCACCGTTGCGGGTCATTTCAGCCTTGGCATCCTTCATCTTTGAATTGATGAGCTTCTGAAGTTTCTTTGCCACAGCCAGATTGACGGTCTTTTCATTGGTGCGCCGTCCGAGAGCACCGGCATCCTTACCGCCATGACCGGGATCTATCATGACAACAAATTCCTTGTCAGACGCCAGGCCGGCGACCACAGGGAAGAGCATAATGACAATGAGTATTTTTATGATTTTTGTCAGTGACATGCGGGTAAATTTCTCAGCCAAATTTTAGGCAAAGTTAGCAAAACTCTCCCTAAATGCCATTTATTGAATTAAAATTTATGCACAAATGCCAAAAATTAGCTACTTTTGAACAATCATACCCATATAGATTGTTCACTATGGCTACATATATTTCTATTTTGAAATCCATGCGGAGCAAAGCCGGAAAGGTTACACTACCTGTCCTCGCCGCTCTCATGACCGCAGCACTCTCCTCATGCGGAGGTGCGGACGAAGCCTCTGCTCCCGTCTCCGTCCACAGGCTTGACCATGCCCTGCTGTCGGGCAATATCTCCGACTCCACTCTCCTCCGTCCTGCCGAAATTCTCTTCCGGCTTTCCGGCTACGGTGAACTGAACGATTCGACCCTCGCGGTATATGCGGCTAATCCGTCAATCAACATGCTTGCCCACGCCACCGATTCCGTATGGAAAAACACGGAAACGTTCAGCCGGCCGCTTGGAAAAATGAAAGCCAATTTCAACCGCATTTTTCCGGATGTAAGCTTTCCGGGAGTCTACGCAATTGTCTCCCCATTCAATCAATCGGTATTCACAGCCGACAGCCTGCTCTATGTCGGTTTAAACCACTACCTCGGTGCCGACTATCCCCCATACGCCTATTTTCCGGACTATATCCGCGTCCGCAAGACTCCGGAGCGGCTCATGCCCGACATAGCAGAGACCATCCTGCGCAGAGATTATCCCTACGCCCCTCGGGAAGAATATCCGACAGTACTGTCGCGCTTGCTCTATGAGGGTGCGCTCATCGAGGCCGAGATGCAGCTTGCGGGTGTAAGCGAGCAGCAAGCCCTCGGCTATGATGACTCACAAATGGAATGGCTCATGAAAAATGAGCGACAACTGTGGGAGACCATTGTCGGAAGAAAATACCTGTTCAGCACCGATAGTCAGCTTGCTGCATCATTGGTGAATCTCGCCCCGTTTACCTCGGTATTCGGACAGGAGGTCCCGGGAGCAGCCGGACGCTTCATCGGGCACCGCATTGTCAATGCCTATCTCGACAACCGCGCCATCCCCATCCCGCAGCTCCTCACCCCCGACTTCTATGAATCGGAAACAGTCCTGCAAGATGCGAGGTATTGAGGATTAAGGAGATTTAGCAAGGCTGAGAGGGCTAATAGAGTTAATAAGTTTAATAGGTCCAATAGGCCCAATAAGTCTAATAGGCCCAATAGCATAGAAAAAAGCCGATAAGCCAGCTCTTCGCTGCCTTATCGGCCTTATTTATTATCAGGCTTATTGGGCCTATTAGACTTATTGGGCTTATTGGCCTTATCAGGCCTATTAGGCTTATTAGCCCTATTTGACTTATCCCTTAAAAATAGTATGCCACACGGATGTCCCATGTGCGGTTGCGGGCGCTGTAGTCGGTGAGGACTTTGGCTTTCATCGCGTAAGTCATGCCCCAGGTATATGAGGCCGTGAGCTGCCAGCGCTTGAAAATCTCAGCTCCGATACCGGCAGTCAAACCGAGATCACCACCGGAAAATTTGATTGCGTCACACTTCGTATGACCTGCCTGGATGTTGAACACCGGCCCACCGAAAACAATCGGTGCAAGATAGTCCTCAAAGCCCTGCATACGGGTGTATTTGAATTTAAGATTAAACGGAATCTGGATGTTGTGGACATTGATGCGCTCCTTAGAGGCATAGCCCTGCGACTCCCACATAGGGTAATCACCGAGATTAAGCGTAGCACCGAGCATCTCGTAACGCAGACCTATGTCGATACCGAAACCAATACCGGGAAACATCATTTCACCGTTGATACCGGCCGACGCACCGACGGCATCACCTATGGTCAGGATGTCCTGCTTGAATTTCAGAGTATTTACATTGATGCCGGCAATCGCGCCCCAACGGAACTGGGCATTGGCTACACTTGCGCCGCAAAGCGCCACGACGGCTATCAATAATGTGATAAGTTTTCTTTTCATGAGGAAAAATTACGGGGTAGTATGAAACTTTTGTGGAGAGTATATCCGATAATAAGCGCACAAAGTTACAACTTTTTCTTTAAAATCCTTGAATTGCCATAAATTTATAATAACTTTGCAATAGATATATCACACCTTGAAAATACCAACGGAGAAATATTCTAAAATTCATACACAATACAAACTCATCAACCATCAGTCACAGCAATGAAGAAATATTTATTCGGAGCGATGGCTCTCTGTGTAGCTCTCAGCGCACAGGCCAAGGACAAGAAAACCGAAGACGACAAGACCGGAGGCTTCAAATTCACAGATGTCAAGGTCGTGAAGACCACCCCCGTGAAGGATCAGAACAAATCGGGAACATGCTGGAGCTTCTCGGGCATCTCTTTCCTTGAAGACGAAATCCTCCGCAAGACCGGCAAGGAAGTCGACCTCAGCGAGATGTTTGTCGTGCGTCACTGCTACAACGACAAGGCCGACAAATATATCCGCATGAACGGTACCATCAATTTCGCCCAGGGTGGCAGCACCCTCGACGTTCCCTACGTCATGGTGAACTATGGTCTCGTTCCCGAAGAAGCATACCGCGGACTCGAATACGGCGCTGAAAAGCACGAACATGCCGAACTCAGCGAAGCCTTCGGTGCGTTTGTGAAATCAATCAACTCCAACAAGACCAAATCACCTGCTTGGAAGAAGGCATTCGGCGGTATGCTCGACGCATACTTCGGAGAACTCCCCGAATCATTCCAGTATGAGGGCAAGACCTACACCCCGCAGAGCTTCGCACAGTCGCTCGGCATCAACGCCGCCGACTATGTGCCCGTAACCTCATTCACCCACCACCCCTTCTATCAGCCTTTCGCAATCGAGGTTGCCGACAACTGGCTTTGGGAGAAATACCACAACGTTCCCATGGAGGAAATGAAGGCCATCGTCGACAATGCCATCGACAACGGCTACTCTGTGGCATGGGCTGCCGACGTCAGCGAACCCGGTTTCAAGTGGACAAACGGCTATGCTGTAATCCCCAAGAAAAAGACCGCCAACGACCTCTCAGGCACCGAGCTTTCACGTTGGGTGAAACTCAGCGACCGCGAACGCGAGGCTGAGGCCAACAAAATCGACGGCCCTGTTGAGGAAATCACCGTCACTCAGGAACTCCGTCAGGAAATGTTTGACAAGCAGGAGACTACCGACGACCACGGTATGGTAATCGTCGGCAAGGCCGTTGACCAGAAAGGCAACAAATATTATAAGGTGAAGAACTCATGGGATACCAACCAGATTTACGATGGTTTCTTCTATGTATCCGAGCCTTATTTCCTCGCCAAGACTCTTGACATTCTCGTGAACCGCGAGGCTATCCCTGCTGAAATCGCAAAGAAAATGAATCTCTAAGATTTTCTTAAAGTCTATATCCAATTAATAAGGAACAGGAAAGATCCGGAATACCCGCAATCTTTCCTGTTTCTTATTTTTATACATGTTTACTTGACAGCTGCCGGCGTCGTCGAGGCGGCTTTCAGACGTTGAAGCCGCTTCGCCCGGTTGGTGATGAGCATTCCGGCGATAATAACGACCATGGCAAGGACCTGTATCCAGTGGATTTTCGCGATTCCCATTATGACAGAGGCTATTGTAGCGACAACCGGAAGGAAATACTGATAGATCGACACCAATTCACTGCCTATCAACTTCTCTGCGGGATTTATAAGAAAATAGGACAGGAATGTCGGGCAGAGAAGAATGAAGGCTATGCAAGTCCACGGTTCCCAGTCGGTCGTATGGAAAATCTCGGCCTTGGGTAAGGACGGGAGCAGGAAGAGCATAGGTATACACGACATGAGAAACACCCATCTCAGCATCGACACCGGACGGTAGCGGTGCATCGGGCCTTCGAGAATCACGAGATAAAATGCATAGCAAAGGGTTGATGCAAGTGCGAGACAGTCGCCAAGCAGATTGTCGCTCCCCTTCTCGCCTGAATGCTGGGTGACGATTACGAGAAACGCACCGATGAATCCGACAATTATACCACAGATTTCAAGCCATGAGGTGCGCTTGTGTTGGAATATGATACCAATGAGTACCACAAACACGGGAGGGAAAGTCATGATAATTGAGACGTCAATCGGATCTGCATAGCGGAGCGAGAGATTGAATAGATACATGAACAGAAACAATCCGCCTGCGCCACCAAGAGCTATTTTAAGATAGTCATGCCGTTGGATCTGGTCGGTCTTTATAAAAATCGAGGCAAGCCACATCAGTATGCATCCACCTCCGAGTCGGAATATTGTCACGTCGACCGAACTCATCCACTCCGGAATCAGTATTTTCACCACCGGGATGTTGACACCGAAAAAGATTGTGGAAATCAGGATGAAGAGGTTGCCTTTAAGCAGATCGGCCACGCTTCGCGGCTGTCCGATCGGAGACGGAGAGCCTTCTGCCGGCTGCGCTTTGGATTGTGATGTGTTTATATCTGCCATTGGGATCGTAGAGTTATGTATATTGTATCAAGCGACGGAGCATTCTGCTCTGTCACCATATATTAACGTCACTACATCTCCTTCTGTTCCATTTTTTGCAGTGATTAACCCTTCTCGATGCAATCAACGCAGACAATTTCAGAAACCCGCGTCAAATACTTAACTTTGCAGTGGATTTACAATATCACACCGAACCCACAACAGCAATCCAATCATGAAACTCCATCTGTTCAATCCTGAAAACGACCTCGCGCTCGGACTTGGATGCCGCCACTACACTCCCCCACCCCATGCTGCTGCCATTCATCGTGCCGGAGCCTTGCTCCCTATGTGGTGGGCCAAGGAAGGAGACCTCATTTTAGCTCCTGCAGAACTCAGTGAGGAGGCCGACATGCTTGCCCGACAGTTCGGACTTCACGGACGCATCGCCGAACCGGCGGATGTGACGGAGGTCGAGCCGTGGGGATGGAGTCTTGACGCCAAACGCCAGTTTTTGCGCGCCGGAGTCAAGGAAAGTGTATTGCCGACCGACGAAGCTATCGAACGCATCCGACAGTTGAGCCATCGCCGAAGTTCCATCGCCATTGTCAATGGACTTAACGGCGACTATCCGGTGGCCATCGAGACCACCGACCCGGATGTGGTCGTGGAGATGGAACGCTCCCAACCCGGCTGCTTCATCAAGTCACCTTGGTCGGGAAGCGGACGCGGTGTGTTCTGCGCACGGTCGCTCGAAGCCGACGCACTCAGGCGACGTGCCGAGGGTATAATCCATCGTCAGGGAAGTGTCATGGTGGAACGCGGTTTGGACAAGCTGACCGATTTTGCCTCACTATTCCTCAGCGATGGACAAAAGGTTGAATTCAAAGGGCTATCGGTCTTCTCGACGGAAGCCCGAGGAATGTATAGCGGCAATATCGTCGCTACACAAGAATATCTGTGGGATAAGATTGGTCAGGAAATCGACATCCGGACGCTGAGAAGCGTCATCCGGCAACAGGAAGAAATTCTGACGGACCTCATCGGCAACGCTTACTCCGGATGGATGGGCATAGACATGATGACCTATCGCGACAGTGGCGGGATAAAGCTCATGCCATGCGTCGAGCTGAACCTGCGCAGGACAATGGGAGTCGTGGCGATGCAGATAGCCTCACGGCTCAACGTCACCACTCCACGCTTTCTCGCATGGGAGCATCAACCGGGGGGTAACAGCGCGCCGACCTCACCGAGCAGTGAAAGTCAGATTCTTCTCCCTCCGGCCGCAGGTTTCACACTGCGACTTACATGACTCGCCGTCGTCAATCAATCGTTTTAAGCAGGGAGTACAGGCGCTGGACAGGAAGTCCCATCACATTGTAGAAACTGCCGTTGATACCCTTTATGCCTGCCGCACCAATCCATTCCTGAATGCCGTAGGCACCTGCTTTGTCGAGCGGACGGTAGCGCTCGACATAATATGCTATTTCTTCATCGGTCAGCGATGCGAACTCCACCTCCGATTCGGCACTGAATGTGGTCATACTCTTGGATGTCCGAACAGTCACCCCTGTTATCACCTTCTGAGTGCGTCCCTGCAGACGGGCAAGCATGACGCGCGCATCGGCCTCATCGACAGGCTTGCCAAGAACCTCTCCGTCGATGATAACGACTGTATCGGCCGTAATAACAAGCTTCCGCTCATTTTCGGAAAGCGGATAAGCCCCGGCCTTCAGCCGTGAGAGATAGGGGGCGACCTCCTCGGCAGTCAAGCCTTCGGGGACAGTCTCGTCGACCGGATGGGAAGTGTCAACGCGGAAGTCAATATCAAGCATGGCAAGAAGTTCGCGGCGGCGAGGCGAACCGCTCGCAAGTATCACTTCGTAATCTTTGAGATTTTCAAGGGGATGGAACATAGCGGATATTCATTGTTATGGATTCGACACGGCAATGGCAAACTGCCCTGAGGAATATTGTTTATCGGGTGCAAAATTAGGCAAAAAAGAAGTTTTTGACTAATTTCGCGCAAGCAAAAAGCTAATCCTGCCGGTATCCATCATTCAATGAGGATGTCGCGGCATTGTCTTACCCTCAGATAAATCACAAAGAATCTGCCCATGAATGTCGAAGAATTCCGTGAGTTCTGCCTGTCACTTGGCGACGTGACCGAAAAAATGCCTTTCGGCAAATTCGCCGCCCGCTATGATTCCATCTTGGCCTTCTATGTGTCGGGCCACATGTTCTGCTTCATCGACATTGACGATTTCAACTATGTCGATGTGAAATCGACCCCCGAACGCATTGAGGAATTTCGCCGCGACTACACTTCCGTAGGCAATCCCATCAACCAAAGCCTCCGCCATTGGATAAAACTCTACTTCGATGGCGACATACCACCCTCTGTGATAATCGACTCTGTCCGCAACGCCTACGGAATCATAAAGGCAAAATACGCCCCTAAGCCCCGACGGAAATTATGAGGCAGTAATGACAGGACTCAATTTCGGAACGGGGATAAGACTAAATAAGGTTAAAACGCTCCTATTTATCAGGAATTTGGAATATATTTGCAGATATATGAAAAAGCTCCTCTCTTTAGTTTCCGCAAGCATAGTGACTTTAATGGTTTCCGCTCAGACAGAAACCATCGACTCCGTCAGCCCCTCAGTTTCTCCCTCCATCCACGGTGGCATCCACAAATCCGGTGACACACCTCTGCAACTTCAGCCCGACTCCATTTCAACAGGGTCTGAACATCAGAGGCCGGCAATTGACCCTATATCCAACAACTCCTCAATCATTCCGGATAGTGCAAAATCCGATGCAGCCAATGGTCAACTGTCGCTTCCGCGTCCCTATCCCCGTGACCTCAGACCATTCACTGTCAGTGTGCCAACCGACGGAAGAATTTTCCTTTGGCGCAACGGCGGCATTTTCGGAAGCGGACGACAAGAATCAATGCCCGGGCTTATGGCAATTGAAAGTGGTTCGCTGATATTCGTGCAACAACTCGGACGCTTCACATTCACCGCCCATGGCGACGCGGTGAAATATGCTTACTTCGGCGGTCTGCAGACATCCTACGGTTTCGGCGGCTCACTCAGCTATCAGTTCAGCGACCGCGTCAGCATGACCATATTCGGGAGCTACTATACCCCTACCGGTGGCATGACTCCCGCCATGCTCGGCTACACCTCCATTCCGAATTTCGGAGGATATGTCGACTATAATTTCTCAGGCAGATGGGGCGTGAAAGTCGGCGCACAGGCCTACCGCTCATCCATGACCAACCGTATCGAAGCCCAACCCATCGTCACCCCCTACTACAAAATCTCCAAACATGCAGAAATCGGCATCGACGTGGGCGGCATCCTCTACAACGTCATCAAGAACAACCGCAACCGCCCATCCCGCATCAACCCCACCATCCCCCCACCCCTCCCCGGTCCCCCACCCGTCGCACCAAGAAGATAAAACGGAAAATGAATGATACCGGAGTTCATAAGCGCGACAATTGAGGCTGATAAACATTGACTTAAACAAATTTCATCACATACATATAATAGAAAAAAGATTCTCCGTAATCAATCCCGATCCCGGAGAACCCCAAAACGCAATCTATTGTCTTACGAACAAATGCGATTTTTTCGAAGACCATTCTTTGGTCTTAACCTATTAATAATTAACCTAAATAAATCAATCTTTTAAACCTAACGAATCTTTTTTACCAAATATTTCACCTATTGTTATTTTGCTCCGTCAGAGTACACATTATTTGTTGGGCTAATGGATATATCGGGAGTTTGGGCACCGGCATTATTATGAAACAGAATCTTTGTCGCACCCTCCGGGATAGAAAGTTCCCATTTCCCATCTGAACCTTTTTCCATATTTTCACCAGGCCATGTGGTATTAAGCGTAGTATCATCATTACCCCAATAATGAGCATATACAGTGTTCCAATTATTAGGATTAGTATAATATATCATACGCTTACCACCGGGTGCGTATCCCTTATTTATCACACACCTTACAGGCATATACTTATATCCAAGTCCGGTTGAATTACCGGCTGAACCGTTGACGATACGCATGTTCGACTGGACCATCTTTCCTGCATTAATATCGAGATAGATATACCAGTAGCCATATTCCGGACTTGTCGTATCAAAACCTTGGTTTCCTGAAAGCGGACTGAGGGACCAAAGACAGGCATGAGCAAGATTTTTTTGAGTATCCCCCTCATAATAGCCGCTGACAGGGACGTATGTGTCATAGCTTTCCACCGCGCCGTTTTCCAATTTAGCGCCCGTGACGGGAATTCTGTAGCAGTAATACATCTGTCCTGAAGAAAGAGTGTATGAACCCACTGTCAAGCCAAGCCCGAACAATTTTGTATTGTCAGGAACAGTGAAGCCATCCGGACAGTATGTGTCAGCTACTACTCCGTTATCTTTATCAGCAGCTATACGGTAATATTCGCCGGGTGCATTTTGAAAATTCCGTAGCTCCGAGACATTCGGAGTGTAGAACTGATTGCAGTCCGCACCTAAATTTCGGTCAAGCATTATCACTCCTGTCAAAGTCTTCACCTGTTCATAATAGCACCATCCTGAAAGAGACTTTTTTGCATTTTCACTTGACGGCAGTTTATGGAAGATACCACTCCGATAAACCTCGAATTTTATATCCACCCCTTCCTTATTCCGGAGCGTGAAACTTGAAATCCAGGTTTCATCTGTCGGGTCATTGTCACTTAATCTCACAACCCAATTGCTACCTTCATGGACAATCGAAAAGTTCGTATCGCTGCCGCCTGATTTCAACACATCACCTTCAAGGAATGGAATATAATAGACATACTGATTCTGAGTAGACGAGAAATGCAATCCGGCGTTGCGCACACGCCCTCCGTTCATCTCGGTTTCCTCACCCATCAGTGTGTTATCGATAAAATCAAAATATGGGATTCTACCGGTTTCAATGCCCTCTATCTGAACCACTCGCTGACGATCACGAAGAAAATCCCTGCCAATCTGAACGATTTTTACCTTACGCTCAAGATCTCCGGCCTTAACGGTGATTTCAGCGTCTCGTGTATCCTGCGAACGGCTGTTCTGCTCCAATGTAAATTCAACCTCATACATCATGCCGGCCGCATGAAATGAAGATGCACAGACCTCAGTACTTGACTTGACCGAATGAGACTCAATCCAAGAATTTTCAGAATATGAGAACTCAGGAATATATTCAGTACCGTTCGGCATGGTGCTGACCACCACCTTAAGCACCGAGGTCTCCGAATCGTAGGCCACAGTGTCATTCTGACATACACCAAGCTCATAGTCCTTACATGAAATCATATCGAAGATTTCCTCATGGTCATCCTTCAGTTCGATTGTCAGGCGGTTTTCAGCAGGAGCTCCCAATGCCTCATCAGCTGTGGCATAGCCAAGGGCATTTACCTGAGTGATGGTAAAGGTGTAATGGTGATTGCGCTCGACATCAAGACGCTTCGCCAAACCATCCTCTCCGATTGTGATGTATTCAACCGGATAATAATATTCACTATCGTTGATTTTTGCCTTTATAATAAGGCGGGGATATTTACCCTCTGTATCGGCACTGATGGTCTCGAAGCTGTAAAAATCAGCGGACTCATAGCCAAGCGAAAGGCAATCCCTATCACTCTTTGCCGATTCATCGTAAAGCAATGAACCCTTGGAAGCAAAATAGTAGCCCTCCACACCGACAATAGTAAAATCGTCGAATGTGTCATTATGTGTCGGCTGCTCCTGTCTCTCATATTTGACTTCAGTGCGCGACAGGATGCGCACAAGTTCCATCTGAGGTTCAACCTCCAGGGTCAAATCCGTGATAAGCGCCCTACCATACATCGGTATGGACGGAAGTAACTCTGAAAGGGACGAAAATTCCATTGAGCCCAATTGATTTCCGGCTTGAAGGCCCGCTGATTCCGGAAGATTGGCCAATAGAGCTACCGAAACAGCACCATCTGGCACTTCAAGTTTGAGCTTGTAGACTCCATTCCGGTTTTCAACAGCCGACAGGTCGAGAGCCACATCCTTTACCGATAGGACTGAGCCTGAATTTGAGCAAAAAGCCACCTGCAGTTTGTCGACTTCCGGCATGATGGACGAACGTGAGACAATGGCCTCTTTTTTCATCTCAGGAATACGGACGGTCAATTCAATCACCTCCTTGCTATCCCGGTTGAATGGGGAATCGTTATCGCTGCAGGCTGCCACGATAAGACCTATAATCAATATGAAGAGATATTTTTTCATTACTTTTTGCTCTGTAAGTGATGAGACTTATTGTTTGCGGTTATTGGTTTACACCCGATGGGCGACCGGGATGCCACGAACCGTCATAGTAACCGATATTGTTTGAACTGTCATAATTGTTGCCGTTGAAGAGAATCTGACAATCTGTCTCGTCCGCCAGATTTATCTCATTGCCGGCAGGCATAGGCTTAAGACGCAGATATTTATTCGTCTCACCCTTGACAGCCTTAAGTCTTATGACCGTTTTCCACCATTCGCCTTCAACTTTGGTGCAGTCGGCTATGTCCCACATGGTAAGTGAATAACCTGCGGTAGCCTCAACATGCGAAACTCCAAACGGCACAAACCATGCTGCAAGCTCATATTTGGTATAAACGATATAATCAATATCCAAAATCTCAGGCTTGTCATCATAAATCATATATTTTGAGGGTGACGAGGGATCATATACAATCCATCCTTCTTTATCCTCATAGTCAAATAGCGGTATGCCGGGTTCCATGTGGTGTGTACAGCGATGAGAAGTGATTGCATAAGCAGAGTGAGAAAACATCACCAATGTCTCACCGGGGAATGGAGTGATTGGATCCTTAACCTCTTTTGGAGGATTAGCCTTATCGGCTTGATTGATTCCCAACGCGTTTTCACTCAAATCATAATAATACCACCCTGAATTCGTATTATCCGATACCATCGGCTCAGTACCCCAAGACGTATAATTCCAGACATCCTCAATAGGGATTTTCATTCCAAAAGTCTCTCCCATCTGAGAATAAATATAAATAAGGTGATTATTCTCATGAGGAACGGTAAGGTCAGAACCTTCACCTATCTCCGTTGACAATACATAATCATCACCGATAGGATGCGTACCCTTCTCGGTATTTTGAACCGATATTATATTACCGCTTTTATTATACTCTTTATCTACCTGATTTTTATTTACCAAATCCACATCCACTTTCTCATCATTCTCTAATTTAGAATAGAGATAGAAATAACGATGGGAATCTGACGGTAACTTAAAATACTTATATCTATTATTTGGAATGCTCCCTATGCGGTTATTATAAATATTTATCGAGCATTCAGCCCAATCCGACGTACGCCGACAAACCACTTTTATAAAACCGTCCTGCGATTGTGCATCTCCATACCAACCGTCATTCCAATTATTGTCACCTCCCTCAGAAGCCGTGCCAAAGAATGGGAATAAACTCATGTAGAATTTACCGGCACCATCTTGGTTCCACCATCCGCTCTGGCGGTCATTTATGGCGCGGAAGCAGATACGGTAGTTGTCGTTGTCAGGACGCACGGTCACAGTCAGAATCTCTGCCAATCTCGCATACTCCTCACGTTCGCCGTCAGTCATGCCGGCGAAACCGCGCGGACGCACACGGAAAGTGTGGACTGTGGTGGTGACAGGATTAGTCTGCGCGCGGACTTCAATTTTGCCGATCGCAACAGTCTCGTCTGCACAGCTCACATTAAGCTTTGAATTACCGATTCCATCAACAATCCCTCCGGCTTCGATATTCTTCTCAATCCACTCACCATTGCTGTCAAGCCATTCCACAATTATTCCACCGAGATTTGTCTCAAAGTCAAAACTACGGAGAAAATAATCGGACCCTACTGTTTCATTTACCGACCATTGGATAATATGTTCGTCAGGCGTCACCTCGAAATAAGGTCCTACAACATAGTGGACATCAAGATATTTCTTGATATTGCCGGCTTTGATGAAGACTTTCTGATTCCCTTCAGATTCAAGTTTCACCTTCTTGCCATCAATCGTGATATAGTTATCACCGACAAACGCGCTAAGCGGAATTTCCGGATTGACACGGAAGTCTATCCTCCGCGCTGTCTGATCATGCTTATATGCGACAATCAGGGGCAATTCTTCACCATTGACATTCACGGTGGCCTCGCAGCCGAAGTCGACGGTGAAGGCGTTGGTCTCGTAGGTGATGAAGTCCGTTTCCTTGGAGGTGACCTTTGCCTTGGTCTTGGAGACAGCGAGCGTGGTGTGGATAAAATCAGCGAGGATAGCCTCCGGAGTCCAGTCCTTGACACTCACGAAGAGATTAAGGTCCATCTTTCCGAGCGACACGATGTCGCCTATAATCTCATAGTAAGTGCTGCGGGGCAAGACCATCACCTCTGTCTCCGACTTCCGGTGGCCGAGAGGTATTGAAAACTGAGTATTGATGTCGATTGAACTACCGGAGACATCCAGCAGCTCACCGTCGACAGTCAACTCGCTCTGCTCCGCATCAGTAGCAACATAGCGTTCGGGTAGATAGAGCGTTGAGCGGAAAAGCCACTTATCAAGCTGCGCCGTATTATCCGCACTCTCACCGGCGAGGTCACTGATGACAGTCTTGTCGGTCAGGCCGGCGTTAGCATCGGTGCGTGTCCACGATGTGTAATATTTACCTTCTGAAACATTACCGAAATCAAACCCCTCCTTGCCTTTGCCGACGGGACGCGCCGAATAGTCGCCACCCCACACGAGGGTTGTGGCCTCGGAGAGACGCTTGCCATTGATGGCTGTCAGACGCAGGCGATGAGTGCCGAACTGCACCTTCGTATCTTCATTGTCAATATCAAAAATCAGATTAAGGTCAACTTTGACACATGTGAACTGCAGCGAGGCCGAGAGTTCGGTCCGAGCCTTGTCGATGGTCACCACGGCGTTGTCGCCCTGCGGCTCATAGACCATCGGTATGTTGCCGGCTTCGGGGAGAGCGATGTCGTCGCCGCTCTTGTAGCGGATGATTTGGGCCTTTATTGCCTTTTCATTGGTGATGCCATCAACATTCATATTGGCCACCACATAGATGTGGTAGCTGCCGGGAGAAATCTCTATCTGATAGTTCTGCCACTGCTCATGGGTAAAATCTCGGCCCGGTTCAAGGTCTTCCGAAAGGAAATCGCCGTCGCCATCCACGGGAAAAGCGAGGAAACGGAGCGAATTGACCTTACATTCCTCCACAGTAGCCTGAAAGATGGGATTTCCCGATTCACCGGCATCGTCGAGCGCGGTGGCCGTCGGAAGATTGAGGCGTAGCACAAGGCCGGGGCCGTCGGGCTGCGGAGCGGCAGGCCCAGACAGTTCGTCGGAACACGACACCGAGGAGCCGAGGAGCACGGCGGCAGCCATCACGCCTGCGACAATTTGCCTGAGACCGTTTAATGTGCGTGTTATCATAAGCTGACGTTCTGTATGCGTTTTGACCATGAGAGGAGTGAGATGGAGAGGCGGGCATACTGCCATGTGCCGTCCTTAAGGAAGAAGTCGAGATGATAGTCATACTCGCGGTCGAGAAATTCCTGAGGCGTGTAGTTGTAGAATTCGAACGCACCTCTGCCCTGCGCGAGGCAATCGGGAAGATTTATCTGTGCCACCTGTTCACCGGTTTTGCGGCTGACGATGACGAGACGCGCGTTGCGGTCGTTGTCGGCAGGATCGGAATAGTGCATGAGGCGGTTGAAAGCGATGCCATAGTGGGCGGTGCGCTCCGCGATGGCGCGCGAACCTCTGCCGGGAGCCTTGGAGCCGGTGCCCCCTTCAGAGGTTCCGTCGTCAAAATCGGTGGTCCAGGCTGCATAGGGAGTATAGGTCAGTTCCTCGTCATCGAGAAGCGAATTATCATGACCGGTGGTGCCGTTACGGTCGGTGATTGTCACGTCGAAATCATCGTGGGAGATAGCGGCGGGATTGTCGAGCTGATGAAGGCTGACGGTGAGATTGTTGGTGTTGCGCATGAGCGAGATTGTATGCTCGGCTTGCTCCATGTCGGTGATTCTGACCGGTGTGGTGCTCATTCCGTGCCAGAGGGTGTCGAGATGTACGCCCTGATGCTCCACCCGGCCATTGACGCGGTCGAGGCGGATGTTGAGATTCTCTTTCGGATGTCCGGCGGAAAACTCCGTGCGGCGGAACTTCGCACCCGGAGCTGCATTGATCTCATCCGTCCCCTTCTGATGGGCGACGGCTATGAAGCTATAGACACCCTCCGGAAGCGAAAGGTGCATCTTGTAGCCCTCGGCGGCGAGTGGCGACGAAGAGGCAGTGTTGAATTCCTCCTTCTCGGTGACGTAACGGCCGTTTTCGTCAAACACATAGACGGTGACACCTCCGACGTGGTGACGGAACATGTCGGCACGCTGGACATTATAGTCATACACAAACGTCAGGTCGACCCCCTCGGGACATTCCGGGAGATCATCGTGCATCAGCGAGCAGCTTACCGATGCCGTAAAGGCAAGCGCCGTCATCGCCGCCACGGCCATACACTTTTTTATGCTGTGAAATATTCGGTTCATCGGTCTGTTATGAGATAATTGATTTAGTTTATTTATAGAGAATCAGTCTATTTATGATGAAAGTGATGAATAGTCATATTCGGAGAGCTTGTAGGGACGCACTGTAGCGCGTATGCCAAACCGGATGGTTGTGCCGCTGCAATGAGACAACGGAATGTTACGAGGAGACGGGTTGAGTGGCGAGAAGAGCATGAAGAGTAAAAGATGGGGGAGCGACGGATATTTGGAGTTTGATCGCTCCCCCGGGCTTAGTTATATGAGAAATGAGTTATATGAGAATTGTTTTATGTGTCAGCAGCTTTAGTTTATATGAGAAGTAAAGAAAAGTGTTATATGAGAATAGTTAAGCCTAACTGACATTGTGCATTCTTTGATTAGAGAGTGATGTTCTGGACGCGCTTAGCCCAAGAGTGCATATTCACCTTAAATGAAAGGTAATAAGTCTTTTCATCATCGGGTGTATTCGGAGTCTCGGGAACTACAGGTGAACCAAGAGTCTTGATGTCATTTACAGCAAGTTCATACCAGTTGTTGCGGACCATACCATAACGGCCGAGATAATTGTTATTTGCAAGAGTTGCATTTGTTTCCAAGCCATAGGTAGGTTCAGTCGAAGTCCAAGGGGTATAAGTCTGGCCGAAATGCTGAATACGTGCGACATAGTAGCACTCACCGTTGAGATAGGTATTGATGCTACCAATGCTCTCATTAATAGCCTCAATCTCTTCCGCAGTAAGATTATTACCGTCATAAGTCACATCACCAACCTCAATGGTATGCTTACCTGCAGTTGCAGAAACAGATGTGTTTGTGGCAAATGTGTACTTATCTCCGTCTTTCTTATCCTCAAAAAGTTTGATAGCTTCAGCCTTAACAAGATTCTGCATACCTTCTTTATTGTAGATAACACTGCTTGCTCCAACTGTATAGAATGTTTCCGGTGAGCCTCCTTCAGGAGCAAACGAAGCCTTGAACACTACACGGGTAGTCTGGCTTTGATGCTGATTTGCAACATCAAACGTATTCTCAAGGCAATAGCCTTTTGCACTTGCATCAAGATTTATCTGATTCTCAGACACAGTATTGAAAACAGTTTTGGTTGCTGATGCTAATACTTGCTCATCATAATTGGGGTCAATTGCCCAGTAGATACGGTCACTGTCTTCACTATAAAAACGAGGGCCGGACTTTGCAGTTGTCATTGCTGATTTAAAATCCTTCCAAGTACTAAAGCTTGAAACATTACGAACAAGATATGATGTCTTATTTGTCACATCAAGCGCCCATTTCTGAATAGTCGGTACATATTTTTTGTTGTCGATTGTAACAGAGGCGGTAGTAGGAACTGTAACGGTCACTTTAGCTACACCACGTTCAACATAAATTTCTGCGGCAGTAGCTGCCTTAGCTTCTGCTTCAGTTGCTTTAATCTGATTTCTATTCAGTTTTACCAAAGTCTGAGCACCACCATTAACATAAAGAGGAGCATTTGTCATATAAAACCCATTGCTATTCTTCATGACATCCATATCAACAGGCTTTAAAGTCAGCTCTGAGAACTTCTTGCCCTTTTCAAAATGTTCCTCTGCATCAGCATCGTTAAGGACCACAAGAGCCCAAAGATTATCTGCCGGGGCCTCCTCAATCTTTGCTACAGTCTGTGCTGTAGACGTCACATTATCCATCTCAGTGCCTTCCATATTCCAAGGCTTAAGATTATCAATGTTATAGACACCCGAAACAATCGCCTCGGATTCAACACCGTTACCTTCACCCTTGAAAATTACAAGGTAAGCTTTTTTAACCTGATACTCCGAAGCTTCACCATCATAGAATTGATCGTTGGACTGATCATCAGCGCGGCTCATCGAGCTGCTTACAGTAGGCAGGTTAATTGCGATGTTAACATAGCTTGTGCCCTGTGTTTCAACGCCATTGTTGTTACCATTGTTGGCGGGTTCGTCGCTGCTGCATGATGCGAGAAGGATGCAGCATGTGCCGACCGAAAAAAGATTTTTCAGTTTCATAAATGAAATGTGATTAAAAAATTTAGTTAAATGAGTATGATATAAGAATTACATAAATTCAGTCTATAAGCTGAAAACCGATATATCTATTATCCGGGGTTAATTATTGGAAAATAGGTTGGTTATATATGGTGATGAGTGTTGATCAGATAAAGATGACAGACGCAGATATTAAATATATGGGAAATCGTAGGATTCAATAGATTCAGATAAACGATTGTCTCACAAAATCAAAATTCGGTCTATATCTTATGGCGAAACATATCTGTAAGTCGCGAATACGTCTATTCGTCCGACAAACGGAGCTGTTTGAGGTTGGTTTTCGCTTCTTCAAGTCCTGCATCGGCAGCGCGGGAGATGAATTCGCGGGCTTTTTCGCGGTCACCCTGCCTGTAGGCAAGGATGCCACGCAGATGGATGGCTTCGGTCGAATCGCCGGCACGTTCAAGATAGCGCGAGGCGGATGCAAGGTTGCCGGAAAGGAGCGAGGCCGAGGCTGCATTGAGATTTGCCACAGGGTCGGCGGGATACATCCTGACGGCTGTCTCCATGACCTCGTTGTAGGCCTGAGATCCCGGCTCGTAGGTCGCCGCCACGCCAAACATCTCGTTGAGACTCAACTGCTGAGGCTTTGTCTTGATAATCTCGCGGGCTTCCTCGACGGTGAAGGGGCGGACGGTGTAGCTGACAGTATAGTCGCTGTGGCGGAGCGCCGGATACCAGTTTTCGAGTATATATTTATATGTGGCGGGAAATTTCGTCTTGATTTCGCGGTCCTTGCGGTCGGGTTCGAGGTCCGAATCAATGATTGCGAGGATGGCACTGCGATCGGGGAGGCCGACAGAGTCGGTGGCAAACTTGCGGAATCCCTCCCAGTCCTCAGGCGTGGATTGCACGGTGAAGATGGACGACGGGAAACTGTAGAGCGACCCGACATAGTCGCGGAGGGCAGCCGCACGTCCCGAAGCCAGACGGTCGTTGTTGGCGTAGGAACCCTCAGGCGAGGCATAACCGTGGATTGAGATTGCAGTGATAGAGGCGTTGGGATCGGTGCGGACAACGTCGATTGTGGCCAATATCTGTGAAAGCTCGCGGCGGTTGTTGCGGTAGTCGGGGCGTATATCAGTCTTGTTGACAGGGAAATCAAGGAATGCACGGCCCGAATATTCGCGGTGCTTCTCGGCCTCGACTGCGGGGACTATGAAGCTCACGATTGGCTCGGGAAGCGGACGGTCGTCAATCTCAGCAATCATGCGCGTGTCCTGTGCGAGAAGATTTCCGCAACCGCAGAGGTCTTCGGCAATGCTGACCGATGATAGCTGCATCCAGTCAGCGTAAGGGCAGGAGGCTGAGTAGGCTACTGTCTGTGGCTTCCCTTCGTCGCGGCGGACCACTATTGCCGAACTATCAACGGGTCGCGGAGTGGCCGAGCGGTGGGAGCGTTCCCACTTAATCTGCTGCCTGCGTCCGTTGACTATAATCTGCGGAAGGACCACTGTGTCGCCCTCCTGACTGTAGAGCAACGGAGTGTAGACCGCCTGGCGGCCTGAATGGAGCTCAAGGCTGTCGAGACTCAGGTTGAAGGCCACTTTCATCCGGCTGCCGTCGCGCCCCACCCTCACGTCGCGCGGTGTGACACTGAAATCGGCAATGTCAGCCGCGACTGGGATTCCGGGCAGACCGCAGATGGCCAAGGCTATCGCTGTCAGTCGGGTTGAGAAGTATTTTGTCCTGAATTGGTTCATTATTGGAAAAGAAATTGTGTCAGAAATGATTGGAGAGGCCGCAGTCCCGTCAGTCTGAACTGTTTCGCGACGGAGCGTTGACGGCATGAGGTGAGAATGATTGGAGATTAGAACAGGTAGACGGCACTGATTGCCACCTTTGTGGGACCGACATAATTGCGGTGGTTCTTTTTCAGACAGCGGTCACAACGCCCGTAGAGCTTGTAAGGGCTGTAGGCATAACCGAGACCTATGGAAGCCTCGATGTTCCAATGGCGCGAAAGGATCCATTGGTATCCGTAGGTGAGGCCGGCTCCTATGTACCAACCTTCGTAGTGTCGTCCATTCTCCGTCTTTGGCAGTAGGCCGAATGGAAGGTCTACGTTGCGGACATTGTATTGTCCGCCAAGCGCGTGGATTCCGAAGAAGTGACCGTCGAATTTCTCGCATGGCCACCAGCGGAACTCCGGTTCCACAGCCCAGACACGCACCCTTTTTCCTCCTGAGAAGGTCCAGGGATTCAAAGCGCCGAAAATCTGGACAGTGCTTTGACGACCGACACCGATTTCACTTCCGGCATTGATAGTGGTCGTGGCCCAACCGAGGATATTGGTCTTCAAAGCGACCTCCTGGGCAGACGATTCCACAGTCATTCCGGCCGACAGAAGAGCTGCCACTGCAAGCGTCTTTGTCAGAACGTTGGCGAGCGGTTTCATTCCGTGAATAAGCTTCGGGTCTTAGCTGAAAAGGCTACGACAAAGCATACCTTTGGCTGTACAAGGTTAAACATATTTTTTTGATTATTGAAAAGAATAAAATTTCTAAGTATGATAAATTATAATCTCTGTAGTTTTCAATGGTGCCCTAATTTTGCAGCTTGTTTGAGTTATATGAGAATAGGGCGGAATTGCTTGTCTTTTTTCTTTACGCGGACAAAGATAAGCAAAAAATTTTACCCCCCCCCATTTATTAACAGATTTTAACTAAAAATTATCCAATTTCCGCATATTTCAACAAGTATATGTTAAAATAATAGAGGTAATGATATGGATTTTAGGCAAAAAGGGAAGAGAACAAAAAATTGCTGAAAAAATTTTTCACTTTTTTGTTACAATCCATCCGTGGCTCCGTTATGATAGGTGAAGGGCTGATTGAGGCCCGGGTTATGAGAGGTCATCAAGACGACCTCTGAATATGATTTCAAATTCATCAACTTCATCCACCGACAAGTGACAACCGACATCCTTACATCCACCTTCATCAACTTCCGGGCCAAGCTGCGCAGCGTGGCTGCAGGGATTGCGGGCACCGATGAGGCCGACGATGTGATTCACGACGCTTTCTGCCGCCTGTGGTCCCGCCGCCAGATTGTCGAGGATGAGACCCAGGCCATCAAGCTCACCTACACGGCTGTGCGCAATTCGGCCATCGACTCTCTCCGCCGTTCGCAGGCCCGGCCGACGGTGAGCATCGACGAATCGCAGCAGCTCCCCGAGACGGACGACGGCGAAAGCGACCGCATCCGTGAGCAGGAGCAGACCTACGAGGCCGTCATTCGCCTCAGCCGCCGCGCCCTCAATCCCCGTCAGTTCGAGGTGTTCGAACTCCACGACATCCGTGGACTCGACTACGACGAGATTGCCGAATCTCTCGGGATGACTCCCGAATATGTGCGCGTCACCCTCAGCCGCGCCCGTAAAACAATCCGTGAACTTTACCGTAAAAACAACGAAGCATGAAACAGCATAATCCAACTCTCCCGGAATTGCTCGACCTCATCGAGAGATATTTCGACTGTTCGCTTTCCGACCCTGAGGAAGAGCAGTTGCGGGTCATCATAGCCCGCACCACTCTCTCCCATCCTGCCATCGACGAAGCGCGTGCCCTCATGGGCTTCCGCCTCCCCTCCTCTGCCACATCGAAGGCTTCCGGACAGTCCAATGTCCTTCCAGCTGACAGTCTGCCGGCCCACTCCCGCAAGCGCCTCTCCCTGCGCGCTGCAATCAGCATCGCAGCTTCCATTGCCGTCATCTTCGCCATTGGACTCCATCTGAGCCTAAACGCTCCGCTCCGTGGAGCGGCTCAGACGCAGTGTATCGCCTACGCCAACGGTGAACGCATCACCGACGAGGCCGACGTGATAAGATTGCTGACAGAGGACCTGCGCGAATTCAACGACGGTGTCGAGGAGGCTGACCGCAATCTCAACGATGAGCTCAACATCATCGCTCCGGTCATCGAAGACTACGAATCACCAATGCCTATGCTTGAAATCTGAGCCCACACCCCAGCAACCAAAGTGAAAAAACTCCACCTCACATTATACAGTTAAAATATGAAACGACTATTTATAGTAATGATGACCATGCTTGCTCTCAGGCTATGCGCCACCGCGCAGTCGGGATTGGAAATCAACAAGGTTTTCGGAGGAAAATACAGCTCCGACCCTACAGTCACCGAGACGATGATGAGCGGAAACCAGAATTTCCTGCGCAGCCACAAACTGACCACCTTCGCCACTTTCAAGGGCAGCGCCGAAAAGTATGTACCAATAATTCAGCCTCTGGTAGTGGCCGACGGTGCCCATGCCACAGCACGGAATGTCCGCTACCGCGACGGCAAACTCCATTATGCGTTCTTCGTCCTCCCGCCAATAGAGAGCAATGGCAAAAAACTCAACCGCTACATCTATTATCTCAACAATGCAAAAGCAAAGAAACCGTCGGTGATGCTCATCTACTTCGACGGCACCATCAAAAACCAGGACGCAGAAGAACTCATCAAATCAATGGCGAGGTAGAGGTTTGAGTTTTGAGTTTTTAGTTGTAAGTTGACAAAAACATGCACTAAACCCGACTGAACAGAAACCGGACTGACTCATGGCTGAAAACTCAAAACTCAAAACTGAAAACTCAAAACTCAAAACTCGCAACTCAAAACTAAAAACTCCCCTCCAACCCAAAACTCACAACTAAAAACTCACAACTAACAACTCCCCAACATGATCCGCAAATTTTTACTCTCAATATCATTCATCGCATCCATGACCGCAGCCGCACAGACTGCCGGAGAAACTACAGCCGTATCCGACACACTTCTCAATGCGACTTCGGCACAGGGTCTAACCATCGTTTCGACCTCTCGTTCGACCTCCATCACTGTCCGCAATCTCAATAATGGCCCGGAGACCTTCTTCTATCAGACCGGCACACAGCAAAAGGTAAAAGGCTCGCGCACACAGACACAGATTAATTGTCCGGATGTAAGCTCAATCATTGTATTTGAAACAGAAAACGATGTCAACGTCAGCTTCGTAAATCCCGAAGGCGAGACAATGGCCTACACTTTCGACTTCGCGGACCCCGACAACCGCACACTCAAATCATATATCGGTACGCGCGGAAGCGACTTCGGATTCACAATCTCGCGAAACAAAACGACCAAATGGGATGTCATCTCCAACGGAATAGGTTTCGGATGGATTAATCCGATCAAGAACAATTCCGACATCAACACCTCAATGTGGAGAAGCGTGGAATTCACATGGAACATGATTCTCGGCGTTAAGATGACCCACCGTGCCCAGGAACTTTCCTTCGGCCTCGGCATTCACTGGCAGCACCTCGCGTCCAAAGCCGGACACTATTTCCACAAGAATTCCGACGGACGCATCACCCTCGACCCCTACGCCGAAGGACAAACCAAGGGCAGCTCCCACCTCAGCATGTTCAGCCTCCAAATTCCGGTGCTCTACGGAGTGAACTTCGGCCACAAACGCTATTGCGGTTTCAAACTCGGTCCCGTCCTCAACTTCAACACCGGTGCCCACATCGAGACCAAATATGAGCAGGAAGGAAGCGAATACACCGTCAAGACCGGCCACCTCAGCCAGCGCAAGGTGACAGTCGACGCAATGGCAATGTTCAACTACCGCTGCATCGGAGTCTATGCCCGCTACGCCCCCATGAAACGCTTCAACTCCCGCACCGACCTCAACTTCGGCACCTTCTCAACCGGCCTGATGATAGGATTTTGAGGGAAATAAGCTAAAGACTTAATAAGTCAAATAGGTCCAATAAGCCCAATAAGGCCAATAGATCAGTTTTGATTATGCTGAGCTATTGGCCCTATTGGGCTTATTGGACCTATTTGGCTTATTAGACTTATCTAGCCTATCAAGCCTTTAGCCCGTTTCTACTACTATTCTATTTCATTAATAATTCTGTGTCAGCGAACTGTTATAGAGAGTTGCCGTCTTGGGGAATGGTGAAATCCAGAGGGGTGAATCGGGATCTACAGTGAATCGGCCAAGTTCTCCACAGTCATGAACAATGGTTTTCTTATAGGCATCCTCGCTGTTCCAACGCTTGCGGTCAAGGAAATTGAAGATTGTCGTAAACATCTCAACCCTCTTGTTCTTCTGAAGAATCTCCATTGCCTGAGCCTCAGACGTGATGTCGGTGCGGTCGAAATAGTGAGGATTCTCACCATAGATGCGGCGGTCTCGCACCTCATCGACAAAACGGAGTCCCTCACGGTATTGCCCTGCACGAATCATACACTCAGCAATTGTATAATACATATTCTCGGTACGCAGACCGTAAGTGCTGTAATGCACATCCCAGCTACCACACATGTATGAACCGTCGAGTCCATAGCCTGAATGGTCAGTCCAACCGTCCTGAGTGTACTGACCGAGTACCATCAACACATCATCAGGGTCAATATCTTTTGCAAAATCAGGGGTACAGACCGTGCCGCCCCATTCTCCGATATTGGAATTGTCGTGAAAACAAAGCAGATAATTGTTCTCCGACTTGTGGGGAAGCGTCCAAGCCATAGCGTCAACAGCTTTAAGACGATCTTCAAGCACACTGTTGAAGCGCACAGCCGCGCGGGCGTAGTTCAGCGCCTCGTCATATCGCTTCATCTGCATGAGCACCATCGCACGCACTCCGTTGCCGAAATCAGCTCCGATGCGGAAAGGATTGTCGACTGCGCTCTGACGGAGATTGGCTATCACCTCATCCGAACAGTCGTCAAGAATGGCATCATAGACCTCCTTGACCGTGCGCTTGGTCTTCTGCTCCTGGACATTGGTATTGTTGACGTATGCCACGCCTCCCATTCCGGCAGCAGTCGCCTCGTCATACTGACCTGCATAGAGATTCACGACAATGAAGTGGAACCATGCGCGCATGATTCGGGCCTCCGCCTTCACGCGCTTTTTGGTTTCCGGGTCGCCTGACACTTCATCGGCCTTTGAAATCACCACATTCATGTAGTTTATGTACTGATAGCAATCCTCATAGATGCCATCGTCGGTTGCAAGTTCCACACGGTCGACAGAACTGTCGCAGGCAAGCATGGCATATTCGAGAGTGGTCCTGTCGGCAAGAAGCGACGCAGGAGTCTTCCACTTCCCAGGATAGGTATTGCCACAGAGTGTCTCGAAATTAGCCGTCGATGAGAGCATGTAGCGCTGCTCAAGAAGAGTTTCAAGATCATTGATATTGTCGAGAGTTGTCTTTCCGAGAGGCACAATGTCGAGCTTGTCGTCACAGGAGACAAACAGCAGCATCACAGCCGCCAGAAGTCCGTATATCTTTTTCATATTGTCAAGGCTTGTGGATTAAAGGTTAAAGAAGAGACTGAAAGTATAGCTGCGGGGGACATAGTTGATATGGTTTCCGCCCGACATTGCCTCCGGGTCGAGGTTGCGGCCGTTGCGCGCCCATGTGCCGAGATTATTGACCTGAAAACGGAGACGAATGTCATTGAGCCCGATTCTGCGGCAAAGTTTGGGGTCAAAGTTATAGCTGAGCATCACATTGCGGAATTTCAGATAATCGGCATGGACAACGTTAGTGCTGCGGTAACCGGCATAGTTCATGTATTTGTAATCCTTGTAGAAATAGCCGTTGGCAGGATATGAGCTGTCGCCCTCCCAATATTTGAGAGCATGACGCGACACGGCGCTCTGTCCGAACGCATTGCCATAGCCTGACGCGCCGCCTGCATTAAGCGCCCATTCATCGTTACCTACACGCATGTAGTGGCCGCCGTAGTAATTGAACATGGCTGAGAGCGAGAATCCGTTCCATGTGATTGTCGGGGTGATGGCACCGCTGTAGACCGGTGTTGACGGACCGGAATAAATCACGTCGTCAATCGTGAACTCGCTGTTGGCAATCGAGGATGTATGCTCCGCGCCGTTATGGTCACGCCATCCCATATACCAGAGTCCGTCCACCTCCTTCAGACCGGTGTAGTCGAAAGAGAAAAGCGAGTTGATGGGATAACCCTCATGGAGTAGGGATGAATTGAGATACTCAACTCCACTGTTCACGAAATGCGACACTGCAGTCACTTCATTATGGTTGTAGGCAAAATTGAGGCCGAGACGTATGCCGAGGCTCTTGCGTCCGTGTGACGGAAGAATCACACCGTCAAGCTGGAGTTCCACACCACGGTTGACCATGTTTCCGCTATTGATTGTCAGGCTTGTCCATCCGGTCGTGCGGTCAAGGTCAGTCACGGTCAGGAGATCGGAACCGCTCTTGTGGTAATAGTCCACAGAACCGTTCAATCGGTAGCCGAGGAAAGCGAAGTCAAGACCGACATTCCATGTCGATGTCTTTTCCCATCGCAACTGGTCGTTGGGAGGTGTCTGCAGATTGCCCTGCTTGCCACCGGTGATATTGTTGGTGGTGATTTTAGCTGTCAGATAGCTTGTGGAGTTGGGGTCGATATTGCCCGTCAGACCGTAGCTTGCACGGAGTTTGAGGGCATTGAGCCATGTATAGTCTCTGAGGAAGGTCTCATTGTGGGCATTCCAGCTTCCACCGACCGACCACAGTGGACGGCCGCGGAACTTCGGGTCGGCACCGAAAAGGTCTGTCTTGTCAACGCGGTAGCTCGCCGAGAGTGAGTAACGGTTGTCATAGACATAGCTGCCCGTGACGTAGAGCGAATAATAGCGGTGAAGAGTCTTGGATGTACCAAATGAGGCCGGTGCACCGTAGACAGGCTGATCAGAGCCAAACACGTTTGTCGTCGGATTGTTAATATAGCTCCATACGGCATCGAGATTCAGATTCGTCTGCGTCGCATAGTCATAGCCGAGGAGGGTTGAGCGTTCGGTCGACACACGGGTCTGGCGATACTCCATACCTGCCACCGCATCGATGAAATGCTTTCCGGCAAAAGTGTTGCGATAGCCTGTCTGCGCACGGAAGGTATAGTACTGCGCCTCCTGTGTGTAGGTCTGCAGGCTGCCACCGTCGGGCACATTGTGTGTCGTCTTGACGTCCGGCACCTGAATCTGACCGTAATGCTCCGGATCTGCCATCCAGGCATCCAAATCAAGATCCGCTCCCCACCAGTCCTTGCTTGTATCATCAACCCACTTCATGACAGTCGAAGCCGTCGTGTAGAGGTCATAGATGCTGCGCATGGTGTAGGAATCAGCCTCGTTGATGGTCCGTGTGCGCGAGAAGATGTCCTCATACTGGAACTGCCCCGAAGCTGTCCAGCCGGGAAGGATGTTGAACAGAGCATGGACGAATGTGCGGGTGTTGGTGTAACGGCGGTTTGAGAAATTACGCCCCATCTCATCGGCAAGATTGAATGTGGCATCCTTCAACCCGTAAGCCGTCTCACCGAAGGCCTTGTTTCCGGTATATATTCCGGCCTCCATGCCTCGGCGCGAACCGTCGGCATCATACATTGATTCGTATGGGAGGAAGGAATTGATGTAGCCATACTCTCCGAGATTGTGGGTCTTGCTGCGGGTATTCAAGACATTGACTCCAAACGAGAGATCGAGCCATTTGCACACCTTCAGGTCACCGCGATATTTGAATGAGAGGGAGTTCTGGTGTTCGTTCCGCACTCCCATATTATCTGTTGAATAGTTTAGGTTAAAGCTTGAACTGAGGGAGTTGCCCTGCATACGCATGGCGACATTGTAGAGCTGCGTGACCTGAGTGCGGTCATGGACATTCATGTATTCATCACGGTAATCGTTGCGGCTCCAACTGTCGAGAGTCGAATTGAGGTCAGCGTCGCTCAGATTTCCCTGATGGTTTTCGAGAAGCATACGCATCACCTTGGAAATCGAGCCACGGCGGTTGTTGTTATAGTCCGTAAGCACCGAGTTCAGACCCGCCTGACCCGGCTCATTGAGCATGGCATTAAAATTGTAGCGTTCGAGGGCAATCATGTCGGCTGCCGAGGCCCATTCGTAATTGCTGTAGTCCTGCTTCTCGCTGATTGTCAGGTCGGCATTGAAATCAACAGTCAAACGTTGCTGCTTGGCCTGTTTCGTGGTGATGACAATCACGCCGTTAGAGGCCCGCGCACCATAGATTGAGGCTGCGGCGGCATCCTTAAGCACGGTGATGTTCTCAATGTCGTAGGGATTGACGGTCGAGATACCACCTTCAATCGGCAAGCCGTCGACAACAATCAGCGGACTCGACTTGGCCTGAAATGTTCCGACACCACGGATGGTGAAGGCATCTTCATCAGTCGACCCCTTCTTTGGATCCATCACAAGACCGGGAACGGCACCTTCGAGACGCGAAGCAAGGTCTGTGGTCGAACGCTTGTCAAGGTCATCGGAGGTCAGCACCTGATAGGAACCGGTGGCGCTCTCGCGCTTGATGTTCTGATAGCCGGTGACAACAACCTCGTTCATCATGTTCGGAGTCTGAGTCATGCGGACACGGATATATTTTCCTCCTCCCTTATCAACTTTCATACGCACGGTTTTCATCCCGACGTAGGAAATCACGAGCACCGGATTCTCCTTATTCACGAGAAGAGTGAAGTTTCCGTCCACATCCGTTGAAGTTCCGGTCTTGGAACCCTCCAGCATTACCGTAGCGCCGGCCAAAGGCTCCCCTTCCTCATCAAGCACAGAGCCTGTGATTGTTTTTTTCTCTATTTTTTCAATTGACGACGTCACACTCCCCACTTTATTCGACTGTGCATCGGCAAGCAAAGAGGTGAAAATGGCTAATGAGCCCGTCAACAGATACATGAATGGCTTATTCATGACAATGGGTTTTGATTGGTTTGTAAATTTCGTTTAACTATTGTGCTATGGCCGCCTTAAGTATACCGACAATGTTTTCGTCGGAGGGACGTTCGGCATCAGTGGATATGAAACGTCCATCCTTACCGATGAGAAGGAAACGCGGGATTCCGCTGATACCCATTGCATCCATGAACTCGTCGCCGGATGATTTCTCAAAGATGTATTGCGGCCATTCGGGCTTGTCGCGGTCAAGTTTTTTCAGCCATGCCTGACGGTTGTCGTCGCGCGAGATACTGATGAACGATATGGCATCGTTGCCCTTGAACTGAGCGACCACCTTCTCCATATAAGGAATCTCACGGCAACACGGTCCGCACCATGTGGCCCAGATGTCGATGTAGACCACACTCTTACCCAAAAGCTCCGAAAGCTTGCATCTGCTGCCGTCGGGCGAAATGAGGACCGGGTCGGTCGGGACGGCATCACCGTCATTCACCTTGGGCTTCATGGACTCATAGAGTTCAATCAGACGCTCCTTGACGTTGGGCGCTTTCGAAAGCTGAGGCTCGACAGCGGCAAAAAACGAATTTATCTCTTCTTCAGGAAGACGATACATCATGAGCATTGATCCGAGAGTGTACCAAAGTGATTTTTTATTCGCTTCATTTGTCAGCACACTGTCTATCGCGGCATACTGCCCGACGAGATAGTCATTGACGTTCTTCGCTTTGGAATTTTTGTGGATGTCTGAGTTGTTGTACCACGCGGTTATGATGCCTGTCAGACGCGCCTCATCTGAATTCGGGTCAACGGTGGATATAATCTCCTCCACCTCCGCTTTGTGGTCAGTCTTGCTATAGTATGAATCAATGTTCAGGAGTGTCAGCAGCGTCTGATTGTAGTATGAGTCGGTCAGCCGGTTGTAAAGACCGCGCTTGTCAGCCTTGACGTTAGTGATAAGCCCCTTGATGTTGTCGCGACACCCGTCAAGCTTTGCCTTATAATCCGCGAAGACAAACGGCTGGTCGGGTGAGGGCTTGTAGTTCATGGGATAGAATCCCCGGACGTAGGCATTGACAAATGTGCTTTCAGCTGCATTGTCTCCTGTGAATGACGCATTGTCGGTAATGTCCATGACCGTCGTTGCCCCATTCTGCAAGTATGCACCGAAGGGTTGCCCATCAATGTAAACCATAGCCTCTACAGCTTCACATGGAAGCTCACCGGAAAAAACGAACGAACCGTCAGCATCGGTCTTGAATGTGGAAAGACACATATCTCCGTTATAGTCATAGACAACATTGACTTCCGCAGGCTCCGTGGCATTGATTTTTCCTTTCAGCAAAGGAGTGCCCGACGCTGCGGCAACGGTATTAGAGATAAGTCCGAGTAGAAAGAGAAATGTCAGTTTCCTCACATACGATTTTAACATAACAATGTAGGGGTATTGAAGGGTTACTATAATTGCTCGATTGTATCGCAAATATAAATCAACCCCTTGAAAGCTACAAAATTATTGTTTTCGGAATCGTAAAATTGAGAAATATGGAATCTATTTTAACACTAAGCCTTAAAATTAACACATCTCAATAAAAAAGATAGTGTTTCTGAATTCTCCCGGCCGGATGGACACAATGCCTCCTGCCGCAAAAAAAGTTTCATCAAAGCTCGCGGACTTGCGCACGGTAACGTGCAGGGGTCATTCCGGTAATGGACTGGAAAGTGGAATAGAATGTCGATATGGAACTGAACCCGACCTCCGAACAAATCTGTTTCAACGGCATATTGGTCTCCATATCGGAAATGAGTGCGATGGCTTCGCGGATGCGGTAGTCATTGACAAGCTGCGTGAACGATTTTCCGGTCGAATCATTCACAGCTCTGGAAAGATATGTGCGGTTGCTGCCAAGCCTCTCGGCCACGGCACCCACCGTCAGTGATGGATCCTTGAAAAGTTTCTCCTCGGTCATCAGTGCGGTAAAGCGTCCCATCAGGTCGTCGGCCTTGACTTCGGAAAGTCCGGCGCTTCCGCTCGTCTTCGGCTTACGCGCCTTCTCAAGCTGCTCCATGAGCATCTGCTCCCGTGAGATATACTCGCGGTTCTGCGTCACAATGGCCCGATAGAGGCGATCCTTTCTCCTGTAGTTATAATAGGTCAGACCGAGCAATAGGATGACGGCAACGACAACCACTGCAAGCAACGCAATCCTGTGGCGGACCGACAGAATCTCTATCCTCTGCTCGTCAATCAGACGTTCGTTGGTATAGACCTCATGGCGTATGCGGTTTTCCTGCAACGCCCGTTCGCGGCTGAGCTGGAAGATGCTGTCCTGATATGACTGATAGTGCAGACTGTGGTCGAGAGCCTTGCGGTAGTCACCTGCATCACGGTAGGCAAGCACAAGCTCCCTTTCCAGTTCCGGCGAATGAATCTTGATGTCGGAATCCCCGAGGTTGCCGAGACCATGCTCCAAAACTCTTATCGCTGAATCGATATGACCGTCGTGTCTCAAAAGGCCTGCGTATGCGAGATATGTCGCCGAAACCTCAGAGGTGTCTGAATTTCCGAAATGCTCCATGGCAAGAGCATAGTATTTGTATGCGTCTTTGAAGTTTCCTCTCTTCTCGGCAATTCTTGCCTTGATGAGATATAGTTCCGGTTCTCCTGCAAAACCGCCCTTGCGATGAAAATCCTCCACCTCTTTTATAAGTGCATCCGCTTCATCAAGACTTCCGTCAAGCATACAATAGTGGGCAAGTGTGTATTTGGAATAATACAGCGGTATCGGCTCTCCGCGCTTTAAGGCTATCTCATGGGATTGCTCAGCGAGCTTCCGTCCGGACACATCGTTCATCGTAAGATAGGCTCCTGCAAGGTTCGAGAGTACGATACCGTAACGCCGCTCGTCGTTTATTGCCTTGGCATCCTCAAGTGCACGATAGTAATATGATGAGGCCGTATAGGCATCATTGTGGACAAGAAGGTAATACATACCCATCCCGTTGTTGATTGAGAGGAGTGCATCGTGGTTATCCGTGCCGTCGGCAATCGCCCTCGCCTCCTCCATTTGCCTGAAAAATTCTTCCGCATCATCAACAAGATGCGCCGACCCGAGGATAATTCTCCCGTAAAGTTCGCAGAACTCCCTGTCGCCCTGCTCTCGCCGAGAGCGATGAGCCGACGGCCGTATTCTCGGGACTTCGCGTCGTCACCGATGTTCATGTAGTAGAAGCCGACGGTCTTGAGCAGCTCCTTGTCGTTGGGATTGTTCTCGAGAGCGGTAAGATAGTCATTGATTGTATCCTTGCCGCCTATTGTATCGGCATGAAGCATGAAAGGCGATGTCAGAAACATCGCCAAAATCATTGCAATTAAGATTCTTAACTTCATGTCCGGAAAATACTATTGTGTAAAGAGAGATGTGACATAACAGTATGTGGGAGGATTAAACTTGCAGACTAATCCAGTTTGAGCACTGCAAGGAAGGCCTTCTGCGGAACTTCGACCGAACCGATCTGCTTCATGCGCTTCTTGCCTTTCTTCTGCTTTTCAAGAAGTTTGCGCTTACGCGAGATGTCACCGCCGTAACACTTCGCGGTCACGTCCTTGCGGACAGCCTTGATGGTCTCACGGGCGATAATCTTCGCACCGATTGCCGCCTGGATGGCTATGTCGAACTGCTGGCGCGGAATGAGTTCCTTGAGTTTCTCACACATGCGTCGGCCGAAAGTGACGGCGTTGTCGACATGGGTGAGGGTCGAAAGCGCGTCGACGCTCTCGCCGTTGAGGAGGATGTCGAGCTTGACGAGTTTCGACTCGCGGAAGTCGTGGAGATGATAGTCGAAGGATGCGTAGCCCTTCGATATGCTCTTGAGTTTGTCGTAGAAGTCAATCACAATTTCGCCCAGAGGCATGTCGAAGATAAGCTCCATGCGGTTGCCGGAGATGTATTCCTGCTTGACAAGCTCACCGCGCTTTGCCAGACAGAGCGTCATGATGGGACCGATATAGTCGGCGGCGGTGATTATGGACGCGCGGATGTATGGCTCCTCGATATGGTCGATGAGGGTCGGTTCGGGAAGGCCGGAAGGGTTGTGGACCTCCGTCATGGTCCCGTGTTTGTCAAATACGCGGTAGGATACGTTGGGGACGGTCGTGATGACATCCATGTCAAATTCGCGTCCAAGGCGTTCCTGAATGATTTCCATGTGGAGCAGTCCGAGGAAGCCGCAGCGGAAACCGAAACCGAGCGCCATCGACGATTCGGGCTGGAAGGTCAGCGATGCGTCGTTGAGCTGAAGCTTTTCGAGCGACGAACGGAGATTTTCAAAATCCTCGGTCTCGATGGGATAGACACCGGCGAAGACCATAGGCTTCACTTCCTCGAAACCGTCGATTGCCGTCTCGCAAGGTGTGTTGACATGGGTGATGGTGTCGCCCACCTTCACCTCACGAGAGGTCTTGATTCCTGAGATGATATATCCCACATTTCCTGCCGAAAGTTCCTGACAGGGCTGCATGTCGAGTTTGAGCACACCGATTTCATCGGCGTTGTATTCCTTGCCGGTAGCCACAAACTTCACGAAATCGTTCTTGCGGATGGTACCGTTGACAATCTTGAAATATGCGATGATTCCGCGGAAGGGATTGAACACGGAGTCAAAAATCAAAGCCTGAAGCGGAGCCTTTGGATCGCCTTTGGGCGCGGGAACACGCTCGACGATGGCTTTGAGAATCTCCGGCACACCGATGCCTGTCTTTCCGCTCGCACGGATAATCTCCTCCGGATCACAGCCGAGAAGATCCACAATCTGGTCCTCGACCTCCTCGGGCTTTGCACTGTCAAGGTCAACCTTGTTGATGACCGGAATAATCTCAAGATTGTTGTCGATGGCCATGTAGAGATTGGAGATGGTCTGCGCCTGTATGCCTTGCGAGGCATCCACAATCAGCAGCGCGCCTTCACATGCGGCAATCGAGCGCGACACCTCGTAGGAGAAGTCGACGTGTCCCGGAGTGTCAATAAGGTTCAGGACATATTCCTCTCCGTCCAGACGGTAGTTCATCTGGATAGCATGGCTCTTGATGGTGATGCCTCGCTCACGTTCGAGGTCCATGTCGTCGAGCACCTGCGCCTGCAGGTCCTTTCCGGCCACAGTGTTGGTATACTCAAGCAGACGGTCGGCAAGTGTACTCTTGCCGTGGTCGATATGGGCTATAATACAAAAATTGCGGATATTCTTCATATTGACTGCAAAGTTAACAATAATTTTGCTCCTATTATATATAGTATATGTGCAATTTTGTCCCGAGCCCTGAATTTTTGGACTTCAAAAACAGATTTTTTGAAAATTTTTGCTCAAATATTTGGCAGTTTCAAAAAAAGCCACTACCTTTGCAGCGCAAAACCAAGAAACATGGTGAGCATAGCTCAGTTGGTTAGAGCGTCGGATTGTGGTTCCGAAGGTCGTGGGTTCGACCCCCACTGTTCACCCCAAGTAATTTTGCTAAAGAGGCTCGGATTTTTCCGGGCCTCTTTTCTATTTCCAACAAACCTTTTCTTCCAAACCCACCCGATTTAATAAATGAATGATAGTGTTTAATAAATGAATGATGTGAGGTAGAATGATAGAGGTGGATAACTTCCATAATAGAGTAGCGAGCCAAACAAAACGGCTGGAACAATAAAACAGCGGGCACAACCCGAATCCATCAGAATCTCAAGTCGCACCCACTACTATCTATACTCTATACTTTAATCTCTATACTTTATAAGAGCTTCACATGGATAAATACCGATCCGACACCACTTCCAGACGGTCTGTTAGTTCGAGCACACGAGGCACACCCGTCGGGATCTCCTCTGCCACGATTTCATCGGGAGTCTTTTTAAGAAGCATCATGATGAGCGCACGAAGCGAATTGCCATGCGCTGCCACAAACACCGTGTCATACAAACCAAGTGCCGGAGCAATCTGCTCCTCCCAACATGGCCGCACGCGCTCCACCGTATCGGCAAGCGACTCGGTCAGCGGCAGTGAATCCTTTGCGAGAAAAGCATAACGCTCCTCCGAACCGGGGAAACGTTCATCATCCACCGTCAACGCAGGAGGTGCAACGTCGTAGCTCCTTCGCCAGATATGGACCTGTTCGTCGCCATACTTCGCGGCAGTGTCTGCCTTGTTGAGCCCCTGCAACGCGCCATAGTGACGTTCGTTCAGATGCCAGTCTTTGACTACCGGCAACCAAAGGCGGTCCATAGCGTCGAGCGCAATGTCGAGAGTCTGAATCGCTCTCCTAAGATACGATGTGAAACAATAGCGCGGTTTCAAACCGGAAGCTGCAATCAGCTCCCCGGCATGGTGAGCCTCTTCCCTACCCTTAGGCGAAAGGTTGACATCGGTCCAGCCCGTAAAACGGTTTTCAAGATTCCATTCGCTCTGGCCGTGACGGAGGAGTATCAATTTTTTCATATTTTTTCGGAGTGTTATGTTTGATATTACTATTAATTCAAACAGACTCACGCAGGCCTTGGTTCATCAAAAAAGCCCGATTTTATTCACATCCATTAACAAATACCGCCCAAATTCGACTCATTTTAGTTAACATCGGTTAAAACACACGGAAATATTTGCACAGTAACCAAGAAGTGCATACCTTTGCAACGCAAAACGGAAATGACACCGTCTAAAGCAAAACAAAACGCGAAAATAGCTCAGTTGGTAGAGCACAACCTTGCCAAGGTTGGGGTCGC
>CANCXM010000009.1 GCA_947381945.1 uncultured Muribaculaceae bacterium
GGACGCGCTGTAGCGCGTATGCCGGATGAAATACAAAATGTCCGGAATCATTAATAGCTTATCACACATTCACTCGTGGTCGGACGATTCATTAAAACAATCGTTCGACCACGTTTTTACATTATTATCAATGTAGTCTGCAATTCGGTATTCTTCCTCCTGTCCTCGTATTATGTGGTCGTGAAATCTTGACTGCCATCTGAAAGGAAGATTACTGTCATTGGCAAATTTTGTTGTGGCTCTTTTCAGTGCTCCAATGTAGCGTGAAAGCATTGGAAGACGTTTCAAGCTTATATCTTTGTGCATTCTGTCCGAGCAATCGCCTACCGGTGAATTAATCCCGACAATGGCATGGAAATGATTCGGCATTACAATGTAATGTGGAATTGATACTTGTGGATGATGGTGGTGTGGATGGTTCAATTCCGTGTCTAAAAATTCCCCGATTTTAGACAGATACATTCTATTATTGTAGATGCGGCCAAAGAAATGAATTTTGTTCCAAGTGCATACAGTGATGAAGTATAGACCTTCGTTATACTCATACCAAAATGCGCGTGGTGATTTTCGGTACTGATAAGGCATGAGGATAGTATCTATTATGTTGGTTTGGAATATATTAACGATTAAATTTGTGATTGTAGGGACGCGCTGTAGCGCGTATGCCCGATGAATTTGGAAATTTCAGAATTCAATTATTCTGTAGATGCTGATGTATTTCATCCGGCATACGCGCTACAGCGCGTCCCTACAATCACATTTTCATGCGGAGTATCAGTGACTTGCAGCCAGGGAGGCCGGTGGTGATGAGGGCGTTGCAGCGGCTGACTGCGTCGGGGGTTCCGATTGGAAAGGGCATTTCGTAAAGTTCAGTCACGCGGGCTTCCGGGATTATGTTGGCTATGATTTCCTCCGGTGAGGGTGGGGTGGTCATCTCTGAATATTCCTTGTAGGTCCAGCGGGTGAAAGCCGTATTGACCCCAACACCCCGGCGGTCGAGAAGAAAACCGTCGTCGAGCTTCACCGGTTCGCTGTCGTATAGGTCAGATGGTGCGGGATAGGATACGAGTGATGTCCGCGAGGCGTTGAGCATCACCGGGACGCGGTCGGCGTAGTCGCCGTTGGTCTTATAGATTTTAGTCATGGCTACTACTGCCGACGGACGGGTGTCGCGCACGCCACGGTTGCCGGTTTCGGGCAGCACGACAACCGACGTGCTGTCGGTCTGTTCGGTTTCAAGGCTTTTGTTCCACCCGACGGCTCCTGAATGACCGTCGGAAACCTCTTTATGAGTGGAACAACCGGCCATAACCGCACTCGCGGTTATGGCCGGAAGAATAAGATGTCTTACCATATAGAAATAAGGTAGGAGATGGTTACTTCTTGATAATCTTGACGGTCTCCATGCCGTTGGCGGTCACGACGCGGGCAATGTAGAGGCCGGGAGCGAGACTGCTGACATCCACACGGGCGTTTGCTCCGTCGATTTCAACCGGAACGGAAATCATCGAGCCGGAGAGCGACACGAAGTCCACGCTGCTGATTTCCGACGATGCGGTGATGACGGTGTGGTCGACAGCCGGGTTGGGCGAGGCTGTGATTTCCTTGCCTCCGTCGGCAACAATGTCGTTGATGCCGCTTCGGTCACCGATGGTGATGCGGATTCCCATGCTCATCTGCTTTCCTTGTGAGTTGAAGAGCGCGACATTGTATGTCTCACCTGCTTTGGCGTTGGGTAGCTGACCATTGATTGTGATGGTCTTGGTTTCTCCGGGAGTGATTGAAGTCACCTTGGAGTTGAACTGTCCTACATTCATTCCGTTACCATCGAACACAGCGGCGATGATGTAGTCGAAGAAATAGCCGGAATTGCACTTGATGTCAGCGTTTATGATGAGGTTGTCGGGATTGACGTTTGTGCGGTCAACCACATTCCAGTTCACAAGGGTGGTGTTCGGAGCACCGGGATTGGCCATATAGCTGACGGGGACGGGTGAGGTGAGCAGTGTCACTCCAATCGGTGCGCCCGGATCGTCAATTGCCATTGAGAAATAGTAATTGCCTGCCGGTATATTTGCCACAAGTTTTTTTACCCATTTGGATTGATATGTAAATTCAACCGGTTCGCTTTCGGCCGGGAATTCAAGCTGCATGGGGGCACCTATGGCAATGATTGAGTCGGCTACGGTACCGTTCATGAGAACACCGTAGACGGCATTGGTTACGCTGAACTCTCCGGTCCAGAGAGCAGAACCGCTGGCGATGAAGGGAACACCGTCATACATCGGTGTGTCAAGTGTCAGGTCGCGGACGCTGAACCGGCCCATTTCAGGCGAAGTGGCTTTAAGTGTGCCGTTGTAGTACTTGACAATCACATAGCCCGGTTCGGTGGCCGGTGATGGAATGATGAATGCCTCCTCGCCAACGGGCTTGAAGATGGGATACATGCGGTAGGTTCCGTCATCAAGACCGCTGAATCTCATACCGCCGGTGCCATAGAACATTTGGTAAGTGGCATCATTTCCGGTGACATCGTCAATTTCACCGGTCGCATCGTTGATTATGCGTATGCCGAATGAACCTGTGACATCATTTGACGAGTAGTTGTAGAATCCGCCGTCAATGGCCCTGAAAGTAATTATGCCATTCTCAGCCTCAGCCCATACTTTACCCTCGCAGAGGATGTTGATTTTCAGTTTTGAGCCTTCGACAGGTCTGCGCATTCCGAGGATGACGAGCTGACCGACATTGTAGCCTGCGGTGCTGCCCCCGATGCCCTGTGAGTCGGGGTCAAGGGCAGAGAGGCGGAAGTAACCGTCGCTCATGCCGCTCCAGCCCCAGTTGAAATGGAAATAGCCGTCCTTACTGTAGCCGTCGCAGACGAAGCAGTGGCCCACTTCAACATTTGAGCCTGAATAGATGATGGGACCGCAGTTGGTGAGGTTGTCATAGATGGTATTTTCCCAATCGGCGAGCGAGTAGTATTCACGCATGGCAACGTATGCACCCTTATCGTAGCCGAAGTCGTTGACGAGCGCCGGGAGGGTGTAGATGGTAGCTGCGCCGGAGGCTCCGACTCCATAGTCCATCATGACGGAATATCCGCAGGCGCGCATGAGCATGGCCACGGCATTTCCCTGACCTGTCGAATAGCTGCCACGGTAGGAGTCGAGCATATTGGCCCAGTCAAGTTTCACACCGGTTTGTTTCCAGGAAAGTATGGAGTTGCCATTGTTTTCCCATTGATACGAGAAATCAGCATCGAAGGTCTCGGGCCATTTGTAGTAGCTCATGGCCTGAGCCATCGCAGTGGCCACGCAGCCTGTGACGGTGGGCTGTCCGTTCAGTTTGGGGCAGTAGGTGTTGTAGGGTGTACTTTGGTCCCATGTCGCTTTTACCAAAGGTGCGATGGGGGCGCGTTCCGCGCGGCTTGAGGCGGCATACTGTCCGTTGCCGTCATTTGCAGCGGCCTCGATTTCAGCCTTATATTGGCTGAGCCACCAGCGCATGTTGTCGGGAATGTTTTCAGGGTCAAAGGTTCCGGTGGTGCTGTAGCCGAGGATGGGAGCGGCCACATCGTCGGCAGAGACAACGAGATAGCCCTTTTCTCCTTGGTCAAACACATAGATGGCAGGGGAGTCCTGCGCGCCAACTGTCATCAACGGTGTTTTATGGACTGGTGCGCGGTGCGCTCCGGCAGCTGCGCCTGTGTTGTTCAAAGCTCTTGCAAGAGCTTCGGACGGCGAGAGAGTCCTCGCCGCAACCGGCCCTGCCATCAAGCCAACTAATGAAAGTAAGAGTAAAGATTTTCGCATATTGTGATTGGAGTTTTGAGTTGTGAGTTTTGAGTTTTCAGCCTTCAGCCTATTAGGCTTATTAGCCCTATTTGGCTTATTAGACTTATTGATTCTGCTAAGCCCAATAGGCCCAATAAGCCAAATAAGTCCAATAGGACAAATATACGAAAAAGTTCTAAAATATGCAGTAATATCTAAAAAAATGACAGCCAAATCGGCGTTTGGCTGTCATTTCTATAGTTAAAATCACTCCGGCTTGCAGTTGAGATTGCTCCGGAGACGGCTTTTTTATCTCAGAGGGGTTTGATTGAGATTGCGTAACCGCCGCCTGCAAGAGCGTTGAGTGTCAGTTTTGACTTGGAGGTCACGGTCTTTTTGGTGATGGTGTAGCGGGTCTGGCCGTCGACGGTGTTGGCGTCGGGGGCTTCGGCGTAGATGGTGGCCTCATACTTGCGTCCCGGGTCGAGGAAGGAGAGAGAGATGGTGCTCTTGCGGTCGGCAAGACCTGCGGTTGAACCTACATACCATTCATCGGAATTCTTGTCCTTGCGCGCCACAGTCACATATTCCATCGGCTCTGCTTCGAGATAGACTGAGCGTTCCCACTCCACGGGGACATCCTTGATGAACTGGAAGGCATCGAGATGCTTTTCGTAGTGCTCGGGGAGGTCGGCTGCCATCTGGAGGGGGCTGTACATGGTCACATAGAGGGCCAGCTGTCCGGGGATGGTTGATGCAATCTTTGAGTTGTTGCCGGGAGTGAAGGTTGAGAGGTCAAACTCAAAGATGCCGGGAGTGTAGTCCATCGGGCCTCCCTGCAGACGGGTGAAGGGGAGGATGGATGTATGGCTCTTGTCGTTGCCGCCCATAGCCTGATACTCGGTTCCGCGTGCGCTCTCGTTGCCGATGAGGTTGGGGTAGGTGCGTGCCAGTCCGGTCGGGCGGCTTGCCTCATGGGCGTTGACCATGATTTTATGTTTGGCCGCTTCCTTGACGGCGTGGAGATAGTGGTTGTTCATCCACTGCGAGTAGTGGTACTCGCCACGGGGAATCATGTTGCCTACATATCCGCTCTTCACGGCATTGTAGCCGTAGTCGTTCATGAGCTGATAAGCCTTTTCGAGATGGCGTTCGTAGTTTCGGACGGAGCCGGAGGTCTCGTGGTGCATCATGAGCTTCACACCCTTTGAATGTGCGTAGTCATTGAGCCCTTTGAAGTCGAAATCGGGATAGGGGGTCACGAAGTCAAACACATAGTCCTTCGACTGGCCGAACCAGTCTTCCCAACCTTCGTTCCAGCCCTCGACAAGCACCTGGTCAAAACCATGCTCGGCTGCAAAGTCGATGTAGCGTTTCACCTTCTCAGTGTTGGCGCTGTGGCGTCCGTTGGGCTTGGTCTTTGTATAGTCGGTCTCGCCGAGCTTCACGGAATAGACATCATCGGTGTAGTTCCATGTTCCTGCACCGGAAATCATCTCCCACCATACGCCGATATATTTCACGGGTTTTATCCATGAGGTGTCCTCGAACGATGTCGGGTCGTTGAGATTATAGATGAGGCGCGATGCAAGGATGTCGCGGGCGTCGTCGGTAATCATCACCGAGCGCCAGGGGCTGTTGGTCGGGGTCTGCATGTAGCCCTTGCGTCCCTGGTTGTCGGGTGTTAGCCATGAGCGGAAGGTCATGGTCGTGTCGTTGAGGTTGAGGTGCATTGTCGGATAGTCGATGGTGCCAGCCTCGTGGATGTTGAGATATACGCCATCGTCGGTCTTCAGCTGCAGTGAGGTCTGCACGCCTGTGGGCGAGAATGGTGTGGTCGATGCGTTGTCAGGGTTGATTTTCGAGGGGAAGAGGTCGCGTATCTCGCTGAGGCGCGATTTGGTGTAGTTGTATTCCTGCGTGTCGTAGTCGCCGGGAATCCAATAGGCCGTATGGTCACCGGTCATTGCGAATTCGGTGTCCTCCTCGGCAATGACGAAGTAGTTGAGGTTGGGCTGCCCGGGGAATTCATAGCGGAAGCCGATGCCGTCGTCGTAGGCTCGGAAGCGGACCACCATCGTGCGGTCAAATGCCGGCTGACGGAGTGTCACGGCCATTTCGTTGTAGTTGTTGCGGACGAGGGTCTCTTCGCCCCACACGGGTTCCCACGTCGTGTCGACGCTTTCGCGTGTGGTGTTGACGAGTTCGAAGCCGTCTTTGAGCGAGAGCGCGTCGGCCGATGCCTTTTTGCCCTGATGGTCAAAGCTGTTTCGGCCTGATTCGCTGAAAAGGTCAAATCCGAGTCCTGAGGGGGCGATGATTTCCTTTCCCTTGAAATCAACGAAGTAAGTGGGACGTCCGTCGCGGAGCTCGAAAGTCAGGGAGATGTCACCGTCGGGCGAGGTCAGTTTTTCCGCTCCCATCATTCCCTGCACGCCAAAAGCCGCACAGGCAAATGCAAGAAACATACGATAATTCATGCTGTGAAAAAGGTGGATTTTTAATTGGTAAGGTGAAAAAATCTAAGTAAGTATGATTCATGTAATCTTCTCCTGCAAATTTACGAAAAATCCGCATAAAAATCAAGGGATTAATCTTATTTATTAAAATACTTCTTCCCCAGCTATTCCGACGCGTAATTCCAATCATTGAAGCAAGAGAGGGAAAGAACACAAGCTGCGAAATCCTTTAGGTTAGTTTTACATGTTAAAAATGTTAATTTATACGGATAAATTGACGGATATTTAATATATTTGTAATCAAACAGTTTGATTATGATACCTTCAGTCCCCAATCCTCCCATGACTAAAGACGAGATTCTCCACTTCCGTAATGAATTGGAACGTCGCGTCCGCGGAGAGTTCACGCAGAGTGAAATTAATGACATACGTCATGAAAATGAGATGAGAGAGCGGATTTATAATCAGATAACGGCAAATTGTGGAGGAAAAAATCCAATATTCGGGTCGTGATTTGATATTTTCGCGGGTAAATGACAGTGAATACACTTCATTGTCAGAGTTTTCGTGTGGGGTAAGAGAGATTGATGACTTTATTCATAATGAGATGCGTCTGTGTGCAAAATATCGTTACATAACGCCTTATTGCGTGAAGCATCATGTCTCTGGCGAAATATTGGGGGTGTTCACTCTCTCCAATGATTCAATAATGCTTGAAGAGGATGATGCCGAGGATTTTCCAAATCTTTCAACCGAATACCGCTCCATCTTTCCATTACAGTCTTCTTTTCCGGCAGTAAATATAGGGCATTTGGGCGTAAGAAGCGATTTGCAGTCAGCGGGTATAGGTTCAATAATTATCCGTTATGTCGCCCATACGTTTACAAAATTTAATGTCGCGGGATGTCAGTTTATTACTGTCGACTCGTTGAATAATCCACGGACCAATGGATTCTATTCCCGCTTGGGATTTGAGTATCAATCCCTGCATGACCAATATCATTCCACCCGACGAATGTATCTTGACATCTTTACAATAAGAAATGTCATTGCTTGACAATTGTGGTGCTCAGAATCGTATATTCAGGCCGATGGCGGGGTGGGTGGTCTGACTGCCTGAGAGGGAGGTGTTGACGGTGGTCATGCCGAGGGCGAAACTGACCGGAGTTGACATTTTTGCCCTGCGGGCATATTTGGCCGAGAGGATGAGCTGTGGGACGGATGCGGCCACGAATGCCAGTCCGCCGATTGCGAGAGCGTTGATGCCGATGCGGTCATTGTCGCCGTGTGTATCTTTTTCATGGATTTGCGATTTTCATGCAACGTAATTACGCCCTGAGCCGAAAAATGCGTAACTTTGCGGTTGCAAATGGGACGATTACTCGCTATAGATTACGGACGTAAGCGCTGCGGGCTGGCTGTGACGGATGTGTTGCAGATTGTGGCCACCGCGCTCGACACTGTGCCGTCGGCACAGTTGATTCAATACGTCAAGACATACGTCGGCCGTGAACCGGTCGACGAGATTATTGTCGGACTGCCTAAGACGCTCGACGGCAACCCGTCGGAGTCGATGCGCTACATCACTCCGGCCATCAACCGGTTGCGCAAGGAGCTGCCGGGGATGGAGATAAAGTTTTTCGACGAGCGCTTCACCTCGACTCTCGCCCACCGGGCCATGCTTGACTCGGGTGTGAAGAAGAGCGACCGTCGCGACAAGGGTGCGATCGACCGCATGGCTGCTGTCATCATCCTCAACGGTTATCTCGAGAGCAGACAGTTCTTGAATAATTCATAATGCATGATTGGCCGTTAGATACAGAAGAACATAAGGGGTCATAAGCGACAAAAGTCTTTAGACGAGGATGAAACCGGAGACCACTTTTTCAATATGGCCGATGAGTTTCCTCACTGTCGATAGATGTCCATGATGACCGATGGTTTTCCTCTCCGCCGCCGGATTCCCGGATGGCCGATGGCCTTTTTGAGGACTGATGGATTCTGATATGAATTATTATCCTTATGTCACTTTTGGGACTTATGTCCTTTTGTATCCCCTCCCAACTTTGCAATAATTGAAAATCAATAAAAAAACTTCTTAATAAGATGCGTTTACCAGTATATTTGTACGGACATCCCGTGCTCCGCAAGATTGCCACTCCCATCACCAAGGACTACGAGGGCCTCAAGGAGCTTGTCGAGAATATGTATTCAACCATGTATGACAGCGAAGGTGTCGGGCTTGCCGCGCCGCAGATTGGCCGCTCGGAGCGGATTGTTGTCATTGATGCCGACCCTGTCAAGGACAGTTTCCCCGAATGTGCGGGCCGCAAGCTCACACTCATCAATCCCGAAATCGAGATTCTCGACGGTGATACCGTGGGTCGCGACGAGGGCTGTCTGAGCCTTCCCGGCCTTTCAGAGAAGGTTGGCCGCGTGGAGCATATCCGCCTCCGCTGGGTCGACGAGAATTTCGAGCCTCACGAAGAGGAGATTTCCGGTTTCCTCGCCCGCATCGTGCAGCATGAGTGTGACCACCTCGAAGGGAAGCTCTACATCGACCATATCTCGATGATACGCAAGCAGCTCATCAAGGGCAAGCTCAACAATATCATCGCCGGTAAGACCCGCTGCGACTATCCCGTCAAATACGCCCCCAAAGCAAGGAAATAACTATTCGGGGATAGGTCAGTGGCAAATCGTCCCGAATGATACAAAAGTACAGAAGCGCATAAGAGACAAAAGTTTAAGTAAAGATAAAGCACAATTCGGCAACATCTTCGACATACTTCTATATTCTCTTTTGTCTCTTATGCACTTCTGTGCTTTTGTATCAGAAAAAACGATTTGCGCCGGAATGGGCAAGTGTTTTCCGGTCATGCCCCCTGCATACGGTATTTCCGGCCGAGGATGAAGAGGGCTGTGGCTCCGATGACTGCGAAGGGAACTCCGACGAGTGCAGGCGAGGCAAGCCCCAGCCCGTGGTGGATAGCCATTCCGCCGAGAGCGGCGCTGACAGCGTTGGAGACATTGAAGGCAATCTGAATGCCCGCACCTCCGAGCATCTCCCCACCCTTGGCAAAGCGCACAATCAGATATTGAAGCGGACCGCCGATGCCAAACAAAGCGCCGGTGGCGACAAACATCAGCACAATCGACGGGACCTTCAGCGGAGCGCAGAAATAGAGCGCAGGCATGACCACTACCATCGCTGCCGCCAGCGAACCGCAGACGCGCGCCACTCCGTAGCGGTCGGCCAGTTTGCCCGCAATAGCGTTGCCGGTCACCATGCCGGTTCCGGCAAGCATCATGATCCAGGTCATGTTGCCTGAGGTGAAATGGGTCACTTTGGTCATGATAGGCTCGATGTAGCTCAGCCAGCAGTAGACGCTTGCCTGGCCGAAGAACACTCCGGCATAGATGAGCCACGGAGCCGCGCTGCGGAGGAATTTGAACTGACCCTTCATGCCGGTGTCGGGCACTGGCGCAAGCCACGGAATCCATCCCCGTATCCCCACAAGCGTCAGCACTCCGATGACGGCCACCAGCCCGAAGGCGATGCGCCAACTGAAAGTGTTGCTAATCCATGTGGCAATCGGGACACCAGCCATGTTGGCCACAGTCATTCCGCTGACCATCACCGCCACGGCCTGCGCGCCCTGTCCGGGTTTGGCGAGACGCGAGCAGACGATTGCTCCCACGCCGAAGAAAGCCCCGTGGGGCAGTCCGGCAATGAAGCGGGAGCAGAGCAGCATCGGGAAATTGGGCGACAGCGCTGCCATTGCGTTGCCCGCCACAATCATAGCGGCAAGCAGCAGAAGCAGGCGGCGCAGCGGCATCCTGTGGAGAAAGATAAGAATCGGCGAACCGATGGCCACACCGAGTGAATAGCCTGAGATGAGATAGCCGCCGGTGACGATGTTTACATCAACACCACGGGCGACATCGCCGAGTATGCCCATCATGCCGAATTCGGCTATGCCAAGGGCGAAAGTACCTATTGCGAGGGCTACAAGTCCACGTTGCATATTGACATTTCAGATTTTAGAATTAAAACTACCTATTGGTGAAAACAACGGCTCCGTCCGGAAATCGATGAAAAAGAGATGCAGACGAACAAAAGAAAACAGAAGCAACAGAAGCGTATTTTTCCTGAGAGATTAATCATTTGTCTCTTCTGCCATTCTGTCCTTTTGTATCTTTTCTATCTTCTCTACGGCCTGAGCCAAAACAACCTATTGAATTTCGGGGTGCAAAATTACAAAACTCTTCCCGAATAACAACCAACCTCAGGACAATTTCTTGACCCGGGTTTGCGTTAACTCTATAACATATAAGTAAATAATATTCAATAATCATATAAAAGCATACAATATGGCTGACGATAAGAAAGTGATATTTTCGATGGTAGGTGTCTCGAAGACCTATCCTCCGCAGAAGCAGGTGTTGAAAAACATCTACCTCTCGTTTTTCTACGGTGCCAAGATCGGCATCATCGGTCTCAACGGCTCCGGTAAGTCTTCGCTTCTGAAGATTATCGCCGGACTCGACAAGAGCTATCAGGGCGAAGTCGTGTTCTCGCCCGGCTACTCCGTGGGCTATCTTGAGCAGGATCCGCAGCTCGACCCTTCGAAGACCGTCATTGAGGTTGTCCGCGAGGGTGTGCAGCCCATCATGGACCTCCTCGCAGAGTTCGACAAGGTCAACGAATCGTTCTGTGACCCCGACGTGCTTGAGGACCCCGACAAGATGGACGCGCTCCTCGCCCGCCAGGCCGAGCTTCAGGACAAGCTCGATGCTGCCGACGCATGGAACATCGACTCGAAGCTCGAACGCGCAATGGATGCCCTCCAGTGTCCCCCCGACGACCAGAGCGTGACCACACTCTCCGGAGGTGAGCGCCGCCGTGTGGCTCTCTGCCGCCTGCTCCTCCAGCAGCCCGACATCCTCCTGCTCGACGAGCCTACCAACCACCTCGACGCCGAGTCAATCGACTGGCTCGAACAGCACCTCCAGCAATATCCCGGAACCGTCATCGCCATCACCCACGACCGCTACTTCCTCGACCATGTGGCCGGATGGATTCTCGAACTCGACCGTGGCGAGGGTATACCCTGGAAGGGCAACTATTCCTCATGGCTCGACCAGAAGACCAAGCGCATGGCCCAGGAGGAGAAGCAGGCTTCGAAGCGCCGCAAGACTCTCGAACGTGAGCTCGAATGGGTGCGCATGGCTCCCAAGGCACGTCAGGCCAAGGGTAAGGCCCGTCTGTCGAGCTACGACCGCCTCCTCAACGAGGACCAGAAGGAGAAGGAGGAGCGCCTCGAAATCTTCATCCCCAACGGTCCGCGTCTGGGTGCGAAAGTCATCGACGTGCAGGGCTTCTCGAAGGCATTCGGCAAGAAGCAGCTTTTCAAGGACCTCAGCTTCTCGCTCCCGCAGGGCGGTATCGTCGGTGTCATCGGTCCCAACGGTGCGGGCAAGACCACTCTTTTCCGGCTCATCATGGGGCAGGAGACTCCCGATGCCGGCACTTTCGATGTGGGTGAGACCGTGAAGATTGCCTACGTTGACCAGACTCACCACGACCTCCTCCCCGAGAAGAGCGTCTATGAGGTCATCTCGCAGGGTGTCGAGAGCTTCCGCATGGGTGGTCGCGACGTGAACGCCCGCGCCTATCTCTCGCGCTTCAACTTCACCGGTGCCGACCAGGAGAAGAAGATTGCCGTCCTCTCGGGTGGCGAACGTAACCGCCTCCACCTCGCTATGGCATTGAAGGAGGAGGGCAACGTGTTGTTGCTCGACGAACCTACCAACGATATTGACGTGAATACTCTCCGCGCTCTCGAAGAGGGTCTCGACGATTTCGCCGGATGTGCCGTCGTCGTCAGCCACGACCGTTGGTTCCTCGACCGCATCTGCACCCACATCCTTTCGTTTGAGGGTGATGGCAATGTAGTGTTCTTCGAAGGTTCCTACTCCGACTACGAGGACTACAAGCGCGCCCACAACGACGGCAAGGAACCCACCCGCCGCCGCTACCGCAAGCTGATGGAATAAAACCTGATGGTGTTGTAGGGACGCGCTGTAGCGCGTATGCCCGATGGACTGCACCCATCTCCGCAAAATAATAAAAATGACAGGTTTAATACCCGGCAGTTTATGGCCGAGGATTAAATCTGTCATTTTTGTTTATGCAATTTCACGGCAATTCAAATCATGTTCCGGCAATTTTATTCGGGATTTCCATTTGGGATTTTCATTCCTGCATTTTCATCCGGCATTTCCACTTGGCATTTTCATCCGGCATACGCGCTACAGCGCGTCCCTACAGCCCATTACATGTTATCGTGTAAACAGCCAATGAGCGGTCATCTCCACACGGAAACGGGGAGGTATCCGTTTTTCGGATACCTCCCCGCCGGGATAGCATGTGTAAGCGTGATAAAGGCTTAATCGCTACTCTGTGTATATGCTTATAGCTGCTATCGGTTGGTTGTATTGAATTGGTCGTTTCAGTTTATATCGCTGTCGGGTTATCATTTCAGATGATTACCTTGACCGGATTTCAGATGATTACCTTGACTGACTTACCGGCGATACGGACAATGTAGATGCCGCGTTCGAGTCTGCTGCTGCGTCCACGACCCTCACAGACCTTCATGCCTGAGATATTGTAGACCTCGAACCATTCCTCACTGTCAGCAGCGACCACCTCACCGTCAACGACGGAGAGCGTGTCATTTCTGTCAGTCATAATGTCTTCGATTCCTGATGTGGCATTCACGAACTTGCTCCAGCAATATTCAGAGTTTCTGTAGTCATCGAAAGAAATGGAGGGTACTTCAAGGACTGCATTTGCGTAAACCTCAGCCGGGAACGCGTTTTCCGGGGCACGGGGCGGAACAGGAAGGTCACACTTTACAGATCCGAGCTTAGAGCAGCTTGCGAATGCATTTTCTCCAATTACGATTGGCTCAGTTTCCTCGTCACCGTCCCTTGCAGGTAATCTAAATGAACGGCTTGTATTCGAGTTGCCGATGGTAAGTTCTTTGAGATTGCTGCATCCATTGAATGCATCGTAACCGATATATTTGACGGTTTCAGGAATCACAATGCTTGTAATAGCGGTATTATCCTTGAATGCTTCGGGTGTGATGGAAGTGACAATGTATGTTTTTCCCTCTACTTCAACGTTTTCGGGGATGACAATATCGCCTGTTGCATCAGTAGACGGTGTGATTATCGCCTCATTGCCGTTAGTCTCGTCCACGCTGAATTTGACAGGATTCTCAGAGAAGTATCCGCCGGGAAGTTCCTCGCGTGTCATGAATTTGCTCCAGAAGGGATGGAGGTAATAGATGAATGAAGATTCTTTCGGGATATAGAGGGGGATATTTGTAAATGCGGCATCGTCAAATGATTTTTCATTCATTGTAGGAGGAATGTGGTTTGCGACAGTCACTTTTTTCAGTTCTTTGCAGTCCACGAATGCATTTTCTCCAATTTTTTTCACGGATGCCGGAATGGAAATTGCCGTGAGAGAAGCGCAATTATGGAATGTATATCTTTCGATACTTTCGATAGAATAGGGCAGTTCTATGGACGAAAGACCGGAGTTGGCGAATACGCCTCCCTTGATGACATTTACTGAATTTGGAATAGATATGCGCTTAAGATTTGAACAGGTATTGAATGCCTCCTCATTTATAGTCTTGACAGATGATGGAATGATGACCTCTTTCAGCCATTTGTATCCTGCAAAAGAGTACGGCATGACATTATCGAGAGTTGATGGAAATTCCAAAGTCTCGATAAGTTCCCCGTTCAAATACATTTTGGCACCTGACCAAAGGGGGTTGGCTCCATGCGCATTCATGCTTATTTTACACCAGGCTTCAAGATCAGAGATGTCAATCCGTTCCAATGCGGGAACTGTACTCTCGGTTTTAGATCCAAACACGAACTGAGGTATTGAAGTTACATTGGGTGAAACAGTTAGAGTTTTTAGATTTCCATTAAAATGTAGAAGGCTACGTTCTGACATTGTACGTCCAAGATATAGATTTTCTACATTCAAATAGTTGTAATTACCTCCAAAGAGTATTTCATCGCCATCTTCAATAATCACCTCGTTTAATGAGTTCAAGCCTGTAAATACATATTTACCTATGTTATTGACTGTAGATGGAATTGATAAACTTCTGACAAATAGAAGATTTTCGCAGGCATAATCACCAAGCCGATTTATTGTCTTGGGTAGTTTCAGTTCTTTGACGAATGCTAATCCATACGCCCAATAGCGGTTGAGTACATCATTCTCAGTTACCATACTGCTCTTGTCATCCTCATAATATGGCATACCGCCGCTTCGGATATTGGCATCCGACAGGTCAAGAGAATACATATTGACCATCTTGTTGATTAGAAGAATATCGGTGCCATTTATGTCGCCCGATACCTTTAGCTTGCCGATTCGTTCAATATCGCTCATTGAAATTTTATTCATAAGCGAACCGGGGGTGGAAAGTGTCACCTCTTTTTCAACCCATTTTGTGCCGGTCTCGACTATGCGGGTAAAGTTTTTCCATACTTCAGCTTTGGCGTATGTATTCTTTGCTCCGGCAGGAACTATCAATTGTGCAGCCTTGAAGGTCGTTTGACTGAATAAGGAGACATCTGCGACTGGAGGTATGGATGTTTCGATTTTAATGGTACGCAAGTTGTTGCATTTATCAAATGCTTGTGCCTCAATTTCGGACACATTGCTTAGATTTAGTTCACAAATATTTTCACATCCATAAAATGCCTTTGTTCCAACCTTGGAAACTTTATTTAAATTAATTTTACGCAATTGCTTACAATCATTAAATAAAGATGCCGGAATTTCGTCAAACTTATCTCCGAAAGAAACGGCTTTTACCACAGTATTTATACGACTATATTTTACATCCATTTTACGTCCAAAGTGAATTGAATCAGCTTGCAAATACATGAACGTGCTATTAAGAGCTATTGGCTCCGATGAATCGTCAATTATGAAACTGTTGAGTTTTATTCCGTAAAAAGCACAGTCGTCAGCTATTTTAGTTACGTGCGCAGGAATACGGACATTTTTAATTGAAGCACAATTGTAGAAAGCGTAGTTTGGAACAGTAGTGACATCCTCCGGAATAACAATATTTATAATTTTTTCCCCGTTGCAATATAGGTCAGCCATATTTACTCGCACAGGGTTATTATTTCCTCCCCATTCAGACTTTAACCAATCTGATAGATTTGAAATATTAACTCGTTTGATGTTTCCTGTAGAACCATAGGCATTTCTACCTGATGAAACTTTGCATTTAAATGTTATTTCTTCTAACGAAAAATCATAGCGGAAAGCACTTTCACCAATATAACTTGTGTTTTTCCCGAGTGTCACCTTCTTCAATGAGTCGCAATACTCAAATGCCCCCAATTGCAGATTGGTGACCGAATCCGGTATGCGCACCTCCTTTAGTGATTTGCAACCTTGAAACCCGCGCACTCCGATACCTTCCAACCCTTCGGGCAGATTGAGGTTGACAAGAGAATTGCAGTTTGCGAAGGAAGCTTCATAGATATTTCTCAGTGATGTGGTCGGTAATTCCAATACTTCCAGTTTCTCGCAATCCTGGAAAGCAAAGTTGCCTATACCTTTGACGCCATTCTTGATACGCACGGTCTTAAGTTCCGGACACTTGTTGAATGCATACCCACTGATTAATTCAATGGAGCCCGGAATTTCAACTGACGTTAAAGTGGAGGTCTCTGCAAAGGCTTTTACTGCGATTTCCGTTACATGGTATTCGACACCGTCAGCTGCGATTTTGGACGGTATCACCACATCTTTAAGTCCGGTATAGTCGCTGGCCACCACACAAGCCACATGTATGCCACCATCAAGAGAATACCATAAGTCACCTACTTTGGTGGCACCAACGGCTTTTTGCGAGCCGTATAGCATGACCATAATCAGCAATAGAAAACGTAACATTTTTTTCATTGCAATAAAATAATTGGTTAGGTTATGTCATTCCTTTCCCTGAAATGACGGAAGATTGGATGAAAACGTGGGAAATATCGCTGAATGCTGTGATGCATCAACTAAAATGCAAATATCAAGAACAATCTGACTCAGTCGGTATGGCCATATAGCAACAATATTAACAGAGAAGATATATTCTGTTAATTTACAGATTGTGGAAGCACGCATACATCAGCAAACGTTTTCCTTGTACAACATTTTTACAATTATAAGGCTTTTAGCTAACTATTAATCTATTCGAGTATGTAATACAATGGCAAAGGTATGAAATTTATTTTTAAATTTGACAACAAATCTTTAGATTTTCTAATATTTTTCTACGAATAGTCACCGAATAGCTACCGAATAGTTGCCGAATAGTCACCGAATAGCCATCGGGTAGTAGTCAGAATAATAGTCAGATGACATCAGCAATAGCAATTCAGTCCCTGCATTTTCATCCGGCATACGCGCTACAGCGCGTCCCTACAATCACCTGTCAGGAGGGGCAGGATGGGGTGGACGTCGGGTTGAGGGACTTTATGCGTGGGCGGTTGGCGCGTCGTAGAGCATGTTCGCGTTCACGGCGCTGACGGCGTGTGAGTGTCGGTTGGGTGGATGTAGGGACGCGCTGTAGCGCGTATGCCGGATGAAATACATCCTCAGCGTGGTCCGATGTTTGAAACTCGCCACAATCAGCCGTAGAATCCCCTGCATTCCCATCCCTTCGATTCTTGGTCGTGCCTTCCATTCGTTCCTCCGCGCTCTCTTCCGTTTGCTCCTCGACACCATCATCCCTGCGATTCTCCGGGTGGTTCATTTTTCGGCGCGAGGCAGCGCGACGGCGGGCTGATGCCGAGCGGGCCATAGCACGGTCGATTTCAGGACGCAGGATGGTGAAAATGAGTGCAAGTTCGGTCGGACAGTCTGTCAAGTCAATTGTCCCCTTGTGTAGATAGCTGTTTATCAAGATGATGGCTTCCATGCGGAGGTTTCCGGCATCCGGAAGCAGACCGCAGGCCTCGACGATGCGATCAACCAAGTCGTTGTAAAACTTTCGGGAAACATAGTTGTAGGGATGCGCTGCCACTGACGCTGTTGCTGAGCATTGGCTGACGGATGCCGCCTGACGGGAGAAGCGAGACTTTTTCATAATGAAACCGGGTATTAAATTTGATGTGACATCAAAATTAATACCCGAAATCATTCAAAAGATGCGATAATGCAAAACCGCATTGTTTTATTTTTCCATCAGTAAATGTCCTATAGTCGCAACCGCCTCTTGATGTTTTTCACGGCAAATGAAATGAGCAAACTGTCGTGAAGCAGAATTATTAGGATGTTCAATCTCCACCTTGTAGTTGATAAATCCTTTTAGTTTATGGGATCTGACATACCACTCAAACATTTTTGAAAACAGTTTGCTGCGATATTCCTGAGGTAACAATCTGTCATGGTTACGACGTACATCGGTGTCCGCATCACAGTAAAAACAAAGGACTGCATCCTCATTTTCCATCATGAATTTTGCAAGAGTATCGGATACGGCAAACAAAATATTGTAACCGACATATCCCGTACCGGCTTTGCGTACTAAAGTCACATCGTAGAAAACAAGAGTTAGTGTCAGAGGGTCGGAAGAAAATAAGCTTATGGTTTCCGAGTCATAATAAGAGAGAGCGACCATAACATGATCGCCCTCTGCATTTTTTATGTCAAAGGATAAATCCATTCAGACTACGATTGTAAAGGTGCATTCTTTCTTTTCAGACAACTTCTTTATCTGTTGCTGTTTCTTTTCCCTCAAATCGTCAAAGACTTGAATCATCTTTGGAGAGGGAGTTTTAATGGTGATGTTTCGAGTCATGGTGATTGATATGTCTTATGATTTTTCGCAAAAATACGGTATTTATTTCACAACCGCAAATAATTGCAGGGATTATCCTCAATCAATTATTGAAAAAATGCAAAACCGCACGGTTGTTTTAGAGTCTGACATTGCCCCAAGGCACTTCTTTCTTAGGCATTGACTTGAAGACAATGGTCTGTCCGGCGTCGACGGCAGCCTTGATTTCCTTGTGGCCTTTCTTGATTTTAGCTGATGAGATGTCGTCGCCCTCGACTGATGCCACCTCGCATTCCCCGATGGGTTTGGCCGATTTCCTGCCGGCGATTTCGCGCATGATACACACCTCGAAACGGTCCTTTTCGGCCACACCGTGGATTGAGCCGAGATCCATGTAGACAGAGTTCACCTTGTCGCCCTTGACGTCGTCACATTCGAGCAGAGTGCCGTAGAGCGGAAATGCTTCCTGAATAAAGGGGACCACACCCTTGACGGCGTTGCGACACACTTTGGTGACCGCCTCGTCGGAAGTGCTTGAAGTCTCCAGATTGAGCAGTTCGCCTCCATGCTTCATCGTCTTTGTAAGGATGAGTTTACCGTCGGCCGGATTGATGACCTTGAGAGTGTAGGAAATCTGTCCGGTGTAGTATTTGTCACCGTTGTCGTTGGTCTTCTCCTCGATGTTGAGCGACGAGATGCGGCCCTGAATCAGAAATGCGGAGCCGAGGTCCGACATTGCTTTCAGGCGTTCGGCCTCGCTTGCCACCGGCGAGTTGCTCTTACGCTTTTCAGCATTGATCGCGAGGGATTCCTGCGAATCGACATCGACAAGTTCGATGCGTTTGGTGTTGGCGATACCTTCCATGACATAGCTGCGCAGCTGCTCGGCGCAGAGGAAGGGCACGTCGTCGGGACGCTCGAAATAATCGATGAGCACATTCGGTTTGCCCTTTGCTTCATCGGCCTTGGCCATGAAGGGGCTTGTCAAAGTAACGGCTACGGCTACCATCAGTGTCTTCACTGTGAGTTTCAGATGTTTCATAAATCGTTTAGTTTAAATTAGGTTATATCAAAATGGTTGTATCCTCAGATTCATGTCCGGAGCACATTCGGTCTTCCTGCTCCGGAAGTCGGGAGAGTGTCGTATGGGGAATCTACGGCCCTCTGAATAGTGGTGTTTCAGATTATAGATAATGCACAGATACTATGTGCGTGACCTATATCATTGATATTATAATGTGATTATTGATATTATAATGTGGCTATAGCTTTTTCTGTGGAGGTGCAAAGCTCTCACCTCCCGATATGGCAATCGCAGTAATATTTATTCAATCCGGTGTGAAATCAACGCAAATGTAAACATAATTTCACTAAAACCGCCCTCTGGTATGTTAAAATATTTTAACATACCAGAGGGCGGTTTTAGAATACCCGAAATCTTCGAAACAGTGCGAATTTACAAAAGCACTGAAAAATTTATATTTTTTCTTTCCTTACGATTGATAAAATGTGATTTCAAACATTCTTGAAAATAGCTTGCTACATTATTCGTGAGAGATAGCAATCAATGATGATTTGCCAAGATATGGGATATTTATCTCACAATCTTCATTCATGAGTAAAAAAGTATTTTACAGTTATACATACCTTATTATCATTCATTTGGGCAGAGTTGCCAATATCGATTGTTTTTAATAAACCAAAATATCCCATGAGGTCAATTGATACTAAATCCCGTTGCAGCCCGACTCCAATTCCACTGGACAAGTTAAACGGCTTCACACATAAATCTTCTCGACGGTACTTGCCGCTTAAGGAATAGGACAAATCAAATCCAATTAGTGGAGATATGTTTAATTCATCGCCAATGCAGAATTGATAGCCGCATGTCAAGGGGATAGAGGTACACCACCTTGTAAGATTTTGCTCTTCCGTCTCCTTGTCAATTGCATACAGTTTTAATTCATCACAATTAATTGATATGCCTGCCTCGACAAAGAAATCATGCCCGTTTCTCAAATTGCATAGGAGTCCCAGTCCTCCTCCATATCCATAGGAGTTACTGGCGCTTTTTGTAGACTTCCAGTCTCCGGGGATATTTATATGGAAGGAGGGTGCAATTCCCCATCTGATAGCAAGTTTGCCCTCATGGTAACTTTGACCAGTCTGACCAAACATAAAGATAGAGGTCAGCAATAAGAAACAAAGCAATGATATTCGCATTATCGAATCTTTTATCAGAAGACGCAGCATTTATAGCCTAAGCATCAATATATTATTAATTGGAAGCTTTATTATACCGGTAGTTTGTGCTGTACGATTATTCTGTCTCTTGTCTTCTTTTGTCCGTTTGTATCAAAATATCATGATATGTCCAGCCCTCATTTCCTGATTTCATGGATGTAGGCGTTGACTGCGCCGACGAGGAGGGCGCCGCCGGCTATGTTGCCGAGGGTGGCGGGGATGAGGTTGGCGGTTATGGCTTCCAAGATGCCTACATCGGCCCCTTCCATCATGCCAAGGGGGATGAAAAACATGTTGGCTATGGAGTGTTCGTAGCCCAAGGCCACGAAGGCCATGACGGGAATCCAGCAGCCGAGCGCCTTTTCAAAGAAGGTCTTTCCTGAGAGGGCGAGCCATACGGCCAGACAGACACACCAGTTGGCACCTATGCCTTTGAAAAACACAGTCAGCCACGGCATCGACACCTTTGCTTCGGCTATGCCGATGATTGATGAGTGCCAGGGATCAGCGGCGGTCAGTCCGCAGGCATAGACAAGGATATAGGTGAAGGCTATTGCACCGATGAAGTTGCCGAGATAGACGAGCGTCCAGTTGCGGACGATGGTGCCGAACGAATGGCTCCCCTTCATCCACGAGGGGATGAGCAGGGCATTGTTGCCCGTGAAAAGCTCCGCACCGAGGATGACCACCAGTATCAGACCGATGGGAAACATGCAGCCGCTCAGCAGCTTCTGTAGCGAGGGATTGGCTGCAGTGAGTTCGGGAAATCCGTAACCGACAATGAGTGAGAGTATGCCGCCGAGGGCTATGTAGGCTCCTGCGAGGCAGGACGCGACGAGTAGGCGGGAAAGACTGTTGACTGTGAGTTTGGCTTTTGCAGCGCCGACTGAGGCTGCTGTCTCTGTGATTTCGCGGGGTACTCTTATCTGCATGTCGTGTTGCTTGTTTGGGATGATGTGGTTAGCTGTTTTCTCGCAACCGTTCCCTTTTCTTAAGGAAGAGGTGGAGGATTGCGATTATGACGAGTGTCACACCGATGACACCGAAATAGTAGAGATAGTGTCCTTGCTGAAACTCGGGATAGCCGATGTAGCTCATCACGCCGAGATAAATCAGCAGGAGTGAGGGGATGAAGGTAGAACGACGTAGTTTCATGGTTTTTAGGTTAAGTAAGTTTTGAGTTGTGAGTTTTGGGTTGTGAGTTTTTAGTTTTGAGTTGTGGGGTAGTTTTGAGTTGTCAGTTTTGAGTTGTTGGCTATTGGTGGTTTGGAGTTGGAAGTTTTGGGATGATGGTTGTAAGTCGATGGTTTCGAGTTGATGTCGAAATCGTTGCGTTAGAGTCTGTAAACTAAAAACTCAAAACTAACAACTCACAACTATAAACTAACAACTCTCTTCCTCCTCCTTGATGTATTCCGATTCGGCGGGGTCGAAGCAGCCGTCCATCAAGTGCTTGTAGATGCGGAGGCAGGCCCATGCGTCGATTGAAGCATAGATGAGCTGTCCGGGGCTGAGTTGCGCAGCCTCCCAGTTGCTGAGGCGCTGGCTTTTGGAGATGCGGCCGTTGAAGATTATTCCGTAGATTTTCTGAAGGCTCGAATCGGCTATATGGAAGGTCTTGACCACATTCTGGAGGTCGACGAAGTTTGCCGGTTCAAAGGGAGCGAGACGGTGGAGCACATGGAAGTCGTCGCGCAGCGACAGACCGACTTTCACCACATCCTCACACTCCATGAACTCCCTCAGCTCGTCGAAGAAGCCGAGTTTGTTGAGCCTGAACAGGAATGAATGGTCGAGGGTTGAAATCTGGATGAGTGAGACGGTATTGGTCTGCCCCTTGCGGAAATTCGGCTTGGTCTCGGTGTCAAAACCCACCGCCTTGCATGTCCGGAGATAGCGGAGGGCTTCCTGGGCATCGGGAATGTTCTCAAGCACCGTTATGGCACCGGGAAACTCGACCGTCGGGAGTCCCGACAGTTGTTCCTTCGATATTGAGATGCTGTATTGGTTGATGTCCATTGGAAAAATGAGCTTTTGAACATGCAAAGTTAACGATTATTGTTGAAATCCCCTATAATTGTATCGAAAAACAATAAGACACGGGATGTTAATGATTGCAATAGAGGGCGTCGGAGCGCTGTTTTTGCGCTTTTTGTCCATTGGATAGGAAGGGTGGGGTGAAATTCGGTCACCGACAATTGTGAGGCCCCTGCTTTTTTCGTAAATTTGTAGCGCATGATAAATCGACACCAACGGTGTCAGACATTAGTTTAATACCATAAAAATCGTAGACCGGTCTATGAAACTTCTTCCATCGCTCGCGGCCCTTGCGGTCGTCTTTAACCTTAATGCCGTTGAAAAGAAACTCTATGACTTCGTCGTGCCCCGCGACGGTACATTCCGCGAGGCCCTCGACGCAGCCAACAACCGCACCGACACCGCCTCACGTTTCCGCATATTCATCATGGAGGGTGACTATCGTATCCCCACCGCAGGCACCACTGTCGGTGGTGACGGGAAGGAGTACGGCGATCCGCGCTCATATCTCAAAGCCCCCAATGTTTCCATCACCGGTGAGGGGATGGACCGCACCGTCCTGACCAACACCACTCCTCCGGCTACATGGGACAACGGCTTCGGCCCCTCCTGTCCGCTTGAAGGTATCGGCAGGGGTGACGTGCTCATCATTGAGTCTCCCGCCACAGGGACATATCTCCAGGGGCTTACGCTGAAAAGCGGAATGACCGACAAGACGGGGCGCAACATCGTGCTCCACGACCGTTCGGACAAGACCGTCGCCAAGGATGTCGGTCTTTGGGGCTATCAGGACACCTACGTTTCCAATAATAATGACGGACGCTTCTACTTCGAGGACGGTGTCATCCGCGGGCGCACGGACTATATCTGTGGCAAAGGCGATGTCTACTACTCCGGGGTGACTTTCCGGCAGTGCGGTCAGGGAGGCTATCTTGCCGTCCCTTCCGTTCCTCGCAAATACGGCTATGTGATGGACAATTGCTATATCAAAAGCGAGACTCCCGATGTGACCTACTATCTCGGCCGTCCCTGGGGCAAGGGTACTCCCACCGCCATCTGGCTGAATACAAAGGTGGACGTGTCGCCCATCACCCGCGACAAGCGCGGCAATAACGGTTGGGCCGACATGAGCGGCGGGTGGCCCGCGCGCTTCGCTGAATACAATACTTTCCTCCCCGACGGCACTGCGCTCGACCTTTCGGGCCGACGTGTGCTGTATGTCGACCGTGAGGGCAACGAGCATGTCAACCGTCCGGTGCTGAGCGAGACCGAGGCTGCGGAGTATACCGTCGCCAATGTCCTCGACGGTTGGGATCCCACGGCTCTCACTGCTGCAGCTCCTCTTCCCGCTAATGTCCGCGTCGAGGATGGCCGTCTGCGTTGGGACGGAAGCAAGGATGCGCTGCTCTATGCAGTGTGCCGTCACGGAAAAATCGTTGATTTCACCACTGATGATTCATATAAGATCGGTCGCGGAGGCGATGCCGACTGCTGGTCGGTCCGTGCGGCCAATGCAATGGGTGGTCTTGGCGAAGAGGTGGGCGCAGCCAAGCGCGAGGCGCGCAGTGGCAGCCGCTATTCCAAGCATCTCCTGCGCACAACAGACCCCTCTTTCTTCACCACCGATGAGGCCCGCAGGATTGGGGCGCAGGTGCTTGCATGGCAGCGTGTGACAGGCGGTTGGCCGAAGAACATCGACATGGTCTCGCCCATGTCCGAGAGCCGCATGTCCGAAGTGCTTGCCCAGAAAGACCGTCGCGACGACTCGACTACCGACAATGATGCGACGACCACTCAGATGACCTTCCTGGCACGTCTCTATGCCGCGACCGGCGATGTCGCTTACCGCGATGCCTTCCGCCGTGGTGTGGACTATCTGCTCTCCGGTCAGTACAAGAATGGCGGATGGCCTCAGTTCTGGCCCGAACAGCGCGACTATCAGCCACATATCACCTACAATGACGATGCTATGGTCAACACCATGCTCCTCCTGCGCGACATCTCCTCTGATGTCGCCCCCTACGGCGGTGACCTCTGCGACGCTGCGCAGAAGAAGAGGATGAAACGCGCGTTCGACAAGGGTGTCGACTGCATTCTCGCCACTCAGATTGTGACCGACGGTGTGCCGACGGTGTGGTGTCAGCAGCATGACCATGTCACCCTCGCTCCTGCACATGCCCGTGCCTACGAACTCCCGTCGTATTGCAGCATGGAGAGCGCGTCGATTGTGAAGCTCCTCATGGAGATTGAGAAACCCGACAAACGTGTGAAGAAGGCCATCCATTCAGCAATGGCGTGGTTCGATAAATATAAGCTCACCGGATTGTCCTACCGCCGAGTGCAGGTCAACGGCAGTTGGGAAACCATCCTTACTCCCGATGCCGGACGTCGCAAACCGCTTTGGGCACGTTTTTATGACCTCGACAACTGTATGCCCTACGTCTGTGACCGCGACGGTATCCCCCGCCGCCGTCTGGAGGACATTGGTTCGGAGCGCCGCAACGGATATTCCTGGTATGGCACCCGTCCCGAGGAGCTTTATGCGCTCTACGATGAGTGGGCCGACCGTCATGACCCCGCCGGGAAGGTGAAGCTCGATCCGGAGGGTAAGGGATGCAACGAGAACGGTACTCTCACCCTCGGTGTTGTCCCCAAGGTTGATGCATCGCTCTTCGATGCGGTGGTTGAGCGCGGCGGCAGCATTCAGGCTGCCATCGAGAAGGCTCCGGAAAATGGAACTGAGCCGTTCAAGATTCTTGTGAAGAAGGGCCTTTACAACGAGAAGGTCATCATCGACCGTCCGAACATCGTGCTTGTCGGTGAGCACCGCGACAGTTGCATAATAGTCGGCGCGGAGGCCAACGGTAAGATGATGGTTGAGGAATATCGCGGCAAGAAGGCTCCGAGAGGTATCCTCTCTCTGACCGAGGATGGCAATGACTGCCTCATTTCCGGATTGACCGTAATCAACAACTACGGCACAACTGTCACCAACACCACTACCCACCAGTTTGCCGTCTACGGCAAGGCGACCCGCACAATAATAGTCAACAGCAACATCATTTCGGACGGCAACGATGCTCTCTCGCTCTGGGGAAAGGGTGAGGATGGCAAAGGCGGCCTCTATTACCATGCCGACCTCTATGTGCGCTGCCCGGGCGTGGATTTCATTTGTCCGCGAGGCACTTGCTACGCCACCCGCTGCCGTTTTCTCGGCGACAGCCGTGCGATTCTCTGGCACGATGGTCGCGGCGACATCAACAATAAGTTCGTTGTCACCAATTCTGACTTCGATGCCCTCAAACCGACTCCTCTTGGACGTTATCACCACGACTCGCAGTTCTTGATTGTCAACTGCCGTATGTCCAAGAATATTATTGATACGAATATTGACCATGCCTATCGTGCGCAGCCTGTCCTTTCGGACGGAAAGACGGTCGACCCTTGTCCGTGGGGACATCGTGTCTACTACTCAGGTTGTGTGCGTGATGGTGGCCACAGCGGCTGGCTTGCCGACAACCTCACAAGTGCCGAGGGTTCACCCGCCTACTACTCCGTCACCTCCCGCTGGACCTTCGCCGACAAGTGGGACCCCGAATCCCGCATCCGCACCCTCTGGAACTTCATAGCCTATTGATTTTGGAAATAGCTAATGTTTGTAGGGACGCGCTGTAGCGCGTATGCCAGATGAAATACAAAATGCTGTGCCACAAAAATATAGATACAGAAAAATATAGATACATAAATTCATAAAAGACAAAAATGACAGATTTGAATTAGTCAGCCTGATTAAAGCTGATTATACAAAATCTGTCATTTTTGTCTTTTATGAATTTATATACCCCCTGTTTAGGATCTATTTCATTTGGCATACGCGCTACAGCGCGTCCCTACAAGGCGTCCCTACAAGGCATTTTATGCACTTGTGTCTTACAGCGAGGGGATGGTGGCGAAGGGGGTGGAGGGGAAGTGGCGGCTGACGTAGCGACGGAGGAAGGCCTGGGTGTCGGCGCCGATGATGCGGTCGGTGTCGAAGTGTTCGTTGTATATGACGGCTGCGAGTGTGATTCCGCGCGCCTTGATGGCTTCGAGCGAGAGGACGGCATGGTTGATGGACCCGAGGACACCGTTTGTTACGAGTATCAGGGGGAGCTGGCGTGTGGTCACATAGTCGATGGTGAAGAAATCGTCGGTGATAGGCACCATCAGTCCACCCGCACCCTCGACAAGCACGATGTCGTAGCGTTCGCTTAATTTAGCTGTGGCGTTGTCGATGACCGAGAGGTCGATTTCGCGTCCGTCCATGCGGGCGGCGAGTTGTGCGGAAGCGGGATAGGAGAAGATGACAGGCGCGGTGGTGTGGTCAATGTCCTCCGGGAGCGGTGGGATGCCCATGAGTCTGCGGTGGAGGTCAATATCCTCCGAAAAGCCTACGTTGCCTGTCTGTATGAACTTCTGGGTGACTACGCTCTTGCCTTCTTTCATAAGTTTGGCGGCGAGATAGCCGGTGACGTAGCTCTTGCCTGCGTCGGTGTCGATTCCTGAAACGAAATATACCTGGCTCATGGTTATAAGTTTGTTTGACGAGGTTGATTGTTGGGCAACCTTCGGGATTCTACAATATTATTGCTCTGTTGACGGATGTCAAGCTTATAGTTGACGAGACAGCCGTCAGGATTTTCTGAATACTAAGTATATCGGTTGATATGTCACCGGGGCCTCTCCTTGCTGCGTGAGCGGATAGGCTGCGATGACGCTCCGCGCCGTTACGCCGGAATGGTGACTGCTGAGGGCATTGACTCCGGTGAGTTTTGCGTGGCGCAGAGCTTCGGCCGGGGTGGGGAAGAGGAGCGTTTCCGTTTGGGTGGAGAGGTGTATGGCTGTAGCTCCCGAAGGAAGCATTGAGGCAATGGCCTCAATGTCGGGGTAATGGCGACGGTAGGGGAGGGAGGCGTTGATTTCATGCATGGTCGACGGACCGAATGTCGAGATGACGGCATGGCCTCCCGGACGGAGTGCGCGCAGACATTCGCGGAGAAATTTGGCGGGAGAGTTGAACCACTGCATGGTCGAGGCGGAAAATATAAGGTCGATACTCTCCGACGGCACCTTCCTGATTTCTGTCTCCGCGTCACATTCGCGCGTGGTCAGGCCACGGTGGTCTATCCCTTCGCGTATGGAGGCCGGAATGTGGAGGTCCCACACTTCGAGTGAACTGATTCCCTCCTTCTGCGCAAGCAGGCGGGTGGTCAGTCCCGTCCCGCAGCCGATTTCAAGTGTGGAGGTGAGATGTGCGTCAGCCGGAATCAGCTCCACGAGATGTCGGGCGATGTCGCGCTGGACAAGCGCATTGTCGTCATACGTCCGCTCTGCACGGGCGAACTTCTCTGCCACAAGTCCTTTCTCAGTCAGGAGCATGGACAGGAGCATATTGAAATCCGGCAGATGAGGTCCGGCGACAGTGATGGTCTCGAAAGCCTCCCTACTCCATGCCTCTGTCTGGTTGCCGGAGGGAATGATGCGATCCGAAAGACTGACGACCGCACGGTCCCAAAGCCCATCCGGAGCGTCGAAGTGAGCATCGCCGATGGTCTGAAGCTCCTCGCGGAGTTCATCGACCGGACGTTGGGGCAGTGTGGCGGAGAAATCGCGGAATGCTGATGAAGAGCCACACATCCGCAGATGAAATTTCGACAGTGACTTATCGGTCAGTCCGTCGAGCGTGCCCCGGAAAATCTCTTCCGGGATGCCAAGACGGTCATCCACGGGGTGCATGGTCCCGTTGACGGCTATTGTAGCCGTGACCGGGAGATTTTTATTGGAAAGAATGAAGCGGGTGGCGGCGGGAACGCCGAACGACCACGCCACAACCACGATTTCCTCCGCAGTCTCAAGCTCTGTCGTGAGCGCGTCGGGGAAAGTGGGATTGCGGTAGTCCCAAACCACAATCAGCCTGTAGCCCTGCATGTTGATGCGGGCAAACGGTTTTTCATCCATACCCCACCCTGCAAAGAGGAGAATGGTGCGGGAGGCGGAAGCGGAATCCTGTGGAGGGAAAATGTGGAATTTCATTCTTATAGCAGTTTTGCGAGTGTGTGGCCGAGGCGGTCAATCTCGTCAATCGGGATTGCCGCGCTGAGGCTGATGCGGAGACGTTCGGTGCCGGGAGGGACGGTCGGGGTGCGTATGGGCAGCACCTTGAAACCCTCTTCGAGCAGACGGCGGGAGAGTTCAACAGCCCTGTCGGCTGAGCCGACGACGAGGGGCTGGATATGGCTTGGAGTGATGACAGTCTTCGGCGAAAGCGGTTGCAGATGGTCGTGGAGGCGCTGACCAAGCAGACGGAGTTGACTCCGTTCGGCATCCATTTCCAGGAAGGTCTCAATCATGAAGCGCGTCCATGCCACGGTCATCGGTGGAAGGGAGGTCGAGAAGATGAAGCTGCGCGCACGGTTGACAAGATAGTCGCGCAGGGTGGGGGAGACGGCGCAGAATGCACCGGCCGAGGCGCAGGCTTTTCCGAAGGTGCCGACAACGATGTCGACGTCGCCGAATCCGGCGCTTTCCTTGCACATACCGAGCCCCTGCGGACCCTCCACGCCGAAAGCGTGGGCCTCGTCGACATAGAGCATGGCATTTGGATAGCGGCGTTTAAGGGCTATGATGCTGTCGATGTCGGCGCGGTCGCCGTCCATACTGTAGACACTCTCGACCACGATGAACACTCTTTCATGGTTCGCCGCCTCCTTCTCCATGATTTTTTCAAGATGGCCGAGGTCGTTGTGGCGGAAACGGGTGAAGGGGGCTTTCGAGAGGGTTATGCCGTCGATGATGCTTGCATGGACGAGCTTGTCGGCCACGATGAGTGTCTTCGAATCGGCAAGTGCCTGTATCATGCCGGTGTTGGCATGGTAGCCGCTGTTGAAAAGCAGACAGGGACGGCCATAGAGCTGTCCGAGGAAACTTTCGAGCTCCTCATATTCGCGTTGGCGTCCGCTCAACAGGCGTGATGCCGATGAGGTCATCGGTATGGCGCGGTTGGTCGCCGATGCGAAAAAGCTTTGCTGAAGACCTGGGTCGGCACCGAGCCCGAGATAGTCGTTGGACGATAGGTCGGTCACCTCCGCACCTGTGGGAAGTTCGTGCGGAATGGAGCGGAAGTTGCCTTCCGAGTGCAGACGGTCGAGTATGTCGCTGTAACGGTTCACTTTATGCACTCAATCATTTTTTCGATGAGATATTTGAGGTCGCCGTCCGAAATGATGTAGGGCGGCATGATGTAGACGTTGCGTCCGAAGGGCCGCACCCAGATTCCGCGCTCCACGCAGCGTTTCTGGAATTCACCGACATCGACCGGTTCCTCCATCTCTATTACACCGATGGCGCCGAGTACCCTCACGTCGCGCACACCCTTGACGAGCGCTGCAGCGGCGATGTGACGGCGGATGACAGCCTCGATGTGGGCTATGCGGCGACTCATGTCGCGCTCACGCAGGAGTGTCAGCGATGCGACGGCTACCGCGCAGGCAAGCGGATTGCCCATGAATGTCGGGCCGTGCATCATCACTCCGGCCTCGCCGCGCGAAATGGTGTCGGCAACGTCGCGGGTCGTGAGGACGGCGCTCATGGTCATGTAGCCACCGGTCAGCCCCTTGCCGATACACATAATGTCGGGCTCGACACCGGCGTGTTCGCAGGCGAAGCATTTGCCTGTGCGCCAGAATCCTGTGGCGATTTCGTCGAAGATGAGGTAGATTCCAGCCTCATCGCAGAGGCGGCGCGCCTCGCGCAGATATTGCGGATGGTAGAACCGCATTCCTCCCGCGCCCTGGACGACCGGTTCGAGGATGAGGGCTGCGAGTTCATCCTTGTGCTCACGGATGATTTCGGCAAGCGGTTCGATGTCGGCGGGATTCCACCGTCCGTCGAACGACACTTCCGGTGCGGGAGCGAAGTAGCGGATAGGGAGGGCGGGGCCGAAGGCACCGTGCATACCGGTGACGGGGTCGCAGACGCTCATGGCGTTCCATGTGTCGCCGTGATAACCGCTTCGGATGGTGACGAAGTTGGTCTTGTTGTGGTTGCCGGAGCGCGAAATCGAGGCCTGGACAGCCATCTTCATCGCCACTTCCACAGCCACAGAGCCGGAGTCGGCATAGAATATATTGTGCATCGAGGATGGAGCCATCTCCAGAAGGAGCTTGCCCAGTTCGATGGCAGGGTCATGGGTTAGGCCACCGAACATCACATGGCTCATCTTGCCTATCTGACGGGTGATGGCGGCGTTGATTTCGGGATGGTTGTAGCCGTGGATGGCACACCACCATGAGGCCATGCCGTCAATCAGCTCGCGTCCGTCGGCGAGGCGGATGCGGACACCCTCGGCGGAGTCCACCTTATAGGTAGGCAGAGGGTTGATGGTGGAGGTATAGGGATGCCACAGATGCTCGCGGTCGAAGGGGTCGTGGAGCTGTGTGGCAGTGGTGTCACATTGTGTCTTGGTATCAGTATGCATGGTTGCGTTTGTGTTCTGTTGAAAAAAGTCGCTGCAAAGTTACAGTTTTTTTGTGATAATGCTAATGTGGGGGGGAGGGTAGGGGAGAGATTTGCGTTACGGTGCCGTTGGGAATAAACTTTTTCAATTCGCTTCAACCTTTTTAGTGAAAGAAATGTTTAATAGATGAAAAAGATGAAAACAATGGATTGGTAATGGCTGCATGGTCTGATCGATGCTGTTGCTTTTCATGGTTCAACTATTAAGGAAATTAATAATCATCAATATTCTAACACTTTTAAAATTCCACTGTTATGAAGAAGTTTTTACTTATGGCAGTCATGGCTATTATGACTTTAGGTGCATCGGCTCAGAAATGGTATTCCGGCGGCCAGCTCACTTTTGGAAGAACAACAACCGAACTCAGCGGCGTAAGCCTCAAGAGCACTCAGATTGCTGTATTGCCTGAAATCGGCTATAATGTTACAGATAATTTCGCCCTCGGCGCAATTTTCGGTGTTGACTACCGTAAGACAGGTGACAGCAAGCTCACTACATTCAACATCAACCCCTACGCCCGTGCAACATATTTCCGTTCAGGCATGGTTGACCTCTTCGTTGACGGTGGTGTCGGTTTCGGTATCGGACGCGCCAACGGTCACACAGCCGTGACCTACGAGATCGGTTTCCGTCCCGGTGTTGCACTCAACCTCAGTGAGAAGTTCAGCCTTGTTGCCCATGTCGGCTTCCTCGGCTATGAAAGCGGTAACCGTCCCGCCAAGCGCAACGGTGCTCCTGAAAACTGGGGTCTCAACCTCGACAGCACTGACCTCATGTTTGGTTTCTACTATCATTTCTAAAGACAAGACTATAATTATTCTTATAGACCATACCCTCCGGGGAGCCGCAGCGCAGAGGCGCGACCGGCTCCCCGGAGTTTTTTATGATGCCACGTCGGGCCTTCCGGATTATTTAATCTGAATGCATAGGTATTTGCTGTTCGCTAAAGAATTTTTAAATGACATCTTCATTTTGTCGATTGAAAATGGAGTGTTGTGCGAAAAAAGTGCTACATTTGCCCCATTGCATGTCTGAATCTCAATATTGCTTATCATAACACGATTATTCATCATAACACATTTCAATTATTTGACTATGAAAAAATTTTTGCTTGCGGCAGTGGCTGCTGTTATGTCTGTCGGTGCTTCGGCACAGGCTGTCGGATGGGACAACGGTGCGCCTGAGAAGATCGTCACATTTGGCCTGCGTGCAGGTCTGAACATTTCCACTATCGGCGGTGAGGACACCTCGGATACGAAGACCAAATTCGGTTTCCGCAGCGGTGTGTCGGCCGATTTCAATATTGTCCGCAGTTTCTCAATCAATTCCGGCCTTTTCTTTACCCAAAAGGGCTGCAAGGGTGACATTTGGGATGAAGTGAATGGTGGGCTTGTATCTGCTGAATGCAGAATGACCATGAATTTCATCGAACTCCCAGTCTATCTGTCATATCACCTCAATTTCGATGCGCTCAACTCGACACAGTTTTTCTTTGGCCCATATTTCGACTTCGGTATCTACGGCAAGATGACTGCTGATGCGAAGTCCGGTAGCCAAAAGGCGAGTGCATCGGTCAATGTGTTTGACGACCCATACGAATTCAAGCGATTCCATGCCGGTCTCGGACTCGGAGCATCGCACACCTACGGCAATTTCGTGTTCGGCCTGTCGTATCAGTGGGGTCTGACGGACGTGGTCGGCGGGGTCGACAACCATTGGAACAATTTCAACGTCTCAGTAGGATATAACTTCTAAAAATACTGATGTCCCGAAGGCTGGAAGGGCACATAGTCCCGGAGGCTGGAAGGGCGCATAAAGACAGAAGGTCAGAAGTGACATAAGTTTTTTTCAGTTATCAGTTAACAGGGACATAAGTTTTTTCAGTTAAAGAGACATAAGTTTTTTCAGTTATAAGGGACATAAGTTTTTTCGGTTAATCTGATAGCCGAAAATCCTTATGTCCCTTCTGGCCTTCTGTCTTTATGTGCCCTTCTCACATTTCCTGGCCTTATGTTGCCCGCCTTGTGTACCCTTCCAGCCTTTCCCGGCTTTGAGGGAATTTTGGGAAATGTTGGAGCGTTAGGATTTTTTATTTGCAACACAGTCAGAATTTTTTGGGCGATTTCGGAAAAATTTCAGTATATTTGCACTGCGTTTTATGCCCCCTTTGGCCACAAGGCCGTCGAGAGGCGTCTAACTCCATGATACACAGTTTCTTCGAAACAAAATCAGTATTTATCACTATATGATAGCATTGGCAATTCAAAATGCGACTTTAGCCGTGGTGGCCCTCCTGACAGGTGTGGCTCTCGTGGCTGTAGCTCTTTGGCTTGCGGGACTTATTTCTCCCCGCTCATTCAATCCGCAGAAAGGCGAGGCCTACGAGTGTGGTATCCCCACCCGTGGCGAATCAATGGCACAGTTCAAGGTAGGTTACTATCTCTTCGCCATCCTCTTTCTGATGTTTGACGTCGAGACCGTGTTTCTCTATCCCTGGGCCGTGCGTGTGCATGAGCTGGGAACCTCCGGCCTCACAGCCATAGCAGTCTTTTTTGGAATCATAGTGCTGGGCCTCGTATATGCCTGGCGGAAAGGAGCTCTTGAATGGAAGTAACCACCAAAGGTATGCCGTATGAGGCATGGAAGGACAACGAATACATTGAAAAGCTCGTGAAGGAGCTTCAGGAGAGCGGCACCAACGTGGTTGTCGGTTCTCTTGACAAACTTATCAACTGGGGGCGTTCCAACTCCATCTGGCCGCTCACCTTCGCCACCAGTTGCTGCGGCATCGAATTTGTGTCGCTTGGAGCGGCGCGCTACGACATGGCGCGTTTCGGATGGGAAGTTGCGCGTGCCTCGCCCCGTCAGGCCGACTTCATGATGGTGGCCGGAACCATCGTACACCGCATGGTGCCTGTGTTCCGCCGTCTCTATGATCAGCTCGCCGAACCCAAATATGTCATCGCTTGCGGAAGCTGCGCCATCTCCGGCGGTCCCTTCAAGAAGAGCTACCATGTGGCTATGGGTATCGAGGACATCGTTCCGGTCGACGTATTCATCCCCGGCTGTCCTCCCCGTCCCGAGGCTATGATTTACGGTATCATGCAGCTCTCGCGCAAAATTAAGGTGGAGAAATTCTTCGGCGGCGTGAACCGTCAGGAGAAGCAGGAAGAATTCCTCAAGGCTCACCCGGTCCCTGGAGTGAACGACTGAGACAATCCCACCCACCATCCCCGCAAAGAATAAGAATCAAGAATAACGTTCATACACCTTATTATATATTATGTCCAACATCCGGGAAAAGATTTCAACCGTGTTGCCCGAGGCCGTCATCGAAGATGGCGACATCATGCAGGTGACCGTCCCCGACGCAAAGTGGCATGACTTCGCCAAGACACTCCGCGATGACAGTGACCTCGCTTTTGACTTCCTCGTGACCATCGTCGGCATGGACTGGAAGGAAAACGGCATGGGCTGTATCTACTACCTCACATCCACCAAGCACAACACCCACATCTCTGTCAAGGTGATGGCTACCGGTGACCGTGAGCAGCCCCTCATCCATTCGATCCATGACCTCTGGGCCATCGCCACCATATTCGAGCGCGAGGTCTATGACTTCTTCGGCATTATCTTCATCAATAATCCCGACATGCGCCGCCTCTTCCTCAACATCGACTGGAAGGGCTATCCCTTGCGCAAGGACTACGATGCCAACCCCGACATCAACCCCGTCTCCATCGAGAACGAACGTCAGACAGACTTCACCGATGTCTGGACAGAGGATGCCGACGGCAAGGTCGTGAAGCATGAACGCCGCATCTTCAAGCCCGAGGATTTCGTGGTCAACATCGGCCCGCAGCACCCTGCAACCCACGGTGTGCTCCGTTTCCGCACGGCTGTCGACGGTGAGATTATCAAGAAGATTGACATCTATCTCGGCTACATCCACCGTGGTGTCGAGAAAATCTGCGAGGGACTCACATATCCGCAGACCCTCCACTTCATGGACCGTCTCGACTACTTCTCGGCCCATCCCTACCACCACTGTCTCTGTATGCTCATCGAGGAGGCTGCCGGAATCCAGATTTCGCGCCGCGCACAGGTGATCCGCGTGCTCATGGACGAGCTCTCGCGCATCGCTTCACACTGCCTCTTCATCGGCACATATTGCATGGACCTCGGTGCGACCACCATGCTCTTCTACACCCTGCGTGTCCGCGAACAGATTCTCGACATCATGGAGAAGACCTGCGGTGCGCGCATGACATTCAACTATGATTGCATCGGCGGTGTGATGCAGGACCTGCATCCCGACTTTGTCAAGGACGTACACGCCCTTCTCGATGTGCTCCCCGCCAACATCAAGGAATACAACAAAATCTTCACCGGCAACGTCATCGCCAAGAACCGTATGGAGAACGTCGGTGTGCTCACCCGCCACGACGCCATTTCATGGGCTGTCACCGGTCCTAACGGACGCGGTTCGGGCTGGGCTTGCGATGTGCGCAAGTGTGCCCCCTACAGCATCTACTCCGAGCTTGATTTCGAGGAAATCGTGCGCGAGGAAGGCGACTCGATGGCCCGCTTCAAGGTGCGCATGGACGAGATGGTCCAGAGCGCGCGCATCATCGAGCAGCTCATCGACAATATCCCCGAGGGTGACTACTGCGTGAAGGTTCCCAAGGTGATTAAGCTCCCTGCCGGCCACTGGTTCAAGATGGTCGAGGGTTGCCGCGGCACATTCGGCGTATATCTCGAGAGCGACGGCACCGTCAATCCCTATCGTCTGAAGCTCGCCACCCCCTGCCTCCCCGCAGCTGCAGTCGTTGACCACATCACCGAGGGCCAGAAGATCGCCGACCTTATCACCATCGGCGGCTCGCTTGACTACATTGTCCCCGACATTGACCGTTAAGCCCCGGCATTGCAATGGAATTTTCCACAAGAGTGAACTAACACAGAGAGAATAAAAAGTAATTTTCAAATAGACATTATGCAAGACCTATCAGTCGGAACCGCATGGCTTCACTCCTTCCTCACTGACTATATCCCCGAATGGGCCGCAGTCACCCTTGAGTGCCTGCTCATCGGAGTTGGCCTGATGCTGCTCTATGCAGTGCTCGCGCTGTTCTATATCCTCTTCGAGCGTAAGGTGTGTGCCTACTTCCAGTGCCGTCTCGGCCCTAACCGCGTAGGCCCCTGGGGCTTGATGCAGAGCATCGCCGATATGTTCAAGATTCTCATCAAGGAGCTTATCTCGCTGAACCATATCGACAAATTCCTCTTCGCCCTCGCTCCCTATCTCGTGATCATCGCCTCAATGCTCGCCTTTGCTGTCCTCCCGTGGGGTAACGGCTTGCAGATTATTGATTTCAATGTCGGCATCTTCTTCCTGCTTGCCGTGTCGTCCATCGGCGTTCTCGGTATCCTTCTGGCAGGATGGTCGTCAAACAACAAGTTCACCCTCATCGGTGCGCTCCGTTCGGGTGCCCAGATGGTCAGCTATGAGCTTTCCATGGGTCTCTGCGTGGTGACGATGGTCGTGATGGCCGGCACAATGTCGGTCGGTGGAATCGTCGAGGCTCAGAACCATCTCTGGTTCATCTTCTCCGGCCATATCCCCGCCATCATCGCTTTCGTGATTTTCATGATTGCCGGTACGGCCGAGACCAACCGTGGCCCGTTTGACCTTCCCGAAGCTGAAAGTGAGCTTACCGCCGGTTACCACACCGAGTACTCCGGTATCCACTTCGGTTTCTTCTATCTCGCCGAGTATCTCAACCTCTTCATCGTTTCCGGCGTGGCCGCGCTCCTCTTCTTCGGAGGCTGGATGCCGCTCCATATCCCCGGTCTCGACGCCTTCAACCAGATTATGGACTATATCCCCTCGTTCATCTGGTTCATCGGCAAGGCCATCGTGCTCTCATTCATCATCATCTGGTTCAAGTGGACTTTCCCCCGTCTGCGAATCGACCAGCTTCTCACACTGGAGTGGAAATACCTCCTCCCCATCAACCTCTTCAACCTCGTGCTTATGGTCCTTATCGTGACCTTCAAGCTTTACCTCTAAGATAATTTCCTCAAAACTCTAACCCACTACCACGCAGCCTGTCCCTCACATAAGGCCGGTCTGCCTGCCAAAAAATCTAAACGCGATGAGTGAAAAATACGGCAAAATCGCCCAAGTCATCGGCCCGGTGGTCGACGTGATTTTCGAAGGTGATGACAACATCATCCCGCCCATCTATACAGCCCTCCGTGTCACTTCCGACAACGGTGCGGAGACCATCCTCGAAGTCGAGCAGCATATCGGTGAGGACACCGTCCGCTGCGTTTCGATGGAAAGTACCGACGGTCTTCGCCGTGGTATGCGCGTCGACAACCTTGAGCGTCCGATTGCGGTCCCCACGGGTGACCAGGTGAAAGGCCGTCTGCTCAACGTCCTCGGCGATGCCATTGACCGTCTGCCCGAGCTTGACCGCGACAACCTCCGTCCCATCCATCAGCCCGCGCCGAAGTTCGACGACCTCACAATCGGCACCGAGATTCTCTTCACCGGTATCAAGGTCATCGACCTTCTCGAACCCTACAGCAAGGGTGGCAAGATCGGTCTGTTCGGTGGTGCAGGTGTGGGCAAGACAGTGCTCATCATGGAGCTCATCAACAACATCGCCAAAGGCCACAGCGGCTTCTCGGTGTTCACCGGTGTGGGCGAACGTACCCGCGAGGGTAACGACCTCCTCCGCGAGATGATTGAGAGCGGTGTCATGAAGTATGGCAAGAAGTTTGAGGAAGGCATGGAGAAGGGCGAGTGGAATCTTGCCGACGTCGATATGGACCAGGTGGCCCAGTCGCAGGCAACCCTCGTGTTCGGTCAGATGAACGAACCCCCGGGCGCACGTCTGCGTGTGGCTCTTTCAGGTCTTACGGTTGCCGAGCAGTTCCGTGATCAGGACGGTGGCGGTAAGGACATCCTTCTCTTCATTGACAACATCTTCCGTTTCACCCAGGCAGGTTCGGAGGTGTCGGCACTTCTCGGCCGTATGCCCTCCGCCGTAGGTTACCAGCCTACACTCGCCTCTGAAATGGGTGCCCTCCAGGAGCGAATCACTTCGACCAAGAACGGTTCGATCACCTCTGTCCAGGCAATCTATGTGCCTGCCGACGACTTGACCGACCCGGCTCCCGCGACAACGTTCAGCTTCCTTGACGCGACAACAGTGCTCTCGCGTAAGATTTCCGAGCTCGGTATCTACCCCGCCGTGGATCCCCTCGAATCAACCTCGCGAATCCTCGACCCCAACATCATCGGCGAGGATCACTACAACACCGCACAGGCCGTCAAGCAGCTTCTCCAGAAATACAACGAGCTTCAGGACATCATCGCCATCCTCGGTGTTGATGAACTTTCCGATGACGACAAGCTCGTCGTTTCCCGCGCCCGCCGCGCGCAGCGCTTCCTCTCGCAGCCCTTCCACGTTGCCGAGCAGTTCACCGGTCTTCCCGGTGTCATGGTGCCTCTGAGCGAGACCATCCGTGGCTTCAAGATGATTCTTTCAGGCGAAATGGATGAATATCCCGAACAGGCGTTCCTCAACGTCGGCACAATCGACGAAGCCATCGAAAAGGGCAAGAAACTCCTTGCCGAAGTTGCGAAGTAAGAAAACGCAGATTTAACAAAGTCTCTCAAACTCATCAGCAGACACAGCAATGATACTCAAAGTCATATCGGCCGAAGACATCGTCTTTCAGGGTGAAGTCAAAGTGGTGCACCTTCCGGGTGCCATGGGCGCTTTCACCGTACTTCCCGGCCACGCGGCCCTTATCTCAACCCTCACACCCGGCGACATCCGCTACACGGCTGCCGACGGCGAGGAACACAAGGTCACCGTTGAGGGCGGAATCGTCGACGTTGACTCGAACATCGTGTCGGTCTGCATCTATTAAACTATGGTGACGATGAAACGAAACATATTCACATCCCTACTCCTGGCCATCGTGGCCATCCTGCTCCCCCTCGGGGCGGCGGCTTCCGAAAGCCATCCCGCCGATTCGACCGAGGAGAAGAGCGGTGCGGTCGATGCGCAGGGAATCATCTTCGAGCACCTCGGCGACCGCTACGGTTGGGAAGTGCCTTTCAATCACCATAAGTCCATCCCCCTCCCTGTCATTGTCTGGGGTTCCGACGGCCTTCATGTGTTCTCATCGGCCCGTGTCGAGCATGGTGCGACCTACCGCGACGGCAATGCCGAATTCAAGGTGGCCGGCAAGGACAGTCCCTACAAGGGCAAGGTAGTCGAGATTATCGACGGCAAGGAGGTGAAACCGACCATCGACATCTCCATCACCAAGAATGTCTGCGGTGTGTTCATCGCCGTGCTTCTCGTGATATGGGCCATCATGTCGGTTGCCCGCTGGCACCGCACCCAGGGCATGAAGGGTCCGCGCAAGATGACCGGAGCGGTCGAATTCGTGATTCTCTTCATCTACGACGGTGTCATCAAGCCAACACTCAAGGACAAGGCCAACAAGTTTGCGCCCTATCTCCTGACGGTGTTCTTCTTCATCCTCGTGATGAACCTCCTGGGCCTCATCGTGATTTTCCCCGGTGGCGCGAACCTCACAGGCAACATTGCCGTGACCCTCGTCCTCGCCATCATCACCTTCCTTATCACCAACATCTTCGCAACGAAGCACTATTGGAAGGAAATCTTCAATCCCGATGTGCCCTGGTGGCTGAAATGGCCCCTCCCCATCATGCCGGTCATCGAAATCTTCGGTATCTTCACCAAGCCCGCGGCCCTCACGGTCCGTCTGTTCGCCAACATGATGGGTGGCCACATGATTGTCATCGTGCTCACGCTCCTCATCTTCATCTTCGCGGCGATGGGTCCGGCGGTGACAGGCGCGACGGCAGTCGTCAGCATCATCTTCTCGGTGTTCATGCTCCTGATTGACGTTCTTGTCAGCTTCATCCAGGCCTACGTATTCACCATGCTCTCGACCCTCTTCATCGCCCTCGGACAGGAAGACGGCCACGGCGAGCACAAGAAGGATGAAGCCCACGGCCACGACGCAGCCGCAACTCCCGCCGAGGCTCCGAAAGCCCCGGCAACCAACCCTGCATAACTTAAAAAAATATACTTACAAACAAACCCTTTAATCTCCCGCAATTATGTTAGCAATGATTTTAGCAGCTATCGAAGGAACCCTCGGCATCGGCGTATGTATCGGTGCAGCAATCGCAGCAATTGGTGCCGGTATCGGCATCGGTAAAATCGGTGGCTCGGCCATGGAAGCTATCGCCCGTCAGCCCGAATCAACCGGCGACATCCGCAGTAACATGATCGTAATCGCCGCCCTTATCGAAGGTGTGGCCCTCTTTGCTGTCATCGTTTGTATCCTCGCAATGTTTGTGGGCTAATCCAAACTTCAATCATTTGAAAGATGGAACTTTTCACGCCTGATTTCGGTCTGGTATTCTGGATGTTCGTGTCATTCGCCATCCTCTTCTTCATTCTGTGGAAGTGGGGCTGGCCGGTGATCATGAAAGGAGTGTCTGACCGAGCCGACCTCATCGACAAAGGTGTGGAGTATGCTCAAAATGCCAAACAACAGCTTGACCATGCCCGCGAAGAGGCGGATAAATACATAGCCGACGCACGTCGCCAGCAGGCCGACATGCTGCGCGAGGCCGACAGGATGAAATCACAAATCATCGACGAAGCCCGCAGCGCCGCACAGTCAGAGGCCAAGAAGGTGATGGACGCCGCCAAAGTGTCTATCGAACAGGAACGCAAACAAGCCGAGCAGCAGTTCCGCAACGAAGTCTCATCCTTCGCTCTCGACATCGCCCAGAAGGTGGTGCGCAACCAGATGAAGGACGAGAAAGCTCAGGAACAGCTCGTCAGCTCCCTGCTCGACGAGATGGAGAAACAGAATTGATCCTTCCCCCTGCGTCTCCGGCACTCCGGTCCGGAGACGCGGCGGAAATCATTCCCGGTCTGACTCTTCGACTCGACATTAAATTAACCCTCATTTAAGATTACTCATCCTCTAAGGCTCTCATCTCCACGCAATGAACCAAGGTCTCATCCCCAGCCGCTACGCCAAGGCTCTTTTCGAGTATGCCTCCGAAAAGGGCGCCGATGCGCGCATCTACGAGCTAATGCATACGCTCGACAACTCCTTTGTCGCCGAGCCGTCGCTCCAGCAGGCCGTGGCCAATCCCTTCATCCCCGCACCCGACAAGGTGAAACTTCTCACCTCCGCCGCCGGTGCGACAGCCAAGGATGAAGTCTATGCGCGCTTTCTGCAGCTCCTGACCGAGAACAACCGTCTCGACGCTGCCCGCGACATAGCACTCGCCTATATGAAAATCTACCGTAGCGAGCACCGCATCTACCTTGTGACCGTCACATCGGCCGCTCCCATGGGTGCAGCTGAGGAGGATCGTCTGAAAGCGCTCATCGAGCGCCACCTCAACGGCGGAACGATGGAATATCACCATCGCGTCGACCCTGATCTCATCGGTGGCTTCACTGTCACAATCAACAACGAGAAGCTCGACGCTTCCGTGGCCGATGAGCTCAAGCAATTGCGTATAAAACTTTTAAGCAACTAACCATTTTCACACCCCATATATTACAATGATTAACCCAAGCGAGATTTCTCAGGTATTAAAACAGCAACTGGAGAATATCAACTCCAAAGTATCCTTCGAGGAGACCGGAGTTGTCCTTGAAGTCGGCGACGGTGTGGCCCGTGTCTACGGCCTCGACAATGTCTGCGCGAACGAGCTTGTAGAATTCGAAAACGGAGTGAAAGGTGTGGCCCTCAACCTGGAGGAGAGCAACGTAGGTGTCATCCTGCTCAATAATGTTAATGCCGTTACGGAAAACATGACCGTGAAGCGCACCGGCGAGATTGCCTCCATCCACGTTGGCGACGGTGTCTTCGGCCGTGTCATCAACGTTCTCGGCGAGCCCATCGACGGTCGCGGTCCCATCCAGGGCGACCTTCTCCCCATGCCCCTTGAGCGCAAGGCTCCGGGCGTAATCTTCCGTCAGCCCGTGAAGCAGCCGCTTCAGACCGGTCTCAAGGCCATCGACTCCATGGTGCCCATAGGCCGCGGTCAGCGCGAGCTCATCATCGGTGACCGCCAGATTGGCAAGACAGCCATCGCAATCGACACCATCATCAACCAGCGTGCCAACTTCGAGGCCGGAAAGCCTGTCTACTGTATATATGTGGCCATTGGCCAGAAAGCATCATCGGTTGCCTCCACCGTCGAGACCCTCCGCCAGCATGGCGCCCTCGACTATACAGTGGTCGTAGCCGCAACCGCCGCCGACTCCGCTTCGATGCGTTACTACGCTCCCTTTGCCGGAGTTGCAATCGGCGAATTCATCCGCGACACAGGCCGCGACGCCCTCATCGTCTACGATGACCTCTCGAAGCAGGCCGTGGCCTACCGTGAGATCTCACTCGTGCTCAAGCGTCCTTCGGGCCGCGAGGCATATCCGGGCGACATCTTCTATCTCCACAGCCGTCTGCTTGAACGTGCTGCTAAAATCATCGACAACCAGCAGGTGGCCGAGAATATGAACGACCTCCCCGAGTCGCTCAAAGGCAAGGTGAAGGGTGGAGGTTCGCTCACCGCCCTTCCTATCATCGAGACTCAGGCAGGCGACGTGTCGGCCTACATCCCGACCAACGTTATCTCCATCACCGACGGTCAGATCTTCCTTGAGACCGCCCTCTTCAACCGTGGTATCCGTCCCGCCATCAACGTGGGTATCTCCGTATCGCGTGTGGGTGGTAACGCTCAGATCAAGTCAATGAAGAAGGTGGCAGGTACGCTGAAGATTGACCAGGCACAGTTCCGCGAGCTCGAATCGTTCACCAAGTTCGGTGGCGACATCGACCCCGTGACCGCCCGCGTCATCGACAAGGGCCGCAAGAACGAACGCCTCCTCATCCAGCCCCAGTACTCCCCGATGAAGGTCGAGGACGAGGTCGCAGTCATCTTCTGCGGTACAAAGGGATTGCTTGAGAATGTGCCTCTCGACAAGGTGGCCGAGTTTGAGAAAAACTTCCTCCAGCTCGTCAGCACCAAGTATCCAGAGGTCATGGAGGCTATCCGCGCCGGAAAGCTCGACGACGACGTCACTTCAAAGCTCACCGCCGCAGCCGCCGAAATCTCAGGCTCCTATAAATAAAGAATCAACTCCTCAATCAACGCATATAACCCCACTGACAGTCAGATACCACTATGGCTACACTTCGCGAACTTAAAGGACGCATCGGCTCCGTGGCTTCGAGTGAGAAAATCACCGGTGCCATGAAGATGATTTCCTCGGCCAAAATGCACCGCGCCGAGTCTGATCTGCGCCGTCTGCTGCCTTTCCGACAGCAGATAGAGAATATCATCGGCAATCTCCTTTCGGCAGATGCTGAGTTCTCGTCACCCCTCACGGACGAACGCGAGGTCAATTCAATCGCCGTCATGGTGCTCGGTTCTGACGACGGTCTCTGCGGTGCCTACAACATCAACATCTTCAAGGAACTGCTCGCCACCGTCAAGGCTTACCGCGGGAAGTTCGGCGCTTCGGTCAGGATTACTGTCCTCCCCGTCGGCGCAAAGATGGTGAAGGCGACAAGCCGCATGGCCCTCCCCGGAGTCAAGGTAGAGGTTCCGGCCGGTGTCGATTCCAAATCCAACGGCGAGGCCGTCAAGGCCCTCACACGCCGTCTGGAGGAGCGCTTCATCGCCGGTGATTTTGACCGTGTGGAGCTTCTCTACATGAATTTCCAGTCAGTGAGCCGTCAGCGCGTCAAGTGCGATCCGCTTCTCCCGGTAAGTCCATCGATGTTTGCGGCCGAGGGTGTCAAGGCATCCTGCCGTCCCTACATCTTCGAGCCGGATGCCGCCACGATTTTCGTTTCGGTCCTCCCGATGTTCCTCCTCGCTGTGATGCAGGAGGTCTTCACCGAGAACCGTGCCTCCGAGCAGGCTGCGCGAATCATGGCCATGCAGAGCGCCAACGACAATGCGAAGAAACTCCTCGAGCAACTGCGTCTCGAATACAACAAGCTGCGCCAGCAGAGCATCACGACCGAACTCCTCGACATTGTCGGCGGTCAGGTCAAGAACGATTGATCCCGACCACCGTCACAGTCACCATCCATACAGAATTATAATAGCATATACAGATAATAAACCGACATGGGAAGTGTAAAAGAGTATTTCTCAAATCTTGGCTCCGGCATTGCAAGCCTTATTAAAGGTATGCAGGTGACCGGTAAGGAATTTGTCACCCCCAAAATTACCGAAGAGTATCCCGACAACCGCGACAATCTCCCCGTTGCCGACCGCTTCAGGGCTGTCCTGACCCTCAAATATGACGATCAGGGCGACCATAAGTGTATCGCCTGCGGAACTTGCGAGCGCGTTTGTCCCAACAACACCATCTCTCTCGGTATCAACACCGTCGAGACATGGGACGGTAAGAAGAAAAAGAAGCTTGACAAGTACATGTATGACCTCGGAAGCTGCACATTCTGTCAGCTCTGTGTCACTAACTGTCCGACCGACGCTCTTGAGTTCAGCAATGACTTCGAGCAGGCCGTATTCACGCGTGGTAAACTCCTGAGGAAGCTCAACTATCTTCCTGAAAAAGAAGAGCCGCAGCCCACACCCGAGGAAATCGCCCGGATGAAGGCTGAGAAGGAGGCGAAGATTGCCGCCGCCAAGGCTGCCGCAGAGGCTAAGAAGGCTGCCGCCGCAGCTGCTGCCGGTGCCGCTCCCAAGGCTGCCGATGCCGCAGCTCCCGCCCCCAAGGCCGCTCCTGCTCCTGAGGCAAACGATGCCGCCGCCAAAGCTCTCGCAGCTGCAGCCGGTGACCCCGTGAAGGAAGCCAAAATCCGCGCGGCGCTCGAAAAAGCTGCCGCCCTCAAAGCACAGCGCGAGGCCGGAAAGGCCCCGGAAGCCAAATAACAGCAAAATTAATTACTATCACAGTATATGGAATCAGTAGGAAGTACAATTTGTTACTGGATAATCGCTCTCGCGATTGTCATCTTCTCGGTACTGACTGTCACCACGCGCAAGATCCTGCGCGCGGCCACATATCTGCTTTTCGTGCTTTTTGCCACCGCCGCCCTCTACTTCAAACTCGACTATGAGTTCCTCGGCGCTGTGCAGATCGCTGTCTATGCCGGTGGTATTGTGGTCCTCTTCGTGTTTGCAATCCTGCTTACCACGCATCCCGGTGACAACAGTGAACAGTTAGCTTCAAGAAAAAAACTCCTCGGTCTGGTGGGTGCGCTCTGCGCTGCCGGTGCCTGCGGCTGGGCTCTCTGCTCGCGCTGCGCCGACATCTTCACGTCGCTCCCCTCCATGTCCAACCCGACCATGCACCGCATCGGTGAGGCCATGCTCGGAACAGGCTATGAGCAGTATCTGCTCCCCTTCGAGGCAGTCAGTGTGTTGTTACTCGCATGTATAATCGGTGGCGTTGTCATCGCCCGTAAACGCTAATCACAATTCCCGCCATGGATATTACTTTGATTTGGTATCTCGTCCCGTCACTCGTGATGTTTTGCTGCGGCGTCTACGGCTTCCTCACCCGTCGCAACATGATCGCCATGCTCGTATCGCTTGAACTTATGCTCAACGCGGTCGACATCAACTTTGTGGTCTTCAACCGCTATCTTTTCCCAACCTCGATGGAGGGATGGATGTTCACGCTCTTCGGTATCGCCATCGCCGCAGCCGAGACAGCGCTTGCAATCGCCATCATCATCAACCTCTTCAGGGTCAGCAAAAACATTGACGTCCGCGACGCAACTAAAATGAAAAATTAATCACGCCCTATGGATATTACAATACCTATTCTTATATTGGCAATACCCCTGTTCATGTTCCTTCTGCTGGGACTCGGGGGAGTCAAGATGAGTCACAAACTCGCCGGCACCCTTGGTTCGCTCGGCATGGGAACCGTGTTGGTCTTGTCCTATTACACGGCGTTCACCTATTACTTCTCAGGAAACCCCGAATTCATTGACGGCACAACCCGTCTGCAGTATGTGGTCTTCAACCAGACCTGGTTGCAGTTCACTCCCAACCTCGCCATCAAGCTCGGTTTCCTTCTCGACCCGATTTCTGCCCTGATGCTCATCGTCATCCCGACGATTTCATTCATGGTCCACATCTACTCGCTCGGCTACATGGAGGGTGAGAAAGGTTTCCAGCGCTACTACGCTTTCCTTTCGCTCTTCAGCTTCTCGATGCTCGGTCTCGTTGTCGCAACCAACATTTTCCAGATGTACATCTTCTGGGAGCTCGTGGGTGCATCATCGTTCCTCCTCATCGGTTTCTTCTACACCCTTCCCTCGGCCATCTCAGCTTGTAAGAAAGCATTCATCGTCACCCGTTTCGCCGACCTCGGCTTCCTCATCGGTATCCTTATCCTGTCGTTCTACACTCAGCAGCTCGACTTCCTCCCGATGACCCAGAACCCGCAGGGCGTTCTCGCAAGCTTCGGCGGTGCGACCTTCATGGGTGCTTCGGTCCTCACTTGGGCCCTCGTGCTCATCTTCACCGGCGGTATGGGTAAATCAGCCATGCTTCCCCTCCACATCTGGCTTCCCGACGCGATGGAAGGCCCGACCCCTGTTTCGGCCCTCATCCACGCCGCTACCATGGTTGTGGCAGGTGTCTATCTCGTGGCCCGTCTTTTCCCGCTTTACATGCTTGAGGATGCAGCCCTGATGTTCATCACAGTTGTCGGTGCCGCCACAGCCTTCTATGCCGCTATGGTTGCCTGCGCGCAGATTGACATCAAGCGTATCCTTGCTTTCTCGACCATCTCGCAGATCGCCTTCATGATGGTGTCGCTCGGTGTGGCGGCTAAGGACAATGTCGCTATCCACGAAGGTCTCGGTTACATGGCTTCCATGTTCCACCTCTTCACCCACGCGATGTTCAAGGCCCTCCTCTTCCTCGGTGCAGGTGCGCTCATCCACGCCGTACACTCCAACAACTACACCGCAATGGGTGGCCTTCGCAAGTACATGCCCATCACCCACATCACCTTCCTCATCGGCTGTCTCGCCATCGCCGGTATTCCTCCTTTCGCAGGTTTCTTCTCGAAGGACGAAATTCTTGCCGCTTGCTTCCACAACAACTGGTTCTGGGGTGCATGGATGATGATGGTCGCTGCAATGACCGCTTTCTATATGTTCCGTATGTACTTCCTCGTATTCTGGTGGAACAATCCTGACTACGCAAAGGAACATCACGGACATCTGCCCCACGACCCGGGCATTGCGATGTCATTCCCTCTGATTTTCCTCGCAATCGTCTCAACTGTCTGCGGTTTCATACCCTTCGGCAAGTTTGTGACATTCGACGGTCATGAATATATCATCCACCTCGATTGGGCAGTTGCCGGATCAAGCATCGGTATCGCTCTCATCTCGATTTTCTTCGCGATGTGGCTCTACGCAAAGGAGAACGACAAGCCCCGCCGCATGGCCGACTCCTGCCGCTGGCTCTGGACCGCCGCTCACCGCCGCTTCTACTGGGATGAAATCTATCTCTTCATCACCCGCCGCATCATCTTCGACGGTATCTGCAAGCCTATCGCATGGTTTGACCGTCATGTCATCGACGGAACTATGGATGGCTTCGCCTACGTCACCAACAAGGCATCCGTCGCCATCAAGGGCTTCCAGAGCGGCAAGGTACAGATGTATATCTGGTGGTATCTCATCGGTGCTGTCGTCCTTGGTCTAATCGTCGCAGTGTGTGTCCTCTGAAACTGTCAATCAAGTAGCTGAAATTTATAGTAACGATATGTTTTCCAATATATTAATTTACTTTGTGGTGATACCCCTGGTCATGATGCTGGGGCTCGCCCTCTGCCGGAACATCAAGCAGATTCGCGCAGTGGCCGTCACGGGCTCGGTCGCTCTGACCGCCCTCTCGGTCTGGCTCCTCGTTGACTACCTCGCACTCCGCGCCGCCGGAGCCACCGAACCCATGCTCTGGGTTGATTCGTGGCAGTGGTTCGCACCCCTCAACATCAACCTTGCCGTGGGTGTCGACGGTATCTCCATCGCCATGCTCATCCTCACAGGCATCATCCTTATAACAGGTAGCTTCGCATCGTGGGAGATTCCCCAGCCCAAGGAGTTCTTCCTCTGGCTCATCCTTCTCTCGACCGGTGTCTACGGCTTCTTCATCTCAATCGACCTCTTCACGATGTTCATGTTCTATGAGGTCGCCCTCATCCCGATGTATCTTCTCATCGGTGTCTGGGGTAGCGGCAACAAGAACTACTCGGCCATGAAGCTTACCCTTATGCTCATGGGTGGTTCCGCCTTCCTCATGCTCGGTCTCATCGGTATCTACTACCACTCCGCAGCTGACGGCAACCTCACATGGAACATCCTTGAAATCGCTCAGAACGACGCCATCAGCCACGGCTGGCAGAAGTTCCTCTTCCCGATGACCTTCGTCGGCTTCGGTGTCCTCGGTGCCATGTTCCCCTTCCACACATGGTCGCCCGACGGTCACGCTTCAGCCCCGACTGCAGTGTCGATGCTCCACGCAGGTGTGCTCATGAAACTCGGTGGCTACGGTTGCTTCCGTGTCGCCATCTTCCTCATGCCCCACGCTGCAAATGAACTCGCCTGGATTTTCCTTATCCTCACAGGTATCTCGGTTGTCTACGGTGCGTTCAGCGCTTGCGTCCAGAATGACCTCAAGTACATCAACGCCTACTCATCCGTGTCGCACTGCGGTCTGGTGCTCTTCGCCATCCTCATGCTAAACACCACAGCGATGACAGGTGCAATCATGCAGATGCTCTCCCACGGTCTCATGACAGCCCTCTTCTTCGCCCTCATCGGTATGATTTACGGACGTACCCACACCCGCGACATCCGCGAGATGGGCGGTATGATGCAGATTCTGCCTTACCTTTCTGTCTGCTATGTGATTGCAGGTATGGCATCCCTCGGTCTTCCCGGTCTCTCGGGCTTCGTTGCCGAAATGACAATCTTCGTCGGTTCGTTCGAACACACTGACCTCTTCCACCGCGTCTTCGTCATCGTGGCCTGCAGCTCTATCGTCACCACTGCGGTCTATATCCTCCGCGTTGTCGGCAAGCTGCTCTACGGTCCCGTCTATGACGAGCACCACCTGACCCTCACCGATGCCAAGTGGTGGGAGCGTGTCGCCACCGCCGGACTCATCGTCTGCGTTGCCGGCATTGGTCTCTTCCCCAACTTCTTCGCTGACCTCATCAAGTTCACTTTCAGCCCCGAAATCTTCACCGTTATCGGCCTGAACTAATCACAGATTAATAGCAATGGATTACTCACAGTTTTTAGCACTCAAGCAGGAAATAGGATTGTTAATCGTATTCCTATTAGTCTTCCTTTACGACACCTTCTGCTCACCCAAGGCTGCAAAGAGCGTTCCCGTGATTGCATGTGTGCTCATGGCGGCTGTCACCGCCTTCGGCTTCTGGCAGTCATGTCAGCCCGCAACCTCGGCCTTCGCAGGAATGTATTTCTCGTCGCCCGTCATCGTGGCTATCAAGAACATTCTCAATGTAGGTGCCCTCATCGTTCTCATCCAGTCACTCAAATGGGCCAACTCGGAATTTACCTCGATCCGTCGCGGTGAATTCTATGAGTTGATTCTCCTGACCCTCTTCGGCATGTATCTGATGATTTCGAGCCGCCACTTCCTGATGTTCATCATCGGTCTCGAAACCGCCTCGCTCCCCCTCTGCGCGCTCGTCGCTTTCGACAAGCACCGCTATGAGAGCCATGAGGCAGCCATCAAGTATGTCCTCACCGCCGTCTTCTCGTCGGCTGTGCTCCTGATGGGTCTTTCGTTTGTCTACGGCATCGCCGGCACTCTCTACTATCAGGGCATCGCATCCGCCATCCACGGCAATATGGGTGTCATGCTTGCAGTGGCCCTCGCATTCGTCATCTCCGGTTTCGGTTTCAAGATTTCACTTGTTCCCTTCCACCTCTGGACTGCTGACGTCTATCAGGGTGCCCCCACATCCGTCACTTCCTATCTCTCGGTGATTTCCAAGGGCTCGGCAGCTTTCGCCTTCCTCGTGGTCCTCACCACAGTGTTCGGTTCTGTCTACGAGGCCGCATGGGAATGGATGCTCTACGGACTCATCATCCTCACCATCACCATCGGTAACCTCTTCGCCATGCGCCAGAAGAACATGAAGCGCTTCCTTGCCTTCTCGTCAATCTCGCAGGCCGGTTACATCATGCTTGCCATCGTCGGCAACAACGGTATGGGTGTGTCAGCCCTCATGTTCTACACTCTTGTCTACATCTTCTCCAACCTCGCTGCCTTCGGTGTCATCGGAGCCATCGAGAATGCAACAGGCAAGATTGAGATGACTGACTACAACGGTCTCTACAAGACCAATCCCCGCCTCTCGGTGACAATGATGCTTGCCATGTTCTCGCTTGCAGGTATTCCCCCCTTCGCAGGCTTCTTCAGCAAGTTCTTCGTCTTCACTTCGACACTTAACGGAACCGACTCGACAGCTCTCTATGTCCTCGTGCTCATCGCCCTCATCAACACCATCATCTCCCTCTACTACTACCTCCTTGTTGTGAAGGCAATGTTCATCAATGACAGCGAGAATCCCATCGCCACCTTCCGTTCGGCTTGCTCCGAGCGCCTCGGCATGTGGATCTGCGTTGCAGGCATCATCGGTCTCGGTATCGTAAGCTACTTCTACGATTACCTCCTCACCGTTGTCGCCTGACCGACGGACTGACATCCCACCAACAGGAATTGAAAAACATTTCCATATCCTAAACTATCTCCGGCTGCAGGGCGTTTTCCTTGCAGTCGGAGATTGCTGCAAAAATCCACCACTGCAATCTCTTCATCTTAAATTGCAATCTCTTCATCATCAATTTAATCACAGCTCGACTATGTTTCCATCATCACCCGGCCCTATCGGCGTTTTTGACTCAGGCTACGGTGGCCTGACCATACTCAAAGAAATTCGTGAGGCTCTTCCCGAATATGACTATGTGTATCTCGGCGACAATGCCCGTACTCCTTACGGCACGCGCTCGTTCGATGTGGTCTATGAGTTTACCCGCGAGGCTGTCGAGGCCCTGTTTGCGCGCGGTTGCCATCTCGTAATCCTCGCCTGCAACACCGCCTCAGCCAAGGCTCTCCGCTCCATCCAGCAGAAAGACCTTCCCGGATGGGACAGCTCGCGCCGTGTGCTTGGTGTGATTGTGCCCACAGTCGAAGCCCTCGGCTCAATCAGCAAGAACGGCAACATCGGCATCCTCGGAACCCCCGGTACTGTCAGCTCAGGCACCTACGACATCGAGATTGCAAAATTCTTCCCCCAGTTCCGCACCGTCTCGGTCGAATGTCCGATGTGGGTTCCCCTCGTCGAGAACCGCGAATATGACTCGCCCGGTGCCGACTATTTCGTGGAGAAATATGTCGAGGAATTGTTTGCCCAGGAGCCGGAAATCGACACCATCATCCTCGGTTGTACCCACTATCCCCTCCTCATCGAGAAAATCCGCCGTCAGGTTGCCGGACGCGCCACAATCGTCACACAGGGTGAACTCGTTGCGGCCAGTCTGCGCGACTATCTGAACCGCCACCCGGAGATGGATGCCAAATGCACCCGTGAAGGCTCATGCACTTATCTGACCACCGAGAATCCCGACAAGTTCACCGATCTTGCGGCCACATTCATGCAGGCACCGGTCCGTGCGGAGCACATCGTGCTCTGATTTTGGTCGCTTACGGCTTTATTGCCGCCCGTCCCGCTCCCGTCCAATCATTATTACTCTTTCCACTGCAATCTATTATGCACTTTTTACGCCCCCGACTGCTCCATCTGTTCCCGTGGCTGGGCTGTCTGTTGATATTGTGTGCCTGTGATGACAATGACTCGCTTGTCAACACCGGTACGGCGCGCCTGTCGGTCAATGTGAAGATTGACAACACATTTACATATCCCGGTGGCAACCCGGTCGAGACGACCGATTTCGTACTTCCCGACATTTCCGAGGTGGCTATGTCGATGAGCGCTCTTGCCGGGGAGTATTCCCATGTCTGGCCCTCGTTTGATGAATTCCCTCAGAATGATGTCTACTTTGCAGGGACATATTTTCTGAAAGCGTTCTATGGCTACGGACAGGAAGGTTACGGCAAGCCCTACTACGATGCTGAGTCCACAATTGACATGCTGCCGGGAACGGTTGTCACCCACGACTTCCTCCTGCGTCCCGTCAGCACGGCCAACAGGGTGATATTCCAGCAGGAATTCATTGAATATTTCACCTCTGTCAAAGCTTATCTCCATGCCGACGGGGGAGGATATTTCGAGTATCTCCCTTCGCAGTCCGAAATCCTTTACCTTCTACCCGGAAATACCTCCCTCTATCTTGAACTCGGTCTGCCCGATGGCAGGACTGCAGGCTATCGGGCTGTGGAGATTCCGGCGGCAAAGAGCGGGGTCTATTACACCTACGAGCTCTCGCTGTCCTTCTCCGGCAATGGTGACCCGGTGGTTACCTGCAAGGGTGGGGATGATATTGCCACGCAGGTCTTGACCGAAAGCTTTCTTATGGCACAGCCGCCGGTCATCACTCCCATAGGGTGGGAACCGGGTGTGGAGTATGTTTTGCCGGAAGGTGAGATACCTGACATCCCTGTCATTGCCCGCATATCCTCATTTTCGCCACTCTCTCGCCTCATGCTGACAGTCAACTCGACCTATCTCAATTCCATCGGCGTCCCCCGGCAGTGTGATCTTCTCAATCTGACCGAGGAAGAATCGGCATTGTTTGCGTCGCTCGGACTTGCCGTCTCCGGCAATTCGGGACAGATGGAGGTCGACTTCTCAAACTTCCTCGGAAAACTCGTGTTTCTCAATGAGGCACAGGCCATCACCTCCATCGGTCTGCTCGCAGAAGATTCGCAGGGTAGGGTAGGGGTACCGGTCATGGCCACGGTGCGTTCTGTGGCGATGGAAATTTCCGTCACCGATGTCCCGGCAGTCATGGTAGGGGAGAAAGAGGCGCAGATAAGTGTTACAACCATTGCCGACGACTTCGCTTCGAACGTCGGGATTGAGATTCTTGATGATGCCGGACGCTGGACCGAAACCTCCATCCTTTCTGTCGAGGAGGAGTCGGACGGACTTCATACAATCCGCTTCGCCATCCCGGAGACCACCTCCGACATCAACGCCCGCATCCTCTACTGCAAGGAGGTGCGCGCCGACTTTGTCATCAACCGCTTCATGCCATCCTTTGACCTTGAGGTTGATGCGTTCGCGACCTATAGCTGTGTGCGCGTCAATGCGGCTACCCCTGACCTTGTGGCCACGATTGTCCGAGGGCTCTACCTCTTCCTCAATGGTCGTCAGGCTTCGGTTCTTGCCCGCTATCCTGAGCGTGGAGTAGTTGTTATAACCAACCTTACTCCATCGACCACATATTCGCTCACATCGACGATGATGAGCCATCCCGATGAAGCGGATTTTACACCTGAACTCCGTTTTTCGACCGAGTCAACTCCCTCGCTGCCGAATGCTGAATTCGAGGAACGTAAGGAGGGTATAATCTATGCAAATCTGCCGAGTGGCGGACGCTATTCACAGACTGAAGTGGCTATATTCAATTGGCAGAACCACACTTCGTTCGACCAGAAGGTGCCGAAAGAGTGGGCAAATACCAACTCGAAGACATTCTCGCGCAAGAGTGCCAATCCTAACACATGGTACATGCAGCCATCCGTCTTTACTGCCATTGCCGACACTGAGGAGACAAGTTTCGCCGTCTGTCTGCAAAGCGTGGCCTTCGACCTGAACGGCCTCATCATTCCTGACTATACCCAGACCGGGAAACCCTATCTGAAATATTCGCCCATCGTTCCCGAAATCGCATCGCGCGCGGCCGGTAAGCTCTTCCTCGGTTCTTATTCCTTCGATCCTGCAACAATGCAGGAGACATACAACGATGTGGTTGATTGGCGTTCGCGTCCCATGTCGCTCAACGGTTACTATAAGTACAATCCTTCAACATCCGACCCTTCCGATACCGGCCTTGCGATAATCGAAGTCTACGGCAATGTCGACGGGCAGAATGTGGTCATCGGTTCATCAGTGGCGCATCTTCCCGTGGCCAACAGCTACACGGCTTTCAAGGCATCTATTTCCTACGACTATTTCGGTGTGAAGGCTACAGGACTGAAGGTCATGTTCGCTTCCTCTGCCGGAATCGGTACGATTGAGGAGGAAAGTGCGGCGGTCATCACCACTCCCGACCCTGTCAAGGGTGCATCCATCGGCAGCACACTCTGGCTTGACCACATCTCCCTTTCATACTGACAATTCACAACTGACAACCCACAACCCCCAACTGAATATGAAAAAATCTCTTCACACCCTCCTCCTCGTTCTCGGCATCATGATGTCGGCAACCACTCCTTCAATGGCTTCTCAATGGGATCTCAACAGCGTGTTAGGCAAACTTGGCAATGCTTCCACAGCCACCGATTCGACAGCTACTAAATCAGGCTCATCCTCGGCGGGTGGCCTCGGAGCATTGCTGTCGGGTGTCGCCAACAAGCTTGGTGTCGGCTCGTCGACACTCACCGTCGACAAGCTCGTCGGCACATGGAAGTACACAGGTCCGGCCGTGTCGTTTCAGAGCGACAATTTGCTTCTCAAAGCCGGCGGCGCAGCAGCAGCTTCACAGGTAGAGGCAAAACTCGAGCCTTACTACAAGACCGCAGGTTTCACATCGCTTGTCATGACCATCAATAATGATTCCACCTTTAATTTCAAGGCACGTCTGATAAATATGAACGGTGTCATTACCAAAAACACTGAGACAGGAAACTTTATTTTCCAATTCAAGGCATTGAAGTCAATCAATATCGGTTCGATGGAGAGCTATATTGTGATGAATGGCGACAAAATGGAACTGACCTTCGATGTGAGCAAGCTTATGGTGCTGATTGAGAAAGCCGGCAAAATCACCGGCAACAACACAGTCAAGACCTTGTCCACTCTTCTCAACAAGTATGATGGTATGACCGCCGGATTCGAACTCCAACGGCAATAATTCATCAATATTAAACACTCTCTCAAATGGCTACCATGGGAAACATTGCAATTTACAAGGATATTGAGAATGCTGTGATTGACCTTCGTGGATCACAGGTGATTCTTGATGTAGATGTCGCCAGACTGTATGGCGTTGAAACCAAGCGAATCAATGAAGCTGTAAGGAATAACCCCGAAAAATTCCCAAAAGGCTACATTATACCACTTGAAAAAGAGGATGTTAGAGATTTGCGGTCGAAATTTTCGACCGCAAATCTCTCCCCGAAGTCGCGCGTATTGCCCAAAGCGTTCACTGAAAAGGGCCTCTATATGCTTGCTACAATCCTCAAAAGTCCGGTTGCGACAGAGGTGACCATCGGCATTGTCGAGACCTTCGCGAAATTTCGTGAGCTTTCGCGCAATGTGGCTGCATTGACTTCACTTCCGGACGATGAGCGGAAAAAGAAATCGTTGATGGAACAGAGTGGCGAATTGCTGTCAGATTTGCTTGACGACAGCCTTGAAACCATAGACTCCGAGACGACACTCGAACTGAACTTGGCCGTCTTGAAACTCAAGCACACAGTAAAGCGCAAAAAATAGCCATCCCCCATAAAATGATAGTATAAATAAAATAAAATGATAGTATAAATAAAAATAGTATAGATGCAATATCAGTATAGATAAAATAATAGTATAGATGAAAATAGCATATAGAAATAACCCCGAAATATAGCCTCCCCCTCTATACTCTATACTTTCCTCTCTATACTTCCCCTCCCCCCTCTCTATACTCTATACTTTCCTCTCTATACTTTATTCCCCCTATGGTCTCCATCATCATTCCAGCCTACAATGCCGAGCGTTATCTCCGGGAAGCCCTGGAGAGCGCCCTCGCGCAGACCTATCGGGACATAGAGGTCATTGTAGTGGACGACGGCTCAACCGACTCCACCCCGGAGATTGTCCGTGAGTTTGCAGTCCGTGACCGTCGTATCAAGGCTATCCGGCAGGCCAATGGCGGACTTTCCGCTGCCAGAAATGCGGCCTTGGACATTGCTTCAGGTGAATGGTTGGTATTCCTTGACAGTGATGATCTTCTGTATCCCGACAGTGTTGAAAGATTGCTTGAAACAGCGGAGAACAGCGGGTGTGATCTTGTGCATGGAGCATGGACGAGAGGACTTGACTTGAATAACGCGTCCATACATTCCGGTGAAGAGCTTATGGTTGAAACTCTTACATGGCATGAGCTGGTTGAGCGGATATTATATCAGACTTCGGATCTGATTCCTACCGCATGGGGTAAGATATATCGGCGTGATGTGTTCAGCAATAAGCGTTTCAGAGAGGGGATAACGTATGAGGATCTTGACATTTTCTACAGGCTCGGGAATACCGACGGCCGTATCGCCGTCACCTCTGCTACCGTCTATTTCTACCGCGACAATCCATCGAGCATCACCAACACCTTCACTTCCTCGCGCCTCGATGTGCTTGCCGTCACCGAACGGCTGGAGGAATACATCGCGGCCAATCATCCCTCCCTCCTCCCTGCTGCGCGCGACCGCCGTCTGAGTGCCAATTTCAACATGCTCTGCCTCCTCGCCATCCACGACCACGAGGGGAGTTATGCCGACGTGGCCGACCGATGCTTCGCCTTGATAAAATCCTACCGCCGGGCGAGTCTGTTCAATCCTCGCGTGAGGCTTAAAAACAAGATTGGCATCCTCCTGTCATATCTCGGACGTGGGGGCTTAAGAATTGTTTCACCTTTGGTTTATGGGAGGAAAGCGCGATGAAGGTAATCACACTTGATAAAACAGACTTCTACGTAAGTTGCCGAAGGCTTGCCGATGAGGTAATCTCATCCGGTTTCACGCCTGAATTGATAGTCGGAATCCGCACCGGCGGGGAATACGTCGCCCGCGAAGTCATGGCAGCGTTTCCCTCCGCCCGCCTCGCCGTGGTCGAATTGCAGCGACCCTCCACCCGCTCCAAGAGCATGTTCCGCAGTCTGCTCCACCGGCTTCCGCGCCCTGTGCTCGACATCATGAGGATGGCCGAGGCGCAATTGCTTGCCCTCAAACCCAAGGGATGTGTGCCCGACATCGCGCTTCCGCAAGGCTTGGTGGGTGATGGAGAGAGGAAAATCCTTGTGGTGGACGATGCTGTCGACAGCGGTGTCACCCTCAGTGTGATTGTCAAGGCTCTCCGCAAGGCGCATCCCGGAGCCGATGTCCACACAGCCGTGATAACCGTCACCACCCTCCGCCCCCTCATCCGCCCTGACCACTGCCTCTACAATAACCGAACCCTAATCCGTTTCCCATGGTCAATGGACATGAAAAAATGACAGCCGACGGTGTTGAGCTTACCCCTTGCGCCGTGGTCGATCTCGACGGCACCCTGCTCCGTGGCAACTCCTTCCGCCTCTTCATCCGTTTTCTTGCCGGAAAGCTGAGGCGCGAGAGGCGTTATGCCTCCCTGTCGCGGATGATAGCCTTGCTTGCTGCGCGCCGTCTCCGGCTGATTTCCCATGTCGGGATGAAATATCCCATCCATCGTCTCGCCTCGAGGATTGTCACAGATGCGGAGCTTGCCGACTTCACCAATCGCATCCTCCTCCCTGCCGTAAACGCCCCTCTGCTCGACGAACTGAAGCGGCTGAAAGCCTCCGGCCACTGTCTGCTCCTCGCCACAGCCGCCCCCGACCTCTATGTCCCCCAACTCTGCCTGCAACTCGGCTTCGATGCATGGACAGCCACACCTTTATCCTCCACCCTAAAGGACTACGCCGAAAACCGTGGCGCGCGGAAGCGTGACCGCGCTCTCGACTTCGCCCGTCAGCACGGGTGCACTATCGCCGTAGTCGCCACCGACCACGAAGACGACCTCCCCCTCCTGCTCCTCCCCGACCTCCGCCGCCTGCTAGTAAACCCAACCCCCATCCTCCGCACAAAACTCTCCGAATCCCGCCTCACCTTCCACGAGTTTTAATCCCCATAATTTGCCAGTCGGGATGGTGCCGTTATGGGCCTGTATGGCCTGTAGGGACGCTTTTCAAAGCGTCCGCAACCGAATCGTGTAATCCCAAATACCACTTAAATATCACTTAAATACCACCTCATTACCCCGTTAAATACCACCTCATTACCCACGCCAATGGACAGCCCCTCCACCCCCCACCATAAATCCCCAAAAAAACTGATATTTTGCAGGATGTATGCTGTTGCGGACGCTTTGAAAAGCGTCCCTACGGTCCGTTCTTATTGTATATTTGGGGTAAAAGTTATATGAGTTAATTCAATTGCTAAATAATATTAAAATATATAGAGTATTTTGAAATATTGAAAAATAACCTCTATCTTGCAGTTCAATATTAAGGTGAAAAGGTAAATCTATTACCATTGTTATATTTTTTAATTATTTAATTCAGAAAAAACATGAAAACGCGATTATTGACTTTGATGTCAGCGCTGTTTGCGCTGATGGTGATTACTACGTCATGTGGAAGTGATGATGATGGACCTGCGGAAAATCAGTATTATTGGTTTGGCCATGAAAAAGTAACCATACAAGAAGTGAAAGGCAAATATCGGATTGCTTTCCATTCTGTTGATAAGGAGAAAATAACCTCCGAACTCGCAAAACATGGCTTGTCGCTCGTAGATGTTGAAACAGGGATAAGTTATATGTCCGAAGGTGTTACAGAGGAAGCAAAAAAACTATTCAAAGATTACCTGACTGCCACGGTAAATGGAGATTATGATAAGATAAAGGCTATTAAGCCATATACATTCAGTTTACTTCCATACTACACTTTGATAGAAGATGGTCGGGAATTGATTCCTTATATGACTTTTGATGTAAAATTAAAGGACGGTGTGACTCAGGAGCAGCTCGAAACCTTGGCAACTACTAACAACGTGATTTTGGTAGAAAAATCTGCATTTCTTGATGGGTGGTATACTTTGGCGTGTACCAATGATTCAAAAGGTAATCCTGTCGAGATGTCAAACCTTTTCTATAAAAGTGGCCTGTGTGAATACTCCCAACCATCCTTTGGTGGCCTCGGAGAATTGCATGGAATACTCAGATAGGTGATATTTTTATAACTTGAAGTAAAATTGCAAATGGAAAATTATAAAAAAATATATATAGTTCTCTTGGTAATGATAAATATTATTGCCGGAGGATGTAGTTCTTCTTTATTGGATGAACCCTATGAGGAACATAATTCATTGTCACGGTCATTGGATGAGACTGTTTTATCTCCATCAGATACAACAGATTATTTTTGGCTTGAAAATGAAAAGAAATTTCTTCAAAAAGTTGAGGGAAAGCATGTTGTGATATATAATCCATCTAAAATTGGGATTCTACATGAGAAAATAAATGGAAGCAGTATAAGCCTTCAAAGTATTGGAAATGCTACTGTATTTAATGCTCAGGAGAATCTTTTAGCTGCTAATTTTAAGGTTGCAATTATTCAGGGAGACGATGAAGATATTGCTCCAATTTTATCTGATTCATATTATTCAGCTCCATATTATAGAATGACCAACGGAAAAGAAGTTGGATTAAATAACCGGTTTTATGTAAAGTTGAAAGATGATGCGGATTTTGAGCTTTTGAATGATTTTGCTGTAAGAAATAATGTGGACATAATCTGTAAAGATGAATATTTAGAAAAATGGTTTGATTTGTCCTGTTCGAAGTATTCTAAAGGCAATGCTTTGGAAATGGCTAATTTGTTTCAAGAAAGTGGTATGTTCGAGTATGCCTGTCCTGATTTAATAGGGGCATGTATTTTTGGGTGTATTGATGAACCTTTGTTTTTATCAGGTGATTTATGGCATCTTAATAAAATTAATTATTGCAATTCAAAGGACATAATACCCGAGGGCTCGTCAGATGTGATTGTTACTGTAATAGATAGCGGAGTGGATATTTATCATAGGGATTTTGACGAAAATCTTTTATCTGGTTGGGATGCGGTTACTCAAACTGTTCCAAATAGGGTTTGGTATTCTCATGGAACAATGGTCACGGGATTTATAGGGGCGGTACCGAATAATAATAAGGATGTTGCAGGAGTTGGTTATGGAACTACAATTCTCCCTATTAGTATAGGAGGTAGCAGCTACGGTGACTTTACTGCAACTGTAAATGTTATAGAAAGAGCATTCGATTATGCTATAGATAATGGGGTAAAAGTAATTAACTGCTCTTGGAGTTTTGATAATCCCAAAATTGGTGATATCGTAAGGAAAGCATTGGATAACGATTGTGTCGTAGTGTTTTCTGCAGGTAATGAGAATGGTAAAGTTGGTTATCCTGCTAATTCAGATTCAAGAATACTTGTTGTCGGTGCCATTAATAAAGATGGAGAAAGAGCATCATTTAGTAATTATGGTAGCTGTTTAGATGTTGTTGCACCAGGAGAAGATGTGTATTGCCTTTATCCTGGTAGTGGTACAATAGAAAGTTCGGGAACTTCATTTGCCGCTCCGCAAGTAGCTGGTCTTGCCGCCATGATTCTCTCAAAATATCCAGAGCTAAAGCCTTCAGAAGTAATATATCGAATAGAAAAAACGGCATCGAAAATTGGACCTTATCGCTATAGGTATCAACATTCTCAGTCGTTTGCAACTCGGAATGATGAAATGGGATATGGTCTTATTAATATGTATGCTGCTCTTGCTCCTAAAATACCTTATTTAGTAACTATCAAGATTAAAAATTTGTCATCTTATATGACAATGACGGCATTCCGTTTTGATATCTGTGATACTAATTACCAAGAACTTCACGAGTTTGTGATTGAAAATAAATTCGGAGTTTTGAATTATGGTGAGGAGTATATAGCATATGTAGATTTGCCCCCAGGTAAATATATAGGTGAAGCAATCGCTGAGTCAGTCGGAGGTATTGAGGGTGATTGTGAGTTTGAGAATATAAAGGGAGGTACTATTACATTCGAGTTTACTGGATCTACTTTGGACAAGCTTGATTGGTCTACTGCTGTATTTGAACCGGCAAGGTGATTTTCATCCGAAGTAATTGATTCAGGTAAAATCGGTTCCATATTAGTATGGAACCGATTTTATTGTAACTTCGAGGTGTTTGATGGTGTTATATTTGAATGATGGATTGGCGTGTCGGAGGTTGGGCTTATTGTATTACATACATAGTTGGTTAGTGTGTTTATCGGTGTGGAATGTTAGTTGAGGTGCAGGATGATAAAGGCTCGGATTTATGCCTTATTTGGCTAAAATATGGCAAATTTCTTGCGGAAAGCGAGAAAAATGAGGCTTATTGTATGTTTAGGGTAATAAAAATTTACTAAAAATTTGTTATTCTACGAAAATTATTGTTTACCTTTGCCTACATCTTATTGTAGATAATCTATACCATTATTATTGCGTTCTCGCCTCAACTATTACGTTTCAGCATAGCATCATCAATAACGTTGTTACGCAAACCGATAATTATTATAATCATTTAAATACCACTCATTATTGCATCATGGAAAACAGAAAGATGTTAAAGGATGTTAATTGGGGGGGGTAAAAAGCCTCGGCAGATACCTACTGACCCTGATTATCGCAGTGATGACCCTCGCGGCCACTGCACAGACCAAGTCCGTAACCGGTACGGTGACAGATGAAACCGGCGAACCGGTAATCGGTGCCAACGTAGCGGTTCAAGGCACCACAATGGGCACAGTGACCGACATCGACGGTAACTTCGCCCTCAACAACATTGCCAACAATGCCGTCCTCTCCATCAGCTATGTAGGCTATGTGACCGAGGAGGTTTCCGTGGCAGGAAAAAGCGTTATCAATGTAACCCTCAAGGAGAACCGTGAGATTCTCGACGAAGTAGTCGTCATCGGCTACGGCACCGTGAAGCGCAGAGACCTGACAGGTGCTGTCGCATCGATGAAAAACTCAGACGTCGTCGTCGCTCCTACCAACAACGTCATGGAAGCCCTCCAGGGCAAGGTTGCGGGTATGGACATCACCAAGGCCAGCGGTGAGACAGGCGCGGGAGTGAATATCCTGCTCCGTGGCTCGCGCTCCATCTACGGCAGCAACGAACCCCTCTTCATCATCGACGGTATGCCCGGCAGCTACAATCAGGTCAACCCCAGTGACATCGAGTCGATTGACATCCTCAAGGATGCATCATCCACCGCAATCTACGGTTCAGCCGGTGCCAACGGCGTTGTCATCATCACCACCAAACGCGGTACCGAAGGAAAGGCCGTCGTTAACTTCGACGCCTACTATGGTTTCAGCGGAGATGTGAATTTCAAGCACGGTATGGTTGGCGACGAATGGGTCAACTACCAGCGTGAGGCCTATAAGTACACCAACGGCACTTATCCCGCCGACATGGCCACTATTTTCGGCAATCCCATCTATACCGAAGCCTACAATGAGGGCAAATGGATTGACTGGGTTGACCTTGCCTCGGGCCATCGTGCAACTTCACAGAAGTATGCTCTTTCGGTAAGCGGAGGCACCAAGCAGACACGCATATTCGCATCGACCTCCTATTCCCGTGAGGAGGGTCTGCTCAAAAACGATGAGCGCGACCTCTACTCGCTTCGCCTCAATATCGATCAGGAAATCAATAAGTATGCCACTATCGGTTTCACCAGCAACCTTACTTATTCAGACCACGACCGTGGTGTGAAGAACACTTTCACCAAGTCGCTCACGGCCTTCCCTCTCGGCGATGCCTATGACGCAGAAGGCAATCTTCAGGATGAGTTCATCAACAGCCAGTTCTCACCGCTCGGCGACTTCATCACCGACCAGTATGCCTATAATATCAAGTCGACCTACATCAATTCAATCGGCTATCTCGAAATCAACCCTTTCAAGGGACTTAAATTCCGTTCGCAGATAAATACCACCCTCTCCAACAGCCGTCAGGGTAACTACTGGGGTGCGAAAGCCAATGCAAACCTCAAGGAGAACCGTGAGATTCTCGACGAAGTAGTCGTCATCGGCTACGGCACCGTGAAGCGCAGAGACCTGACAGGTGCTGTCGCATCGATGAAAAACTCAGACGTCGTCGTCGCTCCTACCAACAACGTCATGGAAGCCCTCCAGGGCAAGGTTGCGGGTATGGACATCACCAAGGCCAGCGGTGAGACAGGCGCGGGAGTGAATATCCTGCTCCGTGGCTCGCGCTCCATCTACGGCAGCAACGAACCCCTCTTCATCATCGACGGTATGCCCGGCAGCTACAATCAGGTCAACCCCAGTGACATCGAGTCGATTGACATCCTCAAGGATGCATCATCCACCGCAATCTACGGTTCAGCCGGTGCCAACGGCGTTGTCATCATCACCACCAAACGCGGTACCGAAGGAAAGGCCGTCGTTAACTTCGACGCCTACTATGGTTTCAGCGGAGATGTGAATTTCAAGCACGGTATGGTTGGCGACGAATGGGTCAACTACCAGCGTGAGGCCTATAAGTACACCAACGGCACTTATCCCGCCGACATGGCCACTATTTTCGGCAATCCCATCTATACCGAAGCCTACAATGAGGGCAAATGGATTGACTGGGTTGACCTTGCCTCGGGCCATCGTGCAACTTCACAGAAGTATGCTCTTTCGGTAAGCGGAGGCACCAAGCAGACACGCATATTCGCATCGACCTCCTATTCCCGTGAGGAGGGTCTGCTCAAAAACGATGAGCGCGACCTCTACTCGCTTCGCCTCAATATCGATCAGGAAATCAATAAGTATGCCACTATCGGTTTCACCAGCAACCTTACTTATTCAGACCACGACCGTGGTGTGAAGAACACTTTCACCAAGTCGCTCACGGCCTTCCCTCTCGGCGATGCCTATGACGCAGAAGGCAATCTTCAGGATGAGTTCATCAACAGCCAGTTCTCACCGCTCGGCGACTTCATCACCGACCAGTATGCCTATAATATCAAGTCGACCTACATCAATTCAATCGGCTATCTCGAAATCAACCCTTTCAAGGGACTTAAATTCCGTTCGCAGATAAATACCACCCTCTCCAACAGCCGTCAGGGTAACTACTGGGGTGCGAAAGCCAATGCAAATCCTCCTTCTTATTCAAAATCTCCTTACGCACAGAAAACCCACTCAAACGGCTGGTCATACACTTGGGAAAATATTCTCTCGTATAATGCCGACATCAAGGACCACTCTTTCGGCGCACAGTTCATCACCTCCTACAACAAGAACACAAGCGAGGGCACAATTGCCGGCAGCGGCGGTTTCCTCGTCGACTCATGGCAGTACCACCGTCTCACCTCAGGTACAGAGGCTCTCCATGTGGAGTCAAGCTATGCACGCGACCAGAAGATGTCATACGCCTTCCGTATCAACTACAACTACAAGGGTCGCTATCTCCTCAACGTCTCAACCCGTTGGGACGGTGTGAGCTGGTTCTCCGAGGGTCATAAGTGGGATGCCTTCCCTGCAGCCGCAGCCGCATGGCGCTTCTCTGAGGAAAGCTTCATGGCCGACACCCGCAACTGGCTCGACAATGCCAAACTCCGTGTCAGCTATGGTATCACAGGTAATGCCGGTGGTATCGGAGCCTACGGTACCAATGGTCTCGCCTATATATATTCCTCAGCAGGTGTAACCGTCGGTGACCAAGCTGTACCTTTCGTTCAGTATTCAGGCACAGTTCCCAGCTATGGACTTGGATGGGAGAAATCCTACAACTGGAACGTCGGTCTTGACTTCGGAGTCCTCAATGGCCGCATTGACGGATCTGTGGAATGGTTCAAGACAACAACCAAGGGTCTTCTCTACAAGCGTACCGTCCCCATCACTTCCGGTCTGACCGGTTGGGGTTCGCCCCTCGGCCAGTGGCAGAATCTTGCCGAAACCGAGAACCACGGTGTCGAAATCACCCTCAATACCCGCAATATCGTCACAAAGGACTTCACTTGGAGTTCGACCCTTACAGCCACATGGAACAAGGAAAAGATTGTGTCACTCCCCGACGGTGACCTTATCGGTGAGAGCCTCTTCGAGGGACATCCCATCAAGTCAATCTACGGTTGGAAATATGACCGTCTGTGGCGCACCACCGATGATGCCGAACTCATGAAAAAATATAACGTCGAGCCCGGTTTCATCAAGATTCATACTGTCCCCAAGGTTACAAATACAGAAACCGGTGAAACTGACAACGGTGTGCACCCCTACGGAAATGATGACCGTCAGATTCTCGGCCATACCAATCCCAACTGGATTGTCGGTTTCAACAACTCCTTCCGTTACCGCGACTTCGATCTCTCGGTGTTCATGATGGGACGCTTCGGCCAGACCATTCAGAGTGATCTCCTCGGTTACTATACTGCCGCCAACTCTGTCACTACCAACCAGATTTCAGGTGCTGACTATTGGACCGAGGATAACCAGAATGCCTACTACCCCCGCCCCGGCACCAACAACAAGCAGACCACCGTTATGCCTTCGCTTCGTATAGCTGACGGCTCTTTCGTCAAGGTCAAGAACATCACCCTCGGCTACACTGTCCCCGCCAAGTGGACAAGAAAGGCAATGATTGAGCGTCTGCGCATCTACGGTACCGCCTATAATCCCTGGATTATTGTCAACGACAGCAAGCTCAAGGGCACCGACCCCGAAATGGGCGGCGCTGACAACTTCCCGACCTACAAGCAGTATGTCTTCGGTATCAACCTTACATTCTAATCCCTAATAAAGACAAATCATGAAACTCAATATATCCACCATACTTACCGGCTGCGGACTGGGTGCCATGGTCGCCCTCCAGTCCTGCTCACTCGACGAGTATAACCCCGGCGGTTTCGACATTGACAACATCGCCACCAGTACAACCGGTTACGAATATATCATCAATCAATGTTACTTTGGTCTGGAGCGTGGCTTCTACAATACCACCGACTTCATGAAATTCACCGAGGCCAACTCCGACCTCTGGACCTCCAAGACCAATACGACCGGAGAGGATGACCACTTCTTCCGCTACTATGCCAAGGCTCCGAGACTGGACTACACGAATACCTTCTGGAATGCGGCCTACGACGGTATCGGCGGTTGCAACATCGCCATCCGCGATGCCTCCCTGGCTCCTTTCGCCACCGAAGCCGAGCGCAACGAGAAAGTGGCCGAGGCCTACTTCCTCCGCTCCCTCTACTACTATCACCTTGTCGAGATGTTCGGCGGTGTGGTATTGACCGATGAGAACACCACGATAACCACCTATTCCCCGGAACGCACCCAGCCCATCGACATTTACACCAAGATGATTATTCCCGGATTCCGCTTTGCGGCTGAATGGCTCCCGAAGGGTGACGAAACGTTTGATGGCCGTCCCACCAAGAAAGCCGCTCTCGGATTTCTCGCGAAAGCATGTCTCGCCACTCAGCAGTATGGGACGACTGAATTCCTTCAGGAAGGTCAGGAAGCAGCACAGAAACTTATCACTGACTGCGAGAATGGTGGCAGCACCTACGGAGCATATATGTATCCCACCTTCGATGAGGTTTTCAAGGAGTCAAACAACAAGACCAACAAAGAGGCTCTCTGGAAATACTCCATCAATGAGAAGGGTGCAAGCCTTGGCAACCATAAGCTCAACCAGAATGATCAGCATTTCATGTGTCAGCTCAACCACTTCGGCGCGCGCATCTTCGGCACCGAGGAATCCATCAAGGCATGGGATGGCGGTCAGGCAGGCAGCTTCATGCCTACGCAGTATCTGCTGAGCCTCTTCGTGCAGGCCGACGGTTCGCTCGACCCCCGTTTCCACAAGAGCTTCATCACCGAGTGGAATGCCAACAATGCATATTCATGGAGTGAGGGCGATTGCTCACTCTATGGCAAGGCTGCTTCCAAAAAGGATACTCCAATTGCCGTAGGTGATCCCGCAATCAAGATTGTCATGCCTCAGGATCCCGACTATGATACGGAAATAGCCAACAAGGCAAACTCCAACTATCTTCTCGTGGACTACAAGGATGTGTATGATGATTCCAAGAAGTCAATCATCATGAAAAAGGGTGAAGGCGAAAACAACTACCGCTATTTCTATCCCTCGCTCAACAAGCACTGCAGCACAAACTACTATGACGCTAATATAAAGAAGAACCGTTTCGGAAACAAGAACGCCATCCTCGTCATGCGCATGGCTGAGATTTATCTCATTGCGGCTGAATACGACATTCTGCTCAACGGTGGCGGTAAGGCTATGGGCTACATTAACAAGGTGCGTCAGAGAGCCGGTGCAAACCAGCTTTCAGGTGTGGCCGATATCCGTACCGTCATCGACGAGCGTGGTCGCGAGCTTTGCGGTGAGTTCACCCGTCTTTATGATCTCAAGCGGACAGGTCTGCTGAAGGACGACTCCTATCTCCGGTCCACTCATCCTGAGATAGCTGACTATTTCAACGTCAACTATGTGCTCCGTCCGGTTCCGCAGAACTACACTGACCTTATCATTAACGGAGACTTGTTCACCAATCCCGGATATGGTTCATCAAAATGATTTATCCCTCTGTGTGATGGAATGGCCTGTGACTACTGACGGTTCAGGCCGTTTCATCGCAGGAGTGGAACTACATCATGTAAATAATAAGGGTACATTTATTTTTAAGGAGTATACATTAACGTCAGACTGTGATCGACACATCTGACCCGCTGTCTTAATCTGTTGGATTCAGACTACCTGTAACCCGCTGTTAATGGTGCGCCACCGGCGCACCATTTGTTTTTCTATTGTAGTGCTACTGTCGGGTACATAAAGTAATAATGTCAGGAAGGGTATAAGATGGAATAATGGCTTTATGCGCCATTTCATCTTTCCCGACTTTTGGTTTTTGTGGAATTTCGAGAATAAAATCAGATGAGGTTCGGAAATTTCGGCGAAATTTCAGTAATTTTGCGTGGGCAATTCTTTTTTATTGATTATGAAGATTTTTACCACCGAAAATATACGAAATATTGACCGCGTTACCATCGAAGATGAGGGAGTCAGCTCGATGGAGCTGATTCACCGTGTAGCCGAGGGGGTGGTCAACGAGATACTCAGCCGTTGGAGTCCGTCGAAGCCGACAATGGTCTTTGCCGGAGCGGGAAACAACGGCGCGGATGCCCTCATTGTGGCCAAACTGCTCATTCAGGCAGGGTTCAATCCGCATGTGGTACTCATCAACGTGCAGGGCAATTCCCTCTCGCGCGACTGCCGCGAATGTCGCGACGAGCTTCTGCGCATGGGCAATGTTGCCATGACCGAGATTGTCCACACTTCCCATATTCCCACCCTCACGCCTGACCATCTTGTCATCGACGGCCTTTTCGGCACCGGCTTGCGCAATCCGCTCGACGGCGGCTATAAGGCAATGGCGCGCTACATCAATGAGTCGGGTGCCACGGTGGTGTCAATAGACGTCCCTTCGGGCTTGTTCGGCGACTGGAATTCCCGCATCCTTGCCCGCGACGTTGTCCACGCCGACCTCACGGTTGCCGTGCAATTTCCCCACCTCGCCTTCTTCTTGAGCGACAACGCTCCCCTTGTCGGACGGTGGACGACCGTTGACATCGGCCTGAGCCGACGCGCCATCGAACAGACGGCCACGAAATATTTCCTCATCGAGAAGGAGGATGTGCGTCGTGTGCTCAAACCCCGTCCCGACTTCTGCTCGAAAGCCGATTTCGGCCATGCGCTCCTCTTTGCCGGTTGCTACGGCATGATGGGTGCGGCAGTGCTTGCTTCGCGCGGTGCGCTCCGTGCGGGTGTGGGTAAGCTGACGGTCCACTCTCCGCGCTGCGGATTCAGTGTGCTCCAGACGGCTGTTCCCGAGGCGCTTTTCCTCCCCGATGCAAACGACAATGTGATTTCCAACATGAGTCCGCGTGTCAATTATACTGCCATCGGCGTAGGCCCCGGTATCGGTACCAATGATGCTACCCGTGGTGCTGTCGAGACTCTCATAAAGACCATCAAACGCCCGATGGTGATTGATGCCGATGCGCTCAACATTATCGCGCGCAATCCTGCTCTCATCGACCACATCGCCCCCGGCTCAATCCTCACGCCACACGCCGGTGAGTTTGACCGCATCTTCGGTTCGCAGGCTTCGGCTGAGACCCGTCTGCTGAGGGCTCTTGAGGTTTCCCACAAGTACAAGCTGATAATCGTGCTCAAAGGCCGCTACAGCGCTACTGTGCGCCCCGACGGTAAGGTGTTTTTCAACTCTACCGGCTCTGCGGCTATGGCGACGGCAGGTAGTGGTGACGTGTTGACCGGCATAATTACCTCGCTCCTCGCGCAGGGCTACAAGTCGGAAATCGCTGCCACGGCAGGTGTCTACATCCACGGTCTTGCGGGCGACATCGCCGCGCGCTCGGAGGGTGACTACGGCACGTCGGCCGGCGACATCGCCGCCGCTGTCGGGAAAGCAATCAAGGCTATATTTTAGCGCGGAGCGCTAAAATATAGCAGTATAGAGTATAAAGTATAGAGTATAGATAATAGTTTTGCTGTAGGGACGCGCTGTAGCGCGTATGCCGGATGAAAATGCCGGATGACATAGGTATTCTTTATTTATACATTATTCCATTTATACATTATTCCATTTATACATTATTCCATTTATACATTATTCCATTTATACATTATTCCATTCACTATAATTAATATCTCTATCAATCATATATCCTCCTCACAATAAATTTCAGATTCCAAAATTTAGACCTCAGGGTTTAAAGTTTTTTATATAAACCATGATGAAAAAGTTATTCTCAATATTACTGCCGATGGCGATGGTTGTCGCTCCGGCTTTCGCTCAGACATCAACAAAACTGACAGCTACGAAGGCTAATGAGTTCGGGCTTATGTACACTCTTCCGCTCACTGCGTTCGAGGTGACAGTTGCAGTTGAAAAGACTGTCAACACTCCCGGCGAGTTCTATCAGTATGCCAAAAAGTATCTCAACACCGAGCCTATCATCAAGCCCTCGATTTCATGGCGTATCACTGAGGCTGTTGTCAATCCTGTCGCAGTGGCCGATGAGGAGGAGCGCTACCTGGCTAATTTCAAGGGTGGGACAGGCACTTTCATGATGCTTTCCGACAGCAATTATCCCCTCTCAATCAACGATGAGAACTATAATCCGGAAGTCAGCCTCACGGAGTTGCCAAAGGCTGTCGAAGCCGAACCGACGGTGTTGCAGAAACCGATTGCCCAGCAGGCCATCACACCTGAGATGATTCAGAGCAAGTCCTCGGCCAAACGCGCGGAGCTTGCCGCCGAGAAGATTTATGAACTGCGCACCAACCGCAATGAAATCATCTCCGGTCAGGCTGATGCCATGCCTTCTGACGGTGCGGCGATGAAACTTGCCCTCGATCAGCTTGCGGGACAGGAGGAAGCGTTGACAGCGATGTTCCTCGGCACGGTGCAGAAGTCGGTTGAGGTGCGCACCTACACTGTATATATCCCTGAGGATGGCGAGGCAAGCCGTATGGTCATTGCCCGTCTGTCGGCTATTGACGGTCTGGTGGATGCCAACGACCTTTCGGGTGACCCCATCTATATCGAAATCACTCCCATCACCCGTGGCGAACTTCCTGTCAATGAGAAGGGTGTGGCCAAGACCTTCCCCAAGGGCGGAGTTGCCTACCGTATCCCCGGTACTGCATGGGTAAGCCTGACCTACGATGACCGGACTCTGACGGAGAAGGAGTTTGACGTGGCTCAATACGGTGTGGTGTTCGGTCTCGACCCGTCGCTTTTCACCAACAAGCGTGAACCGGCTTATCTCCATTTCAATCCCCTCACCGGAGCTGTCCGTGAGCTTGGAACAGTCGGGAATTGATGTTTGATACAAAAGAGCATAAAGGCATAAGAAACAGAAGGGTAAATTCCGGAGGATATACCTTGCCGGATGGCAATCTGTAAGTAATTTGACCTCATTATGCCGGATGGCAATCGCAACGCTGCGTCGCAGCTTACTATCTGCCATCCGGCATGGCAATGTCACATCGCTAACTGGTTGCCATCCGGTATGATTATAACCCATTGCTTATTGGTTGCCATCCGGTAAGGTGATACTTCTTCGCGGCTTGTTGGTTGCCATAAGGTGATACCTATTTTATTTGGCATACGCGCTACAGCACGTCCCTACAATGGGTGCGTATGTTGGTTTTTTAGATTGATTTTGATAGGTTAGGGTGGGTTTTCGGGGCTATTTTCCGGTGTGGTTTGCATTATCGCACCTTTTTGGGGGTGGGATGGGGGTATATTTGCAGAAAAATAACCTCAAATCCCCCTTACAACCATGCGTTTTCCCTCCTCTCCCCTCCATCATCGTGATGTTGAAATCTGTCATAATCTCCGACCGTCGGGTCGTGGCGACGGCCTTGAGGCTGTCGGTAAGCCGGTGCCGCTCCGACTTAAAACTCTTCTGCGCGACGCGCGTCTGCTGCCCGGAGGCCGTATCATCGGTCCCCACGGCAGGGAATATCTGTTTTTGGAATACGGCGGAGTACTGCTCTGCTACGACGGCGAGAATCTGACGGCTCTCCCCGAAGCTCCCGGCTGTCCGTGTGGAATCATCCGAAGCGGAGACCGCTACCTTGTATTGATGGGCGATGAAGAGGCCATGATGTGGCTTTTCATCAATGATGACGGCGAATGGACATGGCGCAGCGCTGCCGCCATGCCCGAACCTTTGGCAATAGTCCGCAAGGACGAAGGGAGGCTCTCTGCCAAAATCGACGGCTGCACCCTGCGTGGAAGCTACTCGTCGCGTTCGTCGCGCCTGACGGAAGCTGACGAGGGCACTGTTGCCAACCTCCTGCGGGATGCCTATTGTTCCATCGGCTATGCAGCCAATGCCCGTATGCTCTTCTTTCAGCCCGTGATTGTCCGCTATTGCCTCTTTGACCGCCAGGGGCGTGTGCTATACACCTCCGCGCCTGTCATGGTCTCCTCTTCCGTCGGGCAGCAGTTGCTGAGTGTCGACCTCAGCCTCAGCGGTAGCGGTTTTTCGACGGTGGGCGAGCAGACTGTCTCGGTCGAGGCTTTCAGCGTCATGCTCAAACCCTGCGCTCCACTCGGCGAGGAGTGGCACGATGTCGTGGGGGATGTATGTATCATGGCCACGCCTCAGCTCCATCCCTACGACGGCGGTGGCTATGCTCCATACCGCTTCGGGGCCTTCACGGCTACGGAAGGCACATTGCGTGTCCACATTCCCGGCGTGAACGATGCAGTGGCTACACAGGGTGGCTACGGGTCGCGTCTGCGTTCGCTTGTCGAGGATGTGCTTGCCGGACTCGACGTCTGTGTCCGCAGCATCGGCACAGCCCGCTTCAACCCCGTCAAGGGTGTCTGGAATGGCATAGAGTATCCCTTCTACAGCCCCATACTCGTGACTGAACGCGAAATCGAACTCCTCGACGAACTGATTGACGAGAGCCGTGAGGCCCTTGCTTCAATCGCATCGCGTGGACGTGTGGCCGACACTCTTTCCGCCTCCCACTGGCTCTGTGCCGGTGTGGGCGATGAGGATGGCGACTGCATAGCCTATACCGATGTCGCTGCCAAACGCTTCAAAGGTTGGCTCCCCTGCGAGTTTGCGGTCGAGACAGCCGAAAGCGATCCGGATGTGCCCGACACGGCTGCTGTGGCTTCTAAAGTGACCTTTGCCGACGGCTCCTCCTGTGTGCGCAGCGGAATAGTCAGAGGTTTTTCAATCGGGGCTGTGTCGCCGTTGCTCACATATCCGTCGGCTGATGCCGTGAAACTCGAACTGTTCTACGACAACCGCTATCTCTCCGTCCCTCTGCGTCCCGACCCCTCGGGCCGTTTTGCCTACTGGCTCTCGGAGACAGGCGCGCCGGTGAAAATGCAGCCCGACATGCCTGCTTTCATCCTACCGACCGAGTCACCACGCTCTTTGCCGTTCCCGGGGATGGTAGCTGTTGCCTCCGCATCCGATCCGCTCAGGGTGGTAGCCGTGGCCGACACTTCCGAGGGAAAGCCTGTCGCGCTGAGGGCCGCACCATCATCGGCGGGAGGATGGGATGCGGGAAGTGCGCGATTCTATCTGTTCGGGTCGGGCGGAATCCATGCCTTGACCGTCAACTCCGCGCGGACACGGTTGACTGTAAGGCGCATCGACAGCCGCCCCGTCGGTAGTGGAGATGCGGTCTGTGAACTCGGCGACAGTTCGATAGCCCTGCTTGCCGGGGAGGATCTTGTGAAGATTTCCGGTCAGAAAGTGACCACCTTGCGTCCATTCACAGGTGCGCGGAGTCTCGGTTGGAACGCAAGGCGCGGTGAACTGATATGCTTCCATTCCCCGGACCATCCCTGCCCCGAGAATTTCACGCTGATTGAAGGAAATGTGGCCACACCTCTCTTTCTGGATGCGGTGGTGACTGATTCGCAAGGTCGCTTGCTCTACAGCCGCAGCGTGCCTCAACCGCGTTCGCTCCTCTCTGTGGCCGGTGAGGTGGTCGGAATAGATGCCGACGGTCAGCTCTACGATTTCTGCCGTGAGAGCGATGAGGAGAGCATCGATATTTACTACCGTGCGTCTATTGCCGCAAAATCCGCCACCACGACTGCCAAGCGGTCTGGTGGTAGCCTCGGATGCCGGAACAGCGCTTTTGCTGCGGGCCGGTATGACTTTGAGCTTCCGCTTTTCGGAAATGTTGAAACCGGACGCATTGAAATCCGTGGCGACAACGGCGCAGGAACCCTGCGCTCCGACCTGCTGACCGGAATAGAGCTTCGGGGCGAGATTTCCCATCTGCCGCCTCTGCGCGTACTCAGCCCCCACCGCCACAACTTCATCCTCAATCTCCATCTCCGTGCCAAATCATTGTTTCTCGGCCCGCGCGCATAAAATACTTCATCAACCATGATACCCAACGAAATCCTTATCGAAAACGCGAGGCGGAATGCCTTGCTGAGCCGGTCGCCAGACCCAATTGTCGGCGATGAGGCTGACACGGGGCGCGAGGCATTTACTTTCGGCGGAAAAATATACTATCTCCCTGCCGAAATGCTCGCCGACCCTCGTCTGGCAACCGTCGGCAATGAGCGCGACCTTGCCCGCCTCCGCTTCCGCCATGACTTCCCTTTCTGGGCGGCCACTTGCGTGGTGATAAACGACAAAATCACCTCGCGCGACATCCCCTTCCGCCTCAACCGTCCCCAGCGACGCCTTGTCGGGCTGCTCGAACGAGAGCGGCGCGCCGGAAAGCCTCTGCGCCTCATAATGCTTAAAGCCCGTCAGTGGGGAGGCTCCACGCTGATTCAGGTCTACTTCGCCTGGATTCAGATTATCCACTGCCGCAACTGGAACTCACTCATCTGCGCACATGTCAAGGACACCGCAGCCACTATCCGTGGAATGTACACCAAACTTCTCTCCCGCTATCCGGAAGAATATTGGGAGGAGGACAGCAAACCGGAGTTCAAGCCCTTCGAACGCATGACCAACACCCGTTTCATCCCGGGACGCGAATGTAAGGTGACGGTCTGTTCGAGCGAGAATCAGGAGTCGACGCGAGGTCAGGACTGCGCGCTTGCCCATCTCAGTGAGGTCGCATTCTGGAAGGATTCGCCGCTCCACAATCCCGCCGACCTCATGCGCTCGGTCACGTCGGGCATAGCCTCCAAGCCACTCTCGTTCATCGCCATGGAGAGCACAGCCAACGGAGTGGGCAATTTCTTCCATAGCGAATGGCTCAGGGCTTCCACTCCGGGGGCAAGTGACAAAGTTCCCTTCTTTGTACCTTGGCATGAGATTGAGATAAACCGCAGCGAGGTCACCGACCCGGATGCACTGTGGGACGGCATGGACGATTATGAGCGGGATTTGTGGTATAGCCACGGATGCACCCTCGAAGCCATAAAGTGGTATCACGAGAAGCGCATCAGTTTCCCCGACCACCGCTCGATGATGGCGGAGTATCCCGGCACTCCCGACGAGGCTTTCGCCTCGACCGCAAGGAGCGTGTTCAACTCTGTCGATGTCGAGGCCCTGCGGGAAGGTTGCTGTGTGAAGCCCCTGCGCGGTGAGATAATCGCTTCCGCTGTCGGTGATGCGGGCACGACGGGAGGTCCGCGTTTCCAGCCTTCGTCCGACGGACTGTGTGAGCTGTGGAAACATCCTCGTCCGGGTGGTGACTACATTGTCTGTGTCGACATCGGTGGCCGTTCGCGCGATTCGGATTTCTCGGTCATCTGCGTCATTGACCGCCACAGCGATTCCGACGCAGGCGCAGTTCCGGAGGTGGTGGCGCAATGGCGGGGCCATATTGACCACGACCTCCTTGCGCGGAAAGCCGGGGCGATAGGTCGCTACTACCGCGATGCGCTCCTTGTCGTGGAGAGTAATTCGTGGGAAAGTTCTTCGGAAGGGGAGGGGCGATACATCCTCGACTCCCTGTCGGCCACATATCCAAATCTCTACTATAGGGCCGGAGGCGGAGGAACGGCAGGACAGACGGCGGGATTCCATACGAACGTGCGGACCAAGCCCGCGCTTATCGCCAACCTCGTGGCCTATATCCGTGACCGTGGTTATATCGAGCGCTCGGATGCTGCCTGCAATGAGTTTCTGCAATACGAATCTCTCCCCGACGGTTCATACGCCGCCTCACGCGGTTCCCACGACGACATTCTGATGACGCGCGCCATAGCCCTCTACATCCACGCCACCACCCGCCCTGCAGCCTCCTTCCGCTTCACCGACCGCACCTTCCGCGCCATCCTCAACCGCTGCACCCGCTGACCAACCCCGCTATCTCCAGGATTACTTTTTCAAGGAAGGGCACATAAGGACAAAAGGTCAGAAGAGACAGAAGTTTTTTCAGTCAACAGTCACAAACGATTCGGACTACTGAAAAATTATTCTGTCTCTTCTGACCTTTTGTCCTTATGTGCCCTTCCTTGAATCCAAATAGGTCGGGCGCGACAAATTTGATTTCTTTATTTTCCTGCGGCGATAGAGTCTTTGCGGAACTGCTTGAGGAGTTTTTCGATTTCGAGGGAAATTTTGCGTGCGCGTGCGCCTGCAGCCTTATTGCCGTTTTCTACTTGTGCCTGTGCGTCTTTTGCGAATGCTTCAAAGTTGGATGCGAGTTGTTCAACGAGGTTCTTCATCGTGGTTTCTTGGGGTTAAGTTATTATTAAATATGGGAATTGCGGGTATTGATTCTGGTAAGAAGCCTTTTTGACATTGCTTGGATGCAAATATACGGACAAAAAAATTAAACTTCCAATAATTTTGTTAAAAATTCGACTATAAAGCGCTCAAAATCCATACTTTTTAAGTTTTTTTCCTCATTTCGCTTATTTTCCCTAACTTTGAGCCCGCTTTTCACGCGTTATAGATATATCATGATTGACTTCAACCGATTTACCCTCCCGAACGGCCTTCGGGTCATCCATAACTATGATCCCACTACCGCGATGGTAGCGGTCAACGTGCTCTACAATGTCGGCTCCCGCGATGAGGATGCCGATATGACGGGGCTTGCCCATCTTTTCGAGCACCTTATGTTCGGCGGTTCGGTCAACATCCCCGACTTCGATGCGGAAATCGAACGTGCGGGAGGTATGAACAATGCCTGGACTTCCAATGACTTCACAAATTTCTATGACGTGGCTCCCGCGAGGAATTTCGAGACACTTCTGTGGCTTGAAAGTGACCGTATGCTCGGACTTGCATTCTCCGACAAGGCTCTGGAGGTGCAGCGCAGCGTGGTCATCGAGGAGTTCAAGCAGACCCACCTCAACCGTCCATACGGAGACCTCTATCATAAACTCCGCGGACTCGTCTACCGTCAGCACCCCTACGGCGTGCCGACCATCGGTAAGGATCCGTCGCATATCGAGAAAGTGACCCAGCAGGATGTGCGTGATTTCTTCTACAGCCACTATGCCCCCAACAATGCTGTGCTTGCCATAAGCGGAAATGTAAGCCCTGACCAGGTGCGCAGAGGTGTGGAGCGGTGGTTTGATTCCATCCCTCGCCGCGATGTCAAGCCCCGGACATATCAGCCCGAGCCGCAGCAGGATGCTCCGCGTGAGCTTGAAGTCAGCGGTCATGTGCCGCAGACCTGTGTGGTCGTGGCCTATCCCATGCCTGCCTACGGACAGCCGGGCTATATCGAATGTGACCTTATCACCGACATCCTTGCTTCCGGTCGTTCGTCGCGTTTCTATCGCCGCTTGCTGCTCGGAAGCGACCTTTTCACATCGGCCGATGCGGTAATAACCGGTAGCGAGGAACCGGGTATGCTTATGCTCAAAGGCAATCTCGCCGACTCGTCGGAGGATGCTGCCCGCAGAGCCGTCGAGCGTCTGATGGCCGAGGCTTCGGAACTCTGCTATCAGGCTTCGCGCCCCGACCGCCTTTCATACCATCTGACAGAGGCACGTCCCGGTGGCGTGACCCCCTACGAGGTTGAGCGCGCCATCAATCGTTTTGCAAGCGATTTCACTTTCTCTTCCCTCAGCTATCTGCAGCGGGCACAGGCTCTTGCCATGGCGGAGATGCACGGAGAGGACATCAACGAAATTGTCCCTGCCTACCGTCGCGTCACCACCGCGATGATCGCCACCACCGCCCGCCGCGTCCTCGACCCCACCCATGCCAATGTACTCATCTATCGGCCTGCCTGAATTCTTGAGTTCATAGTATAGAGATTAAAGTATAGAGTATAGATAATGGTTTTGCTGTAGGGACGCGCTGTAGCGCGTATGCCAGATGACCATGCCTTACACTCCATGCCGGATGACCATGCCTTATACCCCATGCCGGATGACCATGTCTTCCTCCCATGCCCATCTCAACACTCACTCCCATCATCCTCACTCCCCATCATCCTCACTTCCCATCATCATAATCCTTCCATCTTCCTCACCAACCCCCTCATCCCTATCTGCCATCCGACTAATCGTTAAAAAACTCTAAATAAATCCTCTCCTTCCTCGCTCCCAATCCCTTTAACTTGCACGAAACCATAATTTTTGCTAAATTTGCAGTCAGAAAGTCACGGAGGAGGCCACTGAGCTTCCTCCATTATTTTTATATTCGCAAAATGATAGACAAAAATGAAGTCCGCCGTCTGGTGGACGAAGCTATAGCTGCAACGGATGCGTTTGTGGTTGACATCACTGTGTCGGCTGCAAATGATGTCGTTGTGGAGCTCGACAGCCCGACGGGTGTCGACCTTGACTTCTGCGCGGAACTCAACCGCACGCTCAACGAAGCCCTCGACCGCGAGGATGAGGACTACAGCCTTGAGGTTGGCTCCGCATCCCTCACCGCCCCCTTCAAGGTGAAGGGACAGTACGAGAAGAATCTCGGCAACGAGGTCGAGGTGCTGACCCGCGACGGCAAGAAGTTCAAGGGAATCCTTTCGGCTGTTGACGACGATGACTTCACCGTCGATGTCACCCGCAAGGTGAAGGAACCCGGAGCAAAGCGCCCCGTGATGGTCACCGAACCGATGGTCATCCCCTACGCTCAGGCCAAGCAGGTCTGCTACGTCATCAATTTCAAGTAAAATATTCCACGAAAAAATAAAAAACTCAACTCACATAATATCCCATTATGGCAAGAAAAGAAGAAGCTCCCAACATGGTGGAGCGTTTCGCCGAATTCAAGGAACTGAAAAACATCGACAAGACCACCATGATCAGTGTGCTGGAGGAGTCGTTTCGCAACGTTTTGGCCAAGATGTTTGGCACTGACGAGAATCTTGATGTCATCATGAACCCCGACAAGGGCGACGTGCAGATTTTCCAGAATCTCGAAGTTGTGCCCGACGGTGAGGTGACCAACCCCAACCTCCAGATCTCCCTGACCGATGCCCGCGCTGACGATGATCCCGATGTGGAGATCGGCGAGGAGCACACCAAGGAAATCTTCTTCGCTGACTTTGGCCGTCGCGCCATCCTCAACCTCCGTCAGACCCTCCAGTCGAAGATTCTTGACCTTCAGAAAGAGGCTGTCTATGCCAAGTTCAAGGAACTCGAAGGTGAGCTCGTGTCGGGCGAGGTTTATCAGACCTGGTCGCGCGAGACCCTCCTCCTCGACGATGAGAAGAACGAACTTCTCCTCCCGAAGAGCGAGTCGATTCCCGGCGACTTCTTCCGCAAGGGTGAGAATGTGCTTGCTGTCATCGCCAATGTCGACAACAAGAACAACAACCCGAAGATTACCGTATCGCGCACAAACGAAGCCTTCCTCCGCCGCCTTTTCGAGCGTGAGGTTCCTGAAATTGTCGACGGTCTCATCAGCATCCGTGCCGTTGCCCGCATCCCGGGTGAGCGCGCCAAGATCGCTGTCGAGAGCTTCGACGACCGTATCGACCCTGTAGGTGCATGTGTGGGTGTCAAGGGTTCCCGTATCCACGGTATTGTCCGCGAGCTCCGCAATGAGAACATCGACGTTATCAACTACACCGCCAATCCTCAGCTCTTCATCCAGCGCGCCCTCAGTCCCGCTAAGATTTCGAGCATCCATCTCGACGAAGAGGAGAAGAAGGCCGAAGTATTCCTTCACCCCGAGGAGGTATCTCTCGCCATCGGTAAGGGCGGTCTCAACATCAAGCTTGCATCCATGCTGACAGGCTATGTTATCGATGTGTACCGCGACACCCCCGAGGAGATTGACGAGGATATCTATCTCGACGAGTTCAAGGACGAAATCGACGGCTGGGTCATCGACGCTCTCAAGGACATGGGCTGCATCACTGCAAAGACCGTGCTCAGAACACCCCGTCAGGAACTTATCGACCGTGCCGACCTCGAAGAGGACACCGTCGACAATGTCATCCGCATCCTCAGCGCTGAATTTGAGGACGAGGAACCGTCGTCGGCTCCCGCTGAAGAGGCTCCTGCTGAAGCCGCTCCCGCAGAGGAACCCGCTGCCGAGGGGGCTGCTCCTGCCGAAGAGCCTGCCTCCGATGAGGAGCCCAAGGAATGATGTGAGCCTTTTCCGCATACCTTCTCCCTCTCACCTCTTAACCAATTAAAACATTACCACAAAGCAATATATGCCGAGAATAAAAATCAGTCAAGCCGCCAGAGAGTTCAACGTCACCATCCAGTCATTGGCTGACCAGTTGAACAAGAAGGGTATCTCAATTGATGCCTCGAATCCTAACACCCGTCTGGATGAGAGCGCCTACGATATCCTTGTCCAGGCTTTCCAGCCCGACCGCAAGGAGCGCGAACGCATCGACCGTATCCGTCAGGAGAAAGAAAAAGAAAAAACCGCGTCAGCTCCGGCTGCTCCGTCAGCCCCCTCCGACCAGGTGTCGAAGGGCACTCCTCACATCCAAGGCCCGAAGGTGGTCGGCACAATCTCGCTTGACAAAAATAATAATCCCATTCCGGCCCCTGCCCCCAAGGCAGAAGCCAAGCCCGAGCCGAAACCGGCTCCCGCTCCTGTGAAGGAGACTCCAAAGCCGGAAGCTCCCAAGGCAGAGGTGAAACCTGAGGCTCCGAAGGCTGCACCGGCTCCCGTGAAGGAAGCTCCGAAGGCTGAGACTCCCAAGCCTGCCGAGGCTCCCAAAGCTGAAGCTCCGAAGCCTGAAGTGAAGCCGGAGGCTCCCAAGGCAGAGGTGAAACCTGAGGCTCCGAAGGCCGCACCGGCTCCCGTGAAGGAAACTCCCAAGACCGAGGCCCCGAAACCTGCCCCGGCTCCCAAGCCTGCACCCAAAGCAGAGGCAAAACCCGCACAGAAACCTGAGGCCCCCAAGGCTCAGCCTAAACCCGCACCCGTGAAAGAGACACCCAAACCCGAAACTCCGAAAGCCGAGGCCGCACCCGCAGCTCCCAAGCAGGAGGATGAAGTGTTCCGCTATCAGTCTGATGCACAGGTAGTGGCTCCGAAGGTTGTCGGTCATATCGACCTTTCAGCCCTCAATCAGTCAACCCGTCCGAAGAAGAAATCGAAGGAGGAACGTCGCAATGAGCGCATGAACCGTGGCGGCCAGAACGGCGCAGCCAATTCAGCTCAGAGTGGAGACCGCAAGAAGCGTCGCCGCATCGGCGGTAAGGTCGACATCGAGAAGACCGTCAATCAGGGCGGCGGTGAAGGCAGCGGTAACAATGGCAACAACGGCGGTGGCAACAACCACGGCAAAGGTGGCAACAATAACCACGGTGGTGGTAATGGCGGTAACAACGGCGGAGGCCGTGGCGACCGCGAGCGTGGCGGACGTAACCGCGACCGCAACAAGCGTCCTGTCCACACCGAGGTCAACGAGGAGGACGTACAGAAGCAGGTACGCGAAACCCTCGCCCGCCTCACTTCCAAGGACAAGGGTCAGAAGAAGGGTGCCAAGTGGCGCAAGGAGAAGCGCGAGGCTATCGCCAACCGTGCGCATGAGGCCGCCGCTGAGGCAGCAGCAGAGAGCAAGGTGCTTAAGCTCACCGAGTTCGTGACTGCCAACGACCTTGCAATCATGATGGATGTGCCCATCAACAATGTAATCGCAACATGTATGAATCTCGGCGTGATGGTTTCAATCAACCAGCGTCTTGATGCCGAGACCATCAATATTGTAGCTGAGGAATTCGGCTACCAGACTGAATATGTGTCGGCTGAAGTGGTCGAGGCAATCCATCAGGAGGAGGACAGCGAGGAGGAACTCGTCACCCGTCCGCCGATTGTGACTGTCATGGGTCACGTCGACCACGGTAAGACTTCGCTTCTTGACTACATCCGCAACGCCAACGTTATCGCCGGTGAGGCCGGAGGTATCACCCAGCATATCGGTGCCTACAACGTGAAGCTTTCCGATGGCCGTCACATCACCTTCCTCGATACTCCGGGCCACGAGGCGTTTACTGCAATGCGTGCCCGTGGTGCGAAGGTGACCGACCTCTGTATCATCATCGTGGCAGCCGACGACAATGTCATGCCGCAGACAATCGAGGCCATCAACCATGCCTCGGCTGCCGGTGTGCCCATCGTGTTCGCCATCAACAAGATTGATAAGCCTGCCGCCAACCCCGACAAGATTAAGGAAGAGCTTGCTCAGATGAACTATCTCGTCGAGGAGTGGGGTGGCAAGTATCAGTCGCAGGATATTTCCGCCAAGAAGGGTATCGGTGTTGAGGAACTTATGGAGAAGGTGCTTCTCGAGGCAGAACTTCTCGACCTTAAGGCCAACCCCAACCGTCGCGCAACAGGTTCAATCATCGAATCGTCGCTTGACAAGGGTCGCGGTTATGTGGCCACAGTGCTCGTCCAGAACGGTACACTCCGTGTCGGCGACACCATCCTTGCCGGTACTCACTTCGGCCGTGTGAAGGCTATGTTCAACGAACGTAACCAGCGCATCACCGAGGCCGGTCCCGCCGAGCCTACCCTCATCCTCGGTCTGAACGGTGCGCCCACCGCGGGTGATACCTTCAACGTGATGGAGACCGAACAGGAAGCGCGCGAAATCGCCACCAAGCGTGAGCAGCTTCAGCGCGAACTCGGTCTGCGCACTGCCAAGCGTACAACTCTTGAGGAAATCGGCCGTCGCCGTGCCATCGGCAACTTCCACGAGCTTAACATTATCGTCAAGGGTGACGTTGACGGCTCTATCGAGGCTCTTTCCGACTCGCTCATCAAGCTTTCGACCGAAGAGGTCAAGGTCAATGTGCTCCACAAGGCTGTGGGTGCCATCTCGGAGAGCGACGTCACTCTCGCTGCCGCTTCGGATGCCATCATCATCGGTTTCCAGGTACGTCCCTCTCAGGCTGCCCGCCGTGCCGCCGAGCGTGACGGTGTTGAAATCCGCCTCTACTCTGTCATCTATCAGGCCATCGAGGAGGTCAAGGACGCTATGGAAGGTATGCTTGCTCCGGAAATCAAGGAGGAGGTCATCGGTACAGCCGAAGTGCTCCAGACATTCCACATCTCGAAGGTCGGTACAATCGCCGGTGCTATCGTGCGTGAAGGTCGAATCAAACGTGGTTGCAAGGTGCGCCTGATCCGCGACGGTATTGTCCGCTACACCGGTGAGCTCGGTTCGCTCAAGCGTATGAAGGACGATGTCAAGGAGGTTACCTCGGGCTACGATTGCGGTCTCTCCATCGCCGGTTACAACGACGTTCAGGAAGGCGACCTTATCGAAGCATACGAGGAGGTTGAGGTTAAGAAGAGCCTCTAAGCCTTCATTCATGAACTGAAAAGATACAAAAGAACAGACGGGCAGAAGAGACAAAAGGCTTCTGCCCGTTTGTTTTTCGTTTGGCGTTCGCTGTTTGCAGTTGGAAAAAGGTACATAAAGACAAAAGGCCAGAAGATACAGAAGATTAAATTCAAGTAAATTATGCTTCTGTCGCAGATTATACTTCTAAAAGGTACATAAAGACAAAAGGTCAGAAGAAACAGAAGATTAAATTCAAGTAAATTATGCTTTTGTTGTATATTATACTTTTGTTGCTTTTGTCTATTTTGTTCTTTTGTATCCCTTCTTTGATTCATTTTTAGTAGAGATGATAGATATACATATAAACATAGGCTCGAATAGCGGTGACCGTGAAGCGCTGATTGAACGGGCGGTAGCAGCTGTGTCGTCGACATTTCCGGATGCTGTTGAAATACGCCGTTCCGACATTATCGAAACCCCGCCGTGGGGCTTCGACTCCCCCAATCCATTCCTGAACATAGGTATGCTCGTGCGTCTGGACAGCGATTCGGCCTTGAATATTGGTATGCCTGTATGTCCGGACGGCAACCCGGTCGTGAACACTGGTATGCACATGCGTCCGAACAGCAATCCGGCGCTGAATATTGGTTTGCCTGTATGTCCGGACGGCAATCCGGGCACGGTTGTAGGGACGCGCTGTAGCGCGTATGCCAAACGGAATAGTGATGAAAATGCTATAAAACCCGATTCAGATACGGTGTCAGTGAATGTAGAGGATTCTGATTGTATTTCATCCGGCATACGCGCTACAGCGCGTCCCTACAATGCCAGCCGGATTGAATCCGAGTTTGTGGATGATGCAGTTGTGATTTCGCAAAAATTGAAGGAGAAATTTGCAGTTGATGTACTCCATAGCCTCCAACGAGTGCAGGCATCGATTGACCCTTCGCCTCACCGCGACGCAACGGGAGCATACATTGACCGCGCCATCGACATCGACCTCATAGCCATCAACGACTGGATTGTGGAAACCCCAGAACTGTCGCTTCCCCATCCGCGTATGCTTCTGCGGGACTTTGTAATGATCCCCTTGAAGCAACTTGACCCTCAATGGAAACATCCATCCACCTGACACGGATTTCTATAATGTCGCGTACACCCTCCATGCGACTGACACGGGTTGCTATGCTGTCGCGTCCGCCCTCCGTCTGCCTGACACGGATTTCTATAATGCGAGTCCGTCCTCCATCTCCCTGTCGGGAGAAGCGGATTTATTCGTGATAAGAGATTGATATTGTGGAAAATTATGGCTATATTTGCGAATGGCGATTATTCAGTATTCCACTACAGATGTTGGGGTGCGAGGTAATGCTCTTTTTGCAATTTTATAAAATACGCGATAGATTATGTCAAGAGGCAGGGAAAAGTGCAGGATTTTGAAGGAAATCCGCCGTCGAATCGCAGAGGTTAACGGGATTGAGTATGTGACGTCGGAATGTCGTTACAAAGGGGACTGTGCGGGGACATGTCCCAAGTGTGAGGCGGAGGTGCGCTACCTGGAGGCTGAGTTGCGTGCACGTCGGCTGCTTGGTAAGGCTGTGATGCTTGCCGGAGTCTCGGCAGGAGTGGTCGGACTGGCGGGATGCTGCGAGAAGAAGGTAGCTGTGCAGGATGAGACTGTGACGGAGGCGTCTGTGCAGGAGGTAGATACGGTCAAGAAGAAGTGTATGTTGTTTATTGATGCCCAAGAAAGAGATTATAGAGATGGCGGGGAGGAGATTGTGGTATCCGGAGAGATCTCGTGGGCAGATAAAGAAAGAATTCGCAAAGAGCAGATGGATAATGTTGGGGAAGAGGATTCAGAGGTAGATACTAATCGTGTCTACACTGTTCCTGATGTCAAGCCGGAGTTCCCCGGAGGGAATAAGGCTGTGTTGGATTTTGTAAAGGATAATATTGTTTATAGTCCGGAGATTATCAAGCAAGATGTATGGGGGAGAGTAGTTGTGATGTTTGAGATTGATAGGGAGGGGCATGTCTGTAATCCGGAAATAATTCGCAGTAAAGGGGCGATTTTGGATAGTGAGGCTTTGAGGGTGGTCATGATGCTGCCTGATTTTAAGCCTGCGGAGGTTAAGGGTGTGCCTGTGAGGTGTTTGTATGTTCTTCCGGTTACGTTTACTCCTCGGAAGGAGGGGTGAGGGGACGGATGGTAAATCGGTGTCCTGTCGGACACCTTTTTCTTTTTTTATGGGGATGGCCCCCGCACATCTTCGCTGCGCTCGATGTACGGGGTTACGAGTAAATCGATGTCCTGCGGACATCAGGGGGAGTGGGGGATGATGGAGGGGGGTGGGGATTGACCGGGATGGGCCAGGTAGGTAAAATAGGCTGGATAGGTTTAATAGGGCTAATAGGCCAAATAGGTCAAATAGGCCAGATAGGTCAAATAGGACAAATAAGGTCAATAGGTCTAATATGTATGCGGAAAAGGCGCACCTTTGGGGGTGCGCCTTGTTGCAGTTATTTTAGATTTATGTTGCAGTTATTTTAGATTTATATTGCAGTTATTTTAGATTTTTGTTGCTGTTATTTCTGATTTATGTTTGTTGGGGGTGTTATTTGTGAGAGTTATTTATCAGATTTATGTCTGTTTGGGTTGGGGGTGGTGGGTGGGGTTATTTTTTGTTTTTGATTTTTTCGAGTTGTTTGTCGAGGGCTTCCATGCTGAGGTCGATTGCTTCTTCGAAGGTGTCGGCGGTCTTGGTGGCTACCTGGTCGGGTTCCTGGGGAACGGTGAGGCTGACGATTACCTCTTTGTTGAGGGCTGTCTCAGGCTTTACCACACGGAGCGACACTTCGGCACTCATTACATTGGGATAACGACGGGTAAGTTTTTCTATTTTCTTGTTGATAAAGGAAGTGAGTTTCTCGCTGATGTCAAAGTGGATGGCATTGATGTTAATTTCCATATTTTCCTCCTTTTTTTAGTGCACGCGGGTGTGCGAGTTGGTAATTATTTTTAAGTTCACTGTAAGTGACGTGAGTGTAGATCTGCGTCGAGGCGAGAGATGCATGGCCAAGCAGTTGCTGGACCGAGCTGATGGGTGCGCCGGCGTTGAGCATGTCTGTGGCAAATGAATGGCGCAGCACATGTGGACTGAGGCGCGAGGCGTGAACATTGCCTTCGGTGAGGGTGCGGTTGACCACACGATAGACCAATCGACGGTAGAGGGGCTGACCTGTGCGGGTGACCAGCAGCGGCGACTCGCGGTCGAGAGGGGAGATGGAGGTTGATGGAGAGGCGTCGCGCAGGCGACGGTAGGTGTCGATGGTCTCGGAGAGTTCGGGACCGATAGGTATTATTCTTTCTTTATTACGTTTTCCGACCACTTTTAGTTCACCCTTGCGTGTGTCAGTATTGACATCGAGGAGTCCGGTTAGTTCGGAGCAGCGCATTCCGGTCGAGTAAAGCAGGTTGACAATGAGGTGGTCACGGATGAGGGTGAAGTCGTCGGGGGCTTCGGCATCTTCCTCGCGGGCCTCGTCGATGATGCGGGCAGAATCCTCGGGGCGGACATAGACCGGGAGGTCCTTGGGGAGTTTTGCAAGGGTGAGTCCTGTTGCGGGGTTGGCGGGAAGGCCGTGGCGCTTCATGAGGAAACGGAAGAATGCGCGGAGCGATGATGCCTTGCGGCGAATGGAGCGGACCGATATGCCGTCGGCGGCGAGGGTGCCGATCCAGAGGCGCAGGTCGGAGGTGGTGACGTCCATCGGGGAGAGTGTTTCCGGGCGGTTGCCGGTAGCGAAGTCGGCCCAAGCGTTGAGGTCGGCGCGGTAGGCGCTGACTGTCAACTGCGAGTAGTTTAATTCAAGGCGCAGATAGTCGAGGAATTGATCTATCAGTTTCATGGGCTTCGCCGTGTTGGTTTGTTGTCGGTGGCGAATATAGGAAAACTTTTTGAGAAAGGCAAGTTTTGAAGCGATTTTTAGCGGAGAGGAGGTAGTGGAGAGGGGAGCGTGGGAGAGGAGGATGAGGAGAGAGGTTTGGGGTCAGGCGGCTATCGAGGGGGTTATGAGGGCAGCAGTGGGGACGGCGGCGAGGAGTGAGTCGGTGATGGTGGAGAGGGGAGAATGAGCGAAGATGCCGGAGAGGGTGATGCTGTCGGTGATGAAGGGGGTGATTGAGGCCCATGAGTCGGTGTAGGAGTTGCCGGAGTGTTCGGCGATGGCGAGGAGGACTACAGCGGCAACGATGAAGATGACTTCAAAGATGACTGTGGTGATGACGATGGGGGTCGAGGGGGCTTTGGCTTTGAAGATGGGTATACAGGCGTAGCGTGCGACGGCCACGCAGGGAATCAAGACGGCGATTAGGACACAGATGTAGCCCCAGCTTTCGATGATGGGTGCGTTGGAGTCAGCCCATGAGAGACCTTCGATGATTACGGGATTGCCTGCGATTGCAAAGAGGGTTATACCGGCGACGGCAGCGAGGAGCACGCAGATTATGGCGATGGCCCCGAGGCCGAAGACTAATCCGAAGAAGCCGATGATGAGTTTGGCTGCTACAGAGAAGAATGTATTGATGCCGGCGGAGACTGCCGAGGAGTTTTCGTTGGGGATTGGAGCTGCCGGTGGGACGGAGTTGTTGATGACAGTCTGGCCGATGTTGTCGAGGGTGACAGGCTGTCCCTGCATTTCAAGAATCTCACGAGGTGTGCGGGCGACGGGGATGACCATCCATGCGACAAGATAGAGTATGATGCATGGCCAGAAGTAGGTGCAGAGGGTGAGGATGACGGCGAGGATGCGCATGATGGTGACATCCCATCCGAGATACTGGGCGAGGCCAGCGATGACTCCGCCGAAGACTCCGTGGCGCACGTCGCGGTAAAGTTTCTTGTGGATAGGTGGGGGAGGAGTGGCTGTCCCGTTGAAGGGGGGAGCTGCCTGTCCGGAGTTTTCAGAGCCTTCGCTTGATTCTGAGGAGGTTTCAGTTTCGTCGGAAAGTTCTTCGGGGCGTCCCATTGTCTCGATGACGCGGTTGACATCTTCAAGGACTATGACGTTGGCTCCGAGGCGGATGCGCTCATCAAAATGCTCGGAGATGCGCGATTCGATGTCGTTGACAATTTCTTCACCTTCCTCGCCCGTGAAAGTTGCACGAAGCTGCGAGAGGTAGTCGAGGAGGAGTTTGTAGGCATCTTCGTCGATATAGAATATGTTGCCGTTTATATTGACGGGAAAAGTCTTTTTCATTCTTCAGAGGGGTTTGAGGTGGTTGAGGAAATAGTTGAATCGGAGAGAAGAAGGGCCACGGAGCGGGAGATGTCGTCCCAGGAGCTTTGGAGCTGTCCGAGGAATTCGAGGCCGAGAGGGGTGATGGAGTAATATTTGCGCGGTGGGCCTTGCATGGATTCTTCCCAGCGGTAGGCGAGAAGTCCGTCGTTTTTGAGGCGGGTGAGGAGGGGGTAGAGGGTTCCTTCCATCACGATGAGGTGAGCGTCCTTCAGGCGTGCGATCATTTCCGAGGCGTAGGCGTCGCCACGCTTCAGGAGGAGGAGCACGCAGAATTCGAGCATCCCTTTGCGCATCTGTGATTTGAGATTGTCAATGTTCATGATTTTCGGGGTTTTGATGAGGAGTTTTTTTGTTGTCGACGATGCAAAGGTAGGGGATTGTAAGGTACTATGCAATACAAGGTACTTGGAATTAACAAAGTTTAAGGGTTGGGAGGGGGATAGGGCAAATAAGGCTAATAAGGCTAATAGGGCCAATAGGGCTAATAGGGCTGATAGGGCTAATAGGGCTAATAGGGCTAATAGGGCCAATAGGGCTGATAGGGCTGATAGGGCTAATAGGGCTAATAGGGCTAATAGGACTAATAAGGCTAATAGGGCAAATAGGACTAATAAGCCTAATGGGGCTAATAGAGGGGGCGGGGTTGCAGGTTAGGAGAATAATTTGTAATTTTGCAATAAGATATGCAATTTCGGTTTGATATTGTAAGGTGAAGTGAAAATTAGCTGTCATTTCATTAGCAGGTTGAACATTAAGGGCTATTTTATCTGTTTAAAGTATATATACACTGACGCTATTAATAATATAGATTTCAATTTTTTATGTCAACTGAGCATTTACGAGGGATGGGGGTAGCGCTTACGACCCCTTTCCTGGAGAACGGAGACATCGACTATCATACGCTTGATATGCACCTTGACTATCTGATAGATGGCAAGGCTGACTATATCGTCGCGCTCGGAACAACTGCCGAGACCCCGACTCTCGGCTCTGATGAAAAACATGAACTGGCTCTTCATATCCTTGATTATGTCGGTCACCGCTGTCCGGTGGTGATCGGTGTCGGAGGAAATTCGACGCGCAATGTCGTGAAGGAGCTTCAGGAAACCGAACGTCTCGATGAGTTCGACGCTATCCTTTCGGTGGTTCCCTACTACAATAAACCGACGCAGGAGGGTATGTATCGCCATTTTGTCGAGATTGCGAAGGCTTCGCCGATTCCAATCATACTCTATAATATCCCGGGACGCACCGGTGTGAACATGAACACTGATACCATCATCCGTCTGGCCAAGGAGTTTCCGGGTAAGATTATCGGTATCAAGGAGGCGAGCGGCAACATGCAGCAGGCTCAGGAGGTGATTACGCGTCGTCCGGAGGGTTTCCTCGTGATTTCAGGCGATGATTCGCTTGCCCACAGCATGATCAGAATCGGCGGTGACGGTGTGATTTCGGTGCTTGGCAATGCCTATCCGGCTCAGTTTGTGGATATGATTCACCATAGCATGGAGGATGAGACTCCGGAGAGTGCTGCGAAATTGCATCAGCAGTTCTCGGCTCTTTATTCGCTCCTGTTCAAGGATGGAAATCCTGCGGGAATCAAGTGTATGTTGCATATACTTTTCCCGAGATATAAGGAGGTGTTGAGGCTTCCGCTTGTGCCTGTGACTGATGAGACGCGGCGCGGGCTTGAGAAGGAGAAGCTTTAGGATTTCAAAAGATATAAAAAACCGGAAGGAACAAGAGTGATTGTTCCTTCCGGTTTTTTTATTCCTTTTATAATAGGCCAAATAAGTCTAATAAGTCAAATAAGCCTAATAGGGCTAATAGGTCAAATATGATTCAGTTGATGGGGGGATGGGGAGACGGTGGAGTAATTGGGGAGAGAATGGGGATGGAATGGAAGTAATAGGGAGGGGTTGTGGGGGTTACTTCTTTGCGGTGCGGCGGGTTGCTTTACGTTTGCGTGAAGCGTAGGTCTTTTTGCGCTTGGCGGGGGTGTATTTCTGTGATTTGCCGTAGGTGCGTTTGTCGAAGGCGAAGAGGTCTTTGTGGGGGACGCCGTTTTCGAAGTCGATGATTGCGGCGGGGTTGATGGGGATGCCGAGGTAGCGTGTCTCGAAGTGGAGATGTGCGCCGGTGCTTCGGCCTGTGTTGCCACCGAGGGCGATAGGCTCGCCGGCTTTCACGAATTGGTCGGGTTTGACGAGGAAGCGGCTGAGGTGGCCGTAGACGGTTTCGAGGCCATTGTCGTGGCGGACAACGACATAGTAGCCATAGCCACGTCTTTCGTATTTTGTGAGGCGGACTTTGCCGGAGAATGCAGCGCGGACGGTGTCGCCGACCTGGAGTTTGAGGTCAATGCCGTAGTGCATACGACCGAAACGTGAGCGGTAACCGTAGTTGGAAGTGATGTGTCCGGGGGTAGGGGTAGTATATTCGGATACGTCTATGTCTTTATGGTCAGGAATTGTAACAGCAGTTCCGTAGGGGTTCACACGGTCGCTTGTCCAGAATGATGAATAGATTTCGTTGTTGATGGCGGCTTCGCGCTCTTTAATCTGGTTGAGGAGAAGGTCGTTGTTTTCAATCTTGAAAGGATTGACCGACGGCTTCTGGTTGGCGATGAGGGAGTTGTGTTGGTTGGTGTGTGAGGCAGGGAGCTTGAGCTGTGCCTGTGCTGTAACAGCGGCGGCTGAGATGAGGAGGGCTGTGAGGAGGGTATTAAGTTTAATAAATTTCATTGTCTACTTTATGTTTTTTTCCGGCAAGAGGAGCGATAATGAATTGGTTTAAGGTCAAGGGGAGAGGGTGTCGAATTAAGGTTTGGGGTAGTCCTGCTCACAATAGATGAAGGGAGTCAGGATGGGAGTTCGGTCAAAAATCTCGTCGGGCGAGAAGAATCTCTTGATTTCGGCCTCGGCATCTTCGGGGGAGGAGGATGCGTGGATGAGGTTTTCCTGATTGGAAACCGCGAAATCGCCGCGGATTGTTCCGGCGGCTGCCTGACGGCCGTTTGTCGCACCTGTCATTGTGCGGACGACGGAGATTGCGTCGACGCCTTTGAGGACCATGACAATGACCGGCGAAGCGGTCATCGACGCGAGGATGAGGGGGAAGAAGTCGCGGTCCACGAGGTGGGCGTAGTGCTGGCGCAGAAGCTCTTCGGAGAGTTTCATCATTTTCATGCCGGTAATTGTGAGGCCCTTCTGCTCGAAGCGGGAGAGAATCTTGCCGACAAGAGCGCGCTCGATGGCTGATGGCTTGAATATGATTAGAGTCTGTTCCATAATTCAGTTTTTAACGAAAATTTACATTTTTCGTTCATACTCTTCAAAGGTAGTCATTTTGAACTGTTTGAAAAAATCGTGTCAAGCCAAAAAATGTGAATCGGGAAATATTGTTTTGGGTTTCTGAGGGTAAATGTCTGTTGTATAAATGGTTAGCTATTAGTGTGAAAATACCCTAAAATATTAAAACGTGTTTTCACACTTGGTTTGCAGTGTGAATTGATGTTAATTATTGTATTTTTATGTATGAATTTTTAACTATTTTAGGATTTGTAGGAAAAAAGAAAATCGAACCGCGACGTGTGTGTCGGATTCGATTTCTAATCTGTGGGCGCTGAGGGATTCGAACCCCCGACCCTCTGCTTGTAAGGCAGACGCTCTGAACCAGCTGAGCTAAGCGCCCGGATTTTGATTGCGCCGCTTGCGCTATCCGGTTTTGCTTTAGATGCGAGAAAGATTTTGGAGTTGTGGGCGCTGAGGGATTCGAACCCCCGACCCTCTGCTTGTAAGGCAGAC